>CALJUL010000029.1 GCA_937975725.1 uncultured Pseudoxanthomonas sp. | reverse complement strand
GCCCGGCGCAACGCCGAGGCCGCCGCCCGCCAGCCGGCGCCGCCGCGCCGCAGCCCGCTGTCGATGATCCCGGCCGTGCCCGGCCTGACCGGCGGCGTGGAAGCCCCGGCCGCAGCGCCGCCGGCTCCGCGCATCGTCGCACCGCAGGCATTCCCGCCGCCGGCCGCCGCCGAGCAGGACCGCCTTCCGCTCGGCCAGGGCATCGTGGCCGCACCCGCCGCAGTTCCGACGCCTGCGGCGGATACCGCGGCGATGCAGGTGCAGGAACGCGCTCTGGCCGAACGGCACGCGCGCGAACAGGCCATGCGCGCGGCCACCGCCCGCGAATCGGCGGACGCCGCCCGCACCCTGGACAGCATCGCCACGCCCTCTGCGCGGATCCGCAGCGAGGACGCGGCGCGCAAGGCCGGCAAGTTCGCCACGCCCGCGCCTGCACCCGCCTCGGCACCGCCGCCCCCGCCCCCCGCCCCCGTCGCCGAAAGCCATGCCTACGGCGAGACCGCGAGCCTGGCGCGCGACACCCTGCGCCGCACCGAGCTGCAGGTGCCGGTGGACGAGGACGCCCGCCTGGACGCGGACGAATGGCTGGACCGCATCCGCCTGCGCCGCGACCTGGGCGATGCCGCCAACGCCGCGCGCAGCCTGCGCCTGTTCGTGCAGGAACACCCCTTCCAGCGCATCCCCGACGACCTGCGCCCGCTGCTGGAAAGCCCATGAGCGACACCCTGGCGGCGCCCGCCTCCCACGTGCTGGAGGTGAAGCACAGCCGTTTCATCGTCCGGGCCGCGCCCGTCGCGTCGCCGGAGGCGGCGCTGGCCTTCCTGCGCGAGGTCTCCGATCCCGCGGCCACCCACAATTGCTGGGCCTACCGGATCGGCACCGAATACCGTTCCAGCGACGACGGCGAGCCGGCCGGCACCGCCGGGCGCCCGATCTTGGCCGCCATCGACGGCCAGGGCTGCGACCGGGTGATGGTGGTGGTGACGCGCTGGTACGGCGGCATCAAGCTGGGCGCCGGCGGCCTGGTCCGCGCCTATGGCGGCGCCGCAGCCGAATGCCTGCGCACCGCGCCGCGCCTGCCGCTGGTGGACATGCGCGCGCTGGAACTGGCGGTCGCCTTCGACGACCTGGGCATCGTGCACGCGGCCCTGGCCGCGCACGCCGCCGACAAGCGCGGCGAACGCTTCGACGAACACGGCGCCACGCTGGCGCTGGAATTGCCCGCCGACCGGGTGGACGCCTTGAAAACCCACCTGCGCGACGCCACCCGTAACCGGGTGCGCTTCCTCGGCGCGGAATGACCGCCGGAAAACCCTGGCGCTTGCAGGAGGGGCTTCAGCCGCGACCGCGCGTCGCGGCAGGAAGCCGGCAACCCGGCCGTGTGCCGGACGGGCGCGCGGCGGCGCGCTCATCCGCATGCAGCCGGTGAAACGGTCGGGGCGCGGCTGAAACCCCTCCTACAATCGCTTCGACCTGGAAACCCGATGAACGACAGCACCACCGGCACGGACGCCAACACGCCCCCCGCGACCAAGGCCCGGCTGGGCACGCTGCGCGCGCTGTGGCCGTTCGTGCGCCGGCACGGCGGCCTGTTCGCCGCCTGGCTGATCGCACTGGGCGTGGCGTCGGCGGCCACGCTGACCTTCCCGGTCTCGTTCAAGCAGATGATCGACCAGGGCTTCGCCAGCGGCGGCAACGTCGACCGGGTGTTCCTGGGCGTGTTCGCGGTGGTGGTGGCGCTGGCGCTGGCCAGCGCGGCGCGCTTCTACTTCGTCTCGCTGCTGGGCGAGCGCGTGGTCGCCGACCTGCGCCGCCAGTTGTACGGCCACCTGCTGGGACTGGACGCGGAATTCCACGACCGCACCCGCAGCGGCGAACTGGTCTCGCGCCTGTCCGCCGACAGCGAACTGCTGCGCAGCGTAGTGGGCAGCAGCATGTCGGTGGCCCTGCGCAGCAGCATCACCGTGGTCGGCAGCATCGTGATGCTGTTCGTCACCAGCCCCAAGCTGGCCGCCTACGCGCTGGTCGGCATCCCGCTGGCGGTGGCGCCGATCCTGCTGGGCGCGCGCCGGCTGGAAAAGGCCTCGCGCGCCAGCCAGGACCGCGTGGCCGACGCCAACACGCTGGCCAGCGAAACCCTGGGCGCGGTGCGCACGGTGCAGGCGCACGCGCGCGAGCCGTTCGAGTTCGCGCGCTTCGCCGACGCGGTAGCGCTGTCGGTGGAGACCGCGCGCAAGCGCATCCGCGCGCAGTCGCTGGTCACCGCCACCGTCATCACCCTGGTGTTCGGCGCGGTGGTGCTGGTGCTGTGGTCCGGCGCGCACGACGTGATCGCCGGCCGCATGAGCAAGGGCGAACTGGGCCAGTTCGTGTTCTACGCGCTGATCGGCGGCGGCTCGGTCGGCGCGCTGGCGGAAGTGTGGAACGAATTGCAGCGCGCGGCCGGCGGCATGGGCAGGATCGCCGAACTGCTGGGCGAGCAGCCCTCGGTCCGCGCACCCGCGACCCCGCGCGCGCTGCCCGCGCCGCTGCGCGGCGAGATCCGCTTCGACGACGTGTCGTTCCACTACCCGTCGCGGCCCGACCTGCCGGCGCTGGACGACTTCACCCTGGCCGTGGCGCCCGGCGAGACCGTCGCGCTGGTCGGCCCCTCCGGCGCCGGCAAGAGCACCGTGTTCTCGATGCTGCTGCGCTTCCACGACGCGCAGGCCGGCAGCATCTCCATCGACGGCACGGACCTGCGCGAGGTCGACCCGGCGCACCTGCGCGAACGGATCGCGCTGGTGCCGCAGCAGCCCACCATCTTCGCTGCCAGCGCGGCGGAGAACATCCGCTACGGCCGGCTGGACGCCAGCGACGCCGAACTGCGCGCCGCCGCCGAAGCCGCGGAGGCCGATGACTTCATCCACGAGCTGCCCGGCGGCTACGACAGCCCGCTGGGCGAACGCGGCGCGCGCCTGTCCGGCGGCCAGCAGCAACGCATCGCCATCGCCCGCGCCCTGCTGAAGGACGCGCCGATCCTGCTGCTGGACGAAGCCACCAGCGCCCTCGATGCGCAGAGCGAGCGCGCCGTGCAGCAGGCGCTGGAACGGCTGATGCAGGGCCGCACCACCCTGGTCATCGCCCACCGCCTGGCCACCGTGCTCAAGGCCGACCGCATCGTGGTGATGGACAAGGGCCGCATCGTCGCCCAGGGCACGCACGCGGAACTGCTGGCGCAAGGCGGGCTGTACGCGGAACTGGCGCGGTTGCAGTTCCTGGATTGACCGCGGAGCGGAGGATGCGGCGGGCATCACGCCGCATGCAGGGTTCCCGTGTAGAGAGCTTCAGTCCCGATGCTTTCCCATTGGTGCCCAAGCATTCCGGTCGGGCGTGAAGGCCCTCCTGCAATAGCCGGCGTAAAGCCCCGACTGGCGTCAGGCAGCGGCTTCCGCCGGCACCAGCGACGCCATGCGGCGCGGGCGGCTGGGGAAGGCGTGGCGCAGGATGCGCCAGCACACCTGGCCGAACTGGGTGAACAGCGTGCCGGTGTTGTAGTGCTGGCCGTAGCGGGCGCAGATGGCGCGCACTTCGCGGGCCATTTCCGCGTAGCGGTTGGCCGGCACGTCGGGGAAGAAATGGTGCTCGATCTGGTGGCTCAGGTTGCCCGACAGCACGTTGATCAGGAAACCGCCGCGGATGTTGGACGAGCCGCGCAACTGGCGCAGGTACCAGTGGCCGCGCGATTCGTTCTTCACGCATTCCTTGGGGAAGGTCTCGGCGTCGGCGGTGAAGTGCCCGCAGAAGATGATCACGTAGGTCCACACGTTGCGCAGGCCGTTGGCGACCAGGTTGCCCAGCAGCACCGGCAGGAAGAACGGGCCCGCCAGCGCGGGATAGACCACGTAGTCCTTGGCCAGTTGCTTGCCCATCTTGCGCACTACCGGCGCGGACTTGACGCGCAGTTGGCGGGTGCTCATCTTGCCGTGCCACCAGCGGCCCAGCTTGAGGTTCTGGATGGCCACGCCCCACTGGAAGTACAACGCGAACACCACCGCGACCGCCGGCTGCAACAGGTAGAACGGCTTCCACTTCTGCTCGGGGAAGATGCGCAGCAAGCCATAGCCGATGTCGTCGTCCAGCCCGCGCACGTTGGTATAGGTGTGATGGCGGAAGTTGTGGGTGTAGCGCCAGTTCTCGGCGGTGGCGACGATGTCCCAGTCGTAGGTGCGGCCGTTGAGCTGGGGATCGCCCATCCAGTCGTACTGGCCGTGGATGACGTTGTGGCCCAGTTCCATGTTGTCCAGGATCTTGCCCAGCCCCAACATCAGCGCGCCGGCAGCCCACAGCACCCAGAACAGCCAGCCCACCGCGCTGTCGGCCAGCCACAGGCCGCCGGCCACGGCGGCGGCGAACAGCAGCGCGCGCCCGGCCAGGTTGGCGTAGCGCACGGCCTTGACGATGTTGCGGATGTAGCGCGCGTCGCGCGTACCCAGCGTGGCGACGGTGCGCGCGCGCAGCGCGTCCAGTTCCTCGCCGAAGCGGTCCAGTTCCTCGGCGTTGAGTCTGCGGTTGCGGGCGGCGGAGGTGCGCGTGCTCATTACAGGTCCAGTTCCAGGTCGGTGGCGGCGCTGTGGATGCACAGCTTCAGCGCCTGCGTGGGTTCGTGGGCGAGTTCGCCGCTGGGCAGGTGGCGCACGCTGCCTCCAGCCTTGCCGCAGGCGCAGCTATTGCAGATGCCCATGCGGCAGCCGGAGTCGGGCTTCAGGCCCTGCGCTTCCAGCGCTTCCAGCAGCGACAGGCCGCGCGCCAGGCGCAGCGTGCGGCCGCTGCGCTGCAGGCGTACCTCCACTTCGCCGTCCTCGGCGACCGCGCGCGGCGGCAGGGTGAAGGCTTCGGCCTGGAACGCGGCGACGCGACCGGCGAGCAACGCGCGCGCGGCCTCGACGAAACCGCCCGGCCCGCAGGCCATCGCGTGCATCTGCGCCGGCCCGGCCAGACTGTCTTCAAGTGATGCCGCATCGATGCGGCCTTCGCCCTCATCCGGCGACGCCGCGGCCTGGCGCGTCAGCAGCAGGCGGAAGCGGAAGCGCGGGTGGGCGGCAGCGAGCGCGCGCAGTTCGTCGAGGAAGCAGGCTTCCTCGCGGCGGCGCACCCAGTACAGCAGGGTAGTTTCGCCCGGCATGCCGCGCGCGGCCAGTTCCCGCGCCAGCGCGATCATCGGGGTGATACCGCTGCCGGCCGCCAGCAGCAGGCGTGGCGCGTCCGTCGGTGCCTCGGGCAGGGTCATGTCGCCGAACGCCTGGCCGAGCTCGAAAACCTCGCCCAGCCTGGCCTCACGGCACAGGTGGTTGCTGACGCGGCCACCCTCGATGGCCTTCACCGTGACCGGCAGCAGGCCGTCGGCCCGCGGCGGCGCGGTCAGGCTGTAGCTGCGGGTGACGCGCACGCCGCCAATCTCCACGCCCAGGTTCACGTGCTGGCCGGCGCGGTGGCCGGCCCAATGGCGGTTGGGCCGGAGCAGCAGGGTCACGGCGTCGGCGGAGGCGGCTTCGCGCGCCACCAGCCGTGCCATCGGGCGGTCCCAGGTCCAGGTGCGGTGCAGCCGGGTGGACCAGAAATCGAACACGTCCGGCTTGACCAGGGGGCCGACCAGGCGTTTCAGGGCTCCCGGCCGGCGCCGGGGAGGTGAGAACTGAGCGCTCATGGCCGCCACTATACCGATGCAGAGACGCATGTCTATACACCTGTATATTAATTTGCGGCGCTATGATGCCCGTACTACTCCGAATGCCGGCCAGAGCGCGTGAATTCCTACCCGACCCCGCTGCACCAGGACGACCACGGCCCCGGCCGCAAGGCGACCATCTCCCGGGAGGACCTGCTTGCCGCCGCCCTGAAGCTGGTCGGACCGCACCGCAGCGTCTCCACCCTGAGCCTGCGCGAAGTGGCGCGCGAGGCCGGCATCGCCCCCAACAGCTTCTACCGCCAGTTCCGCGACATGGACGAACTGGCGGTGGCGCTGATCGACCTGGCCGGCAGCTCGCTGCGCAAGATCATCGGCGAGGCGCGCCAGCGCGCCGCCAGCAGCGACCGCAGCGTGGTGCGCGGCTCGGTGGAAGCCTTCATCGAGCAGCTCCGCGCCGACGACAAGCTGCTGCACGTGCTGCTGCGCGAGGGCAACGTGGGCTCGGACGCCTTCAAGCACGCGGTGGAACGCGAACTGCAGTTCTTCGAGGAGGAACTGCGGGTGGACCTGATCCGGCTGGCGACGCGCGACAAGGCGCCGCTGCACGAGCCGGCGCTGGTCTCGCGCGCGATCACCCGACTGGTGTTCGCCATGGGCGCCACCGCGATGGACCTGCCTCCGGAAAAGGACCGGGAACTGATCGACGAACTGTCCGAGATGGTGCGCATGATCATCACCGGCGCGCGCGCCCTGGGCACGCGCATGCCGCTGCCACCCGCCTGAACGGGCGACGGCGCCATGACGGCGACGCCTCCTTCCCTGCCCCCGCCCGCGCGCTCGGCCTTCGTCACCGTGGTGGCGTGGATCTTCATCGCCCTCAGCGGCTTCGGCGTGGCGGCCGGCATCCTGCAGAACCTCATGCTGCACCTGCTGTTCCCGCTGGAGCGGATGCGCCAGCAGATGCAGGCGGAAACCGCGCTGCCGGCGGCGGCCCGCTTCCTGTTCGACCACATCGAGGGCTTCTTCGCCCTGGCGCTGCTGGCGAGCGCGGCCATGCTGGCGGCGTCCATCGGCCTGTTGCGGCGCCACGACGGCGCGCGCCGGCTGTTCGTCGGTCTCCTGCTGCTGGGTATCGCCTGGAACATCGGCGTCACCGTCTTCCAGCAGGTGTTCCTGGTGCAGTCGATGGCTTTCGCCGGCATGCACGAAGTGCCGGACGAGATGCACGCGCAGATGCAGCAGATGCTGGTGTTCTTCCGCGTCTTCGGCATCGGCATGGCGGTGGTGATGTCGGCGCTGCTGGGATGGATCGCGTGGCGGCTGTGCACGCCGGTCGTCGCCGCCGAATTCCGCCGCGCGGGCTAGCCGCGCCGGGCCGGCGCGTTCACGGGTCGATGCGCACCGGCGTGCCCACCGGCACGCGCTGCCAGATCTCCTCCATCTCGCGGTTGGTCACCGCGATGCAGCCCTCGGTCCAGTCGCTCGTGTAGCCGGGCGGCGTGGCGCCGTGGATCATGATGTCGCCGCCCGGATCGACGCCGCGCGCCGCGGCCTGCCGGCGGTCCGCCTCGTCCGGATAGGAGATCCGCAACGACAGATGGAAGCGGCTGCGCGGGTTGCGGAAGCTGATGCGGTAGTCGCCTTCCGGCGTGCGGCTATCGCCCTGCTGGCGCTTGTGGCCGACCGGCGTGCCGCCCAGGGCGATGCGGTAATGCGCGATGACCTTGCCGGCCCGCAGCAGGTCCATGCGCCGCTGCGCCTTGTACACGTGGATGGCATCGGCCTGCTGCGCCGCTGGCAGCAATGCAGGCGGCCACGGCGCGGCCCTCGGCGATTGGGCGGAAGCCGTCCACGACAGCATCAGCAGGCCCGTGGCGAACAGAGCGCGGCCTGCGCCCATCGGCAGGTACCGCTTCATGGCAGGGCCCGCTGCAACAGCGCGTCCAGGCCAGCGTCGTCCGGCAGCGTGCCGAAGGCCAGGCCGTGTTCGCCACCCAGCCGCGAACGCACGAACAACGCCGCCGCCGGACTGTCCGCCTTCAGCAGGACGGCCGCCTGCAACGCCAGCGCCAACCGCTCCACCCACCGGCGCGCGCCGCTTTCGCTCACCGTCGCCAGGTCGTCGCGCAGGCGGGCGACGTGGTCGTCGAAAATGGTATCGCGCCCGCCGGCGCCGGCCAGTTCCGCCGAGATCGCCTGCACGCATTCCAGCTCGCGCGCCAACGCGCGCAGCACGTCCAGGCACTGGATGTTGCCGCTGCCTTCCCAGATCGAATTCAGCGGCGCCTGCCGGTACAGCCGCGGCAGGAGCGATTCCTCCACGTAGCCCGCGCCACCCAGGCATTCCTGCGCTTCGTTGACGAAGGCCGGCGCGCGCTTGCAGATCCAGTACTTGCCGGCCGCGGTGGCGATGCGCGCGAACGCGGCCTCGGCCGGATCGCGCGGCGCGGCGTCCACCGCTCGCGCCACCCGCAGCGCGAAGGCCAGCGCCGCCTCCGATTCGATCGCCAGATCGGCCAACACGTTGCGCATCAGCGCGTGTTCCGCCAGCGGCTTGCCGAAGGCCCGGCGATGCCGTGCATGGTGCAGTGCCTGTGCCAACGCCATGCGCATTTCCGCGGCGGAACCGAGCATGCAGTCCAGCCGCGTCAGCATGACCATCTCGATGATGGTCGCCACGCCGCGCCCCTCTTCGCCCACGCGCCACGCCTGCGCACCGGTGAACTCGACTTCGCTCGACGCATTCGCCCAGTCGCCCAGCTTGTCCTTCAACCGCATCAGCCGGAATGCGTTCTTCGCGCCGTCGTCCAGCCGCCGCGGCAGCAGGAAACAGGTCAGCCCGCCCGGCGCCTGCGCCAGCACCAGGAAGCCGTCGCACATCGGCGCCGAAAAGAACCACTTGTGCCCGACCAGCGCATACGCGCCGTCGCCGCGCGGCGTGGCCGTCGTGGCATTGGTGCGCACGTCGGAACCGCCCTGCTTCTCGGTCATGCCCATACCCAGGGTGATGCCGGCCTTGCCGGCGATGGGCACGTCGCGCGGATCGTAGTGCGGCGCCGCGGCCTTCTCCGCCCATTCGCGCAATCCCGGCTCGCGCTGCAACACCGGCACCGCCGCGTGCGTCATCGTCAGCGGGCAACTGGTGCCCGCCTCGGCTTGGTGATGCAGGTAGCTCAACGCCGCGCGCGCGACGTGCGCGCCCGGCACCGGCTCGTGCCAGGACAGGCCGGCGACGCCATGCGCCTTCGCCGCCTCCATCAGGCGGTGGTAGGCGGGATGGAATTCCACCGTGTCGATGCGGTGGCCATAGCGGTCGTGCGTGCGCAGCCGCGGCCGGTCGCGGTTGGCATCGAAACCGATGCTGTACAGCTCGTCGCCCGAAAGCGCGCCATAGACCGCCAACCGCGGCGCGAAGCCACCCGCCCCCTCGCGCAGCACACCCTCGCGCAGCGCCGCATCGTCGGCCCACAGATCGTGCGCCTCGAACGGCGGCGGCTGGTTGTCGACGCAATGTGTCTCGAAGTCAGGCCATGCGTTCATCGCGGACTCCCGGTTGCCGGCCGATTCTCGCGCATTTCCTCATGCACGTGCCGTACCGCATCGATGTCATGTGAGCAGGCCACTTCATGCAGGAGGGCCTCAGTCCCGACCAGCGCATCTGTCGGCGGTCGGGGCTGAAGCCCCTCCTGCAGGTGTCTCGTCATTGCAACGCGGCGAGGAATGCGGGGTCCAGGCGCAGTCGGCCGAACAAACCGTGCTGGGTGCCGCTGAGCACGCGCAGCATGTGCCCGCGGCCGCCCGGCAGCCGGCCCAGCGGCAGGAAGGCGAGGTCGCGCGCTTTCGCCACGGTGTCGCGGTCGGACTGGAAGACGGGCGTCAGCCAGCGGCTCCAGAACTGGTAGATGCCCACGTGGGCCTGGCGCTGTTTCTGGTAGGCGGCCAGTGCGGCGTCGATGCCGTCGTGGCCGCGCAAGGCGTCGCGCAGCGCCTGCGCGTCCATCAGCGCCATGTTGACGCCCTGCCCCAGTTGCGGGCTCATGGCATGCGCCGCGTCGCCGGCCAGCACCAGGCGGCCGCGGTGCCATTGGCGCACGGTCACGTCGCGGTAGGAGGCGCGCGCGAGTTGCGCGGCGTCGTGGATGCCCGCCAGGCAGGCATCGGCTTCGGGCCAGAGCGCGGCGATCTCTTCGCGCCAGGCCGGCAGGCCGCGCGCCTGCCAGGCGTCGAAATCCGCGACCGGCAGGCTCCAGAAGAAACTCAGCCGCGGCGTGTCGTCGCCCGGGCGCGTGCCGACCGGCAGCATGCCGATCATCTTGCGCGCGGCCACGTAGCGCTGCCGCAGTTCGTCGCCCCAGGTCCATGCACCCTGCGGCACCAGGCACCACAGCGCGCCCCAGGGATAGACCCCTTCCCCGCCGACCGCCCGGGTGGCGCCGCGCAGGCGCGAGCCGGCGCCGTCGGCGGCGACCACCAGGTCGAACGGCCCGTGCCAGTGCCCGTGCCGGTCGCGGATGCGCCGGGTGTCTTCGCTCACTTCCTCGATGGCATGGCCGCGGTGGATCTCGCCCTGCCCCGCCCAGGCGTCGGCCAGCAGCGCGAACAACGCCCCGCGCTGCATGCCCAGCCCGGACAGGCGCGCGTCCAGCCGCGCGTAGCGCATGTCCATCACCGTGCGCCCGCACGGCGTCTCGCCGTACAGCCGGTGCACCCGGCGGCCGTGGCCGAGCACGGCCTCCAGCAGGCCCAGTTCCCACAGCACCTGCAGGCCGGTCGGTTGCAGCAGGAAGCCGGCGCCCACCGGGCCCAGTTCCGGCGCGCGCTCGAACACCTCCACCCGGTGCCCGTCGCGCGACAGCAGCAGCGCCGCGGCCTGGCCGGCGGTGCCGTAGCCGACGATGGCGATGTGCAGGGGCTTCATGGCGATGGCGGCGCGCCTCGTGCGTCCCGGGCGCCGCGCGGCATGCGGACCGCGGCGCGGGCGTTAAAAAACCCCGCCGGAGCGGGGTTCAAGAAAATCGTCGTGGATCAGGCTGCCGGCGTGATGTTGGACGCCTGTGCGCCCTTCGGGCCCTGGGTCAACTCGTAGCTGACGCGCTGGCCTTCCTGCAGGCTGCGGAAGCCCTTGGCATTGATGGCGGTGTGGTGCGCAAAGACATCGGCGCTGCCATCTTCTGGCGCGATGAATCCGAAGCCCTTGGCATCGTTGAACCATTTCACGGTACCGTACGGCATAGCGCTTGCGTTTCCTTTTCTGGATGCGGGTGGAGTGCGCGGCGGGACCGCGCCGGCCGAGTATGCAAAGCCCGGCGCGCGTTGACAATCACCCCCGCGCCAGCGCGGCGACCAGCGCGGGCAGGCCGGTGGACGCGGCCGCCACGTTCGCCAGCACCTCCTCCAGGGTGATTTCCGCGTCGTCGCCGCAGCCGGCGGCCCAGTTGGCGACGATGGCCAGGCAGGCGTAGTCCAGGCCCATCTCGCGCGCCAGCCCGGCTTCGGGCATGCCGGTCATGCCTACTAGGTCGCAGCCGTCGCGGCGCAGGCGGCGGATTTCCGCGCGCGTCTCCAGGCGCGGCCCCTGGGTGGCGCCGTAGCAGCCGCCATCGACCACGCCGACGCCGGCACTGGCGGCGGCGGCGAGGATGCGCGCGCGCAGCGCCGCGGTGTAGGGGTCGCCGAAGTCCACGTGCAGCACTTCGCTGCCCAGTTCCTCGCAGATCGTGGAGATGCGGCCCCAGGTGTAATCGATCACCTGGTCCGGGCAGGCCAGCACGCGCGGGCCGAAGCGCTCGGTGATGCCGCCCACGGTGTTGATGGCCAGCACGCGGCGGGCGCCGATGTCCTTCAGCGCCTGCAGGTTGGCGCGGTAGTTGATGCGATGCGGCGGCACCGAATGGCCTTCGCCGTGCCGCGCCAGGAACGCCACGCGCTGCCCGCCGAGCAGGCCGATCCGCACCGGGCCCGAAGGCGCGCCGTAGCGCGTGCCCAGCTCGCGCGTCTCCACGTCGTGCAGCTCGGCCAGCGTGTAGACGCCGGTGCCGCCGATGACGGCGAGGGAGATGTCGGGTGGGGTCATGGAGGGTCTCCGGGGAGGCGGGGATGAGGAGCGGAAACGGGGGATGAAGATTTGCAGCAGCGTGCGGGGTTCTGCTGCGGGAGGGCTTCGGTCCCAGCCGGCAGGCAGGAAAGGCGGTCGGGGCTGAAGCCCCTCCTACAGGAGCGCCCCGGGATACCCCGGATGCGTCATTCCCCGTTCCCGCCTCCAGCCCCCTCACCTCAACGCATAGATCCCCGGCAGATTGCGCCCCTGCTCGTGGTAATCCATGCCGAAGCCGAACACGTAGCGGTCGGGCACTTCCAGGCCCACGTAATCGGCACAGATGCCGTCCACGCAGCGGTCGTGCTGCTTGGTGGCCAGTGCGGCGATGCGCACGTCGGTCGCGCCCTGCTCCAGGCACCACTGCTTGACCGCCAGCAGCGTGTGGCCTTCGTCCAGAATGTCGTCCACCAGCAGCACGCGGCGACCGTACAGCGCAGTGGCCGGGCGGTGCTTCCACACCAGTTCGCCGCCGCTGGTCTCGCCGCGGTAGCGGGTGGCATGCAGGTAGTCGAATTCCAGGTCCAGGCCCAGTGCGCCCAGGTCCAGCGCCAGTTGCCCGGCGAACGGCAGCGCGCCGTGCATGATGGTCAGGTACACCGGCACTTCGCCGGCGTAGTCGCGCGCGATAGGCGCCGCCATCCCGGCGATGGCGCGGTCGATCGTGGCGCGGTCGACCAGCAGGTCGGCGTTGGCCAGCGCATCGGCCAGCTTCGGTCGCGGATTGCCCAGCGATTCCATCAGACCACTCCCTTCATGTTGTCGATCACGTGCGACTGAGCGTCACCATAGCGCGCATCGGCGATCAGGCCGTCCCATCCCAGTGCGCCGCGACCGATCAGGCCCAGCACCGCCGCGGTGTTGAGGGCGCGCCCTTCCACCGCCTGCAACGACGCCTCCACCAGCTTGGGCGCGCAGACCAGCACCACGTCGCAACCGGCGTCCAGGTGGTCGTCGATGCGCTGCTTCACGCCGCCAGCGGAGAACGCCGCGGCCATGCCGATGTCGTCGGAAAACACCACGCCGCGGAAGCCCATCTCCTCGCGCAGGACCGTCTGGATCCAGAACGGCGAATAGCCGGCCGGTTCCGGCGCCACCGCCGGGTATTTCACGTGGCCCATCATCACCGCGTCGGCCTTGGCCTCGATGCCGGCGGCGAACGGCACCAGGTCCTCGACGCGCAGCACGTCCAGCGGGCGCGGGTCGACCGCGTCGTCGAAATGGGTGTCTTCCAGCACCGTACCGTGGCCGGGGAAGTGCTTGAGCGTGGCGGCCATGCCGGCGCTGTGCATGCCGCGCACGTAGGCCCGGGTGAACTCGGCGACGACCTGCGGGTCGGCGTCGAAGGCGCGGTCGCCGATGGCGCGGTTGCCGCGGGCCAGGTCCACCACCGGCGCGAAGCTCAGGTCCACGCCGCTGGCGCGCACTTCGCTGGCCATCAGCCAGGCGTGCTCCTCGGCGCGCTGGAGCGCGGCCTGCGGGTCCTGCGCATATAGCCTGCCGAAGCCTTCCAGCGCCGGCAGCGCGCTGTAGCCCTCGCGGAAGCGCTGCACCCGGCCGCCCTCCTGGTCCACGCAGACCAGTTGCGGGCGCGGCGCGGCGGCGCGGATGGCCTGCGACAATTCGGCCACCTGCGCGCGCGAGGCGAAGTTGCGGGTGAACAGGATGACGCCGGCCACGGCGTCGTGCTGCAGCCAATCGCGCTCCTGCGCGGTGAGTTCGGTGCCGGCGATGCCGATGACGAGCATTTCGGGAAGTCCTCAGGGAATGTCGGTGGCGGCGCGCTCGTCGCCGGACCACTGCGAATACGGGCGCGACGCCAGGGCCAGATTGTAATAGCGGGCGGCGTCGGTGACCTGCCGGCCGGCCCAGGCCGGTTTCACGAAGGCTTCATCGGCGTGGCCGAGTTCGATCTCGGCCACCACCAGCCCGGCGTTGTCGCCGAGGAATTCGTCCACCTCCCACAGGTAGCCTTCGTGGCGCACGTAGTGCCGCCGCTTGTCGACCACCCCGCCCACGCACAGCGCCAGCAGCGCGCGCGCGTCGGCGACCGGGATGGGGTAATCGAATTCTTGCCGGGTATGGCCCAGCTCGCGCGACTTCAGGTTCAGGAAAGCCCGGTCGCCCTGGATGCGCACCCGCACCGACGCCTTCTGCTCGCCCCGGTCCATCGCGCCCAGGTCGTTGAGGTAGCCCTGCGCCATCGGCACGACCTCGTGCGCGGCCTCGCGCCAGTCGTCGCCGGTGATCAGGAATTTGCGTTCGATTTCAATGCCCATGAATGGATCCGGAGGGGTTATGCGCGCTCGAACAGGGCGATGCTCTCCACGTGCGCGGTGTGCGGGAACATGTCCAGCACGCCGGCGGACTTCAGCGCGTAGCCCTGCTCGTTGACCAGCCAACCGGCGTCGCGCGCCAGCGAGCCGGGGTGGCAACTGACGTAGACGATGCGGTCGAACTGCTTCAGCGGCAGTTGCTGCAACACCTCGATGGCGCCCGAGCGCGGCGGGTCCAGCAGCAGCTTGTCGAAGCCCTGCCGCATCCACGGCGCGCCGCGCTGGTCCTGGGTCAGGTCGGCGGCGTGGAACTGCGCGTTCGCCAGGGCGTTGCGCTGCGCGTTCTCGCGCGCCCGCGCCACCAGCCCGGCGTCGCCCTCCACGCCCACCACCTCGCCGGCCAGCCGCGCCATCGGCAGGGTGAAGTTGCCCAGCCCGCAGAACAGGTCCAGCACGCGATCCTGGGGTTGTGGATCAAGCAGTCCGAAGGTGTGCGCGATCATCTTCTCGTTGAGCGCGGCGTTGACCTGGATGAAGTCCAGCGGGCGGAACGCCAGCGACACGTCCCACTGCGGCAGCGAGAACGCCAACTGCGGCGCCTGCGGCCATAGCGGATGCACGCTCTCCACTCCGCCGGGCTGCAGGAAGATGGCGAAGCCCTGCGCCTGCCCGAACGCGGCCAGCGCGGCGCGGTCGCCTTCGCCCAGCGGTTGCAGGTGGCGGAACACCAGCGCGACGCCGCCGAACTCGACGGTCGCCTCGCCGGCGATGAATTCTATCTGCGGGATGTGTTCGCGCGCATCCAGGCTTTCCACCAGATGCGCCAGCGCGGCGACCTTGCCGCCGATCTCCGGGATGACGGTATGGCACTCGGACAGATCAGCGACGAAGCGCGGGTCCTGCTCGCGGAAGCCGACCAGGGTCTTGTCCTTCTTGTTGACCCGGCGCACCGAGAAGCGCCCCTTGCGGCGGTAGCCCCAACTGGCACCGGTCAACGGCGGCAGCACGGCCTGCGGCGCGACGTGGCCGATGCGCTCCAGGTTCTCCAGCAGCACGCGTTGCTTCGCCTCGATCTGCTTCACCTCGTCCAGGTGCTGTAGCACGCAGCCGCCGCAGATGCCGAAGTGCGGGCAGCGCGGCACGACGCGGTCGGGCGAAGCCTCCAGCACTTCCAGCGTCCTGGCTTCGTCGAAATGGCGGCTCTTCCCGGTCTGCTCGGCCATCACCCGCTCGCCGGGCAGGGCGCCGGCCACGAACGTCACCTTCCCGCCCTCGCCCTCGCGGCGGGCCACGCCGCGGCCATCGTGGGTCAGGTCGGTGATATGGGCCTCGAAAGGCGTCTTGTCGATGCGGGGAGAGCGATGGCGGGCCACGTGGCGACTGCTGCGTGCGGATTGCGGG
>CALJUL010000028.1 GCA_937975725.1 uncultured Pseudoxanthomonas sp. | reverse complement strand
TACCCCTCACCCCTCACCCCTCACCCCACCCAATCCATGCCAACCGAAATCCATACCGGCGGTTGCCAATGCGGCGCGGTCCGTTTCCGCGTGACCGGCGTGCTGAAGGACACATCGATCTGCCACTGCCGGATGTGCCAGAAGGCTTTCGGGGCCTATTACGCGCCGCTGGTGTCCACGCGCGGCGCCGCACTGGAATGGACGCGCGGGGAGCCGAAGCGCTTCCGCTCCTCCAATGTCGTGCAGCGCGGCTTCTGCGCCGACTGCGGCACGCCGCTGACCTACGAGGCGCCGGACGGCGTGGCGCTGGCGGCGGGCGCGTTCGACGATCCGTCCACGCTGGCGCCGTGGGTGCAGTACGGCGTGGAGGGCAAGCTGCCCTACGTGGACGGCCTGCACGAGCTGCCGCAGCGACGCACCGAGGAAGACGAAGCGGCGGCCGCGTTCCTGGCCCGGGTCGTTTCCTTCCAGCATCCCGACCACGACACCGGGCAATGGCCGATGCCCGTGTAGGAGGGGCTTCAGCCCCGACCACGGGAACCAGGAAACCTTCCGCCGCGGATCGACACGGATTGCGCGGATGAAGCGATCAGGCCTTATCCGTGTCAATCCGCGCCGATCCGTTGCCAATGTCTTGTTTTGTTCCCGCGGTCGGGGCTGAAGCCCCTCCTACAGCGACCGGATGCCGCCGAACTGGCCGGACGCCCACCAAGCGCCTACCATTCCGCCTTCTTTCCCCTTCGTGCCCCCCATGAGCAAGCAGAACCAGTGGATCGTCGGCGTCAATGCGGTGGCTTCGGCCATCGAACACGATGCCGACCACGTGCGCGAGGTGCTGGTCGAGGGCGGCAGCAAGAACGCGCGCCTGACCGAGATCGAGGAGAACGCGCGCCGCAAGGGCATCGAAGTGCGCCGGGTCACCGGGCAGGCGCTGGACGGCGTGGCCGGAGCGCTGCGCCACCAGGGCGTGGCCGCGCGCTACGCCGCCGCGAAGACCTGGGACGAGGGCGAGCTGGCCGGCCTGGTCGAGGCCGCCGAGGGCAGGGCGCTGCTGCTGGTGCTGGACGGCGTGCAGGACCCGCACAACCTGGGCGCCTGCCTGCGCAGCGCGGCGGCGGCCGGGGTCACCGCGGTGGTCATCCCGCGCGACAAGTCGGTGGGCGTCAACGCCACCGTGCGCAAGACCTCGGCCGGCGCGGCCGACCGCATCCCGGTGGTGGCGGTGACCAATCTGTCGCGCACGCTGCGCGACCTGCAGAAGCTGGGCGTCTGGATCTACGGGCTGGCCGGCGAAGCCGATGCGTCGTTGTACGCGCTGGACCTGCGCGGCAACGTGGCGCTGGTGCTGGGCGGCGAGGCCGACGGCCTGCGGCGGCTGACCCGCGAGCATTGCGACGGGCTGGTGAAGATCCCCATGCCCGGCGACATCGAAAGCCTCAACGTGTCGGTAGCCGCCGGCGTCACCCTGTTCGAGGCGGTGCGGCAGCGCCAGTGAGGCGGGACGCGGCGGGATTTCCCCGCTGTCGCGAAAGGCCGATGCACTGGCACGGCACCACGGCCCGGCACAGCATGCAGGTGCCAGTGCCGGCGTACGCCGTGGACCAGCGCCCTTTGTTTCGGCACGGCGTAACCCTCAATGCACCGCCTTCCCGCGCCTTCGGCGTGCAATACCGCGTTCTTCAATGCACCACGTTGCGGATGAAGCGCAGCGGCGTGTCGCCGTCGTTGCGGTAGGTGTAATCGCGGTCGCTAGGGAACACGAAGAAATCGCCAGCCTCGATGGCGTGGTCGCCTTCGGGAAGTTCCACCACCAGACGGCCCTCGATGACGTAGAACATCTCGTGCCAGCCGGCCGGGTCGGCGGGGGCCACGTAGCGGTCGCCGGGCATCAGCGTCCAGGACCAGAATTCCACCTCGTGCGCGGCCGGCGCGCTGGCCAGCAGCACCGCGCGCGAGCCCGGCGTGCGGCCGCTCCATGCCAGCGCCTCGATGCGGTTGCGGTTGGGATTGCTGGGCGCCTTGACCAGATCGGCGAAGGTGACCCCCAGCGCCTCGGCGATCCGGTCCAGGGTGTTGAGGCTGACGTTGGCGTCGCCGGATTCGATCGCCACCAGCATGCGCCGGCTCACGCGGGAGGTTTCGGCCAAGGCCTGCTGGCTGAGGCCGGCTTCGGTGCGCAGGCGCCGCACGTTGTCGGCGACGTGTTCGAGGACGCTCATGGGTGCGGTTTGCGCATTATATTGCGCATAGGTTAAGCTTGGTTGGCGCAATATAGTGCGCATTCCTCTCCCCCCACAAGTCTCCGGTGCGTCCAGGCGCGCCGGCTAGGTGTCGCCATGCATTCCACGTCCCTCTCCCACAGCCGCGTCCAATGGCAGCCGGTGGTCCTGCTGCTGGTGGCGATGGCCTCCATCCAGACCGGCGCTTCGCTGGCCAAGGGGTTGTTCCCGGCGGTGGGCGCGGCCGGCGCCACCGCGTTGCGGCTGGGCCTGGCGACGGTGCTGCTGGCGCTGGTGTTCCGCCCCTGGCGGATGCGGATCGAACGCCGCCAGTGGCCCTCGCTGCTGTTGTACGGCGCGGCGCTGGGGCTGATGAACCTGATGTTCTACAAGGCGCTGGAAACCGTGCCGCTGGGCATCGCCATCGCGCTGGAATTCACCGGCCCGCTGGCGGTGGCGCTGTTCGGCTCGCGGCGCCTGCGCGACGTGGCCTGGGTGGCATTGGCGGTGGCCGGGCTGGTGTTGCTGGTGCCTGACCGGGGCGGGGCCGCGCTGGACCCGGCCGGCGCGGCCTGGGCGCTGGGCGCGGGTGTGTGCTGGGCGCTGTACATCGTGTACGGGCAGAAGGCCGGCAGCGACCACGGGCCGCAGACGGTGGCACTGGGCACGCTGGTGGCGGCGGTGCTGGTGGTGCCCTTCGGCTTCGCGCAGGCCGGCACCGCCCTGCTGGCGCCGGCGCTGCTGCCGGTGGCGCTGGGCGTGGCCCTGCTGTCCACCGCGCTGCCCTACACCCTGGAGATGGTGGCGCTGACCCGGCTGCCGGTGCGCACCTTCGGCATGCTGATGAGCCTGGAGCCCGCGTTCGGCGCGCTGTGCGGCCTGCTGTTCCTGCACGAACAGTTGTCGGCGCTGCAGTGGCTGGCCATCGGCGCCATCATCATCGCCTCGGCCGGCGCCGCGCTGACGGCGCGCGCGCCGGTGGAAGCGCCCGGCAGCGGCGAGGGCTAGCCGGGCGCGGCGGCCAGCCGGCTCCGGTACAGCGCCAGGTCCGCGTGCGCGTAGCAGCAGAACACGATCTCCAGCGGCTCCGCCGATGCCTGCAGGGCCGCCGCCACGGCCGCCACGGCGATGTCGGCCGCCGCCTCGGCCGGATAGCCGTAGGCGCCGGTCCCAATGCAGGGGAAGGCGATGCTGCCCAGACCGTGGTGTGCGGCCAGCGCCAGGCTGTTGCGGTAGCAGGCGGCCAGCAGGGCGGCTTCGCCATGGCCGCCGCCGCGCCAGACCGGGCCGACCGTGTGGATCACATGGCGCGCCGGCAGCCGATGGCCCCCGGTGATCTTCGCTTCGCCGGTGCGGCAGCCGCCCAGCGCGCGGCATTCGGCCAGCAGTCCCGGCCCGGCGGCGCGATGGATGGCGCCGTCCACGCCGCCGCCGCCGAGCAGCGAACTGTTCGCGGCATTGACGATGGCATCGACCCGCAGCGTGGTGAGGTCGGCTTGCAGGGCGGAGATCGCCACCGCGGCCTCACAGCAGTCCGGGAATCAGCGCGCGCGTGCGGCGCATGTAGTCGGCATAGGGCGCGCCGAAGTTTTCAAGAAGCCAGCGTTCCTCCTGCCGCAGCTTGAACCAGAACGAGGCGAACACGATGGCGACAGCCAGCAGCCCGCGCCAGTCGCCCACCTTCAGCGCCGTGCCGAGGAAGGCCAGCAGCAGGCCGGTGTAGATCGGATGGCGCACGAGGCGGTACGGACCTACCTGGATCAGTTCGTGGCCCTGCTTGATCTGCACCTCGCTGCTCCAGTTGCGGCCGAGCAGGTGGCGCGCCCGGCACGCCAGCGCGATGCCGGCGACGGTCAGCAGCAGGCCGGCCGCCTTGACCGCGATGCCCTTCGGCACGAAGCGCTCGCGCAACGGACTGTCCGCGAACCACTCGCCCGGCCCCAGCAGCACGACCGCCAGCAGCAGCGGCAGCCAGTACGCGAGCAGGCGCAGCCACGGCGCCTGGATGCGCACCGGCGCCTTGATGCCGCGCGCGCTCCAGACCCAGTAGGCGACGAAGGCGAGCCAGGCGAGGTGATGGGCGATGCCGAGCGCGCGTTCCATGGCCGTTCCCCGTTCAGCGGTACTCGCCGACGACTTCGATCACGCCGACGATGTTGTCGTTGAGCGCCTCCAGGTCCGCGGCCGGCACCCACCATTCGGTGTGGTGGTCGCCGCCGACCTTCTGCACGGGATACTTCGCCATGAAACTGCGGCGGACGCGGAAGCGCGTGACGTACCCCACGCCGCTGTCCTTGATGTTCCATTGCATGGCGATCTCGGTGGCGTAGCGCTCGTTGGTCACCGGATAGAAGATCGGTTGCTCCGGCAGGCGCGGCGGCCAGCGCCGGAAATCGCCCTGCATCAGCAGGCGCATCTCCTCCGGCCCGGTGGGGCGGTACAGGGTGACCGTGTCCTCGACGCGCTCCGCCGGCGAGACGAGCGGCTGCGGCCAGGCGTTGGCGATCTTGCAGAACAGGCGTGAGGTCTGTTCCGCGTCGTAGACGGCCGAGTGCGCGTCCTCCGCGTTCCAGTCGAAGCCGGCGGCCTGCACGGCGCGCGCCAGCACGGTCTGGCCGTAGGCCACGCCGGCCAGGGTCACCGTGTCGAACACGCTGAAGGGGTGGAAGGGATTGCGCTTGTGGGCCACGCGCGCGACCGCGGCGTTGAGGAAGTTGAGGTCGAAATGCGCGTTGTGGCCGACCAGGATGGCGCGCTGGCAGCCATGCTTCTTCACCGCCGCACGCACCGGCGCGAACACGTGGTCCAGCGCGTCCTTCTCGTGCTTGGCGAAGCGGAACGGATGGCCCAGGTCGATGCCGGTGACTTCCAGCGACTTGGGATCGATCTCGGTGCCGGGTGCCGGATGCAGGTGCACGCTGGACGTGACGCCGGGCACCAGCAGGCCGTTCTCGTCCAGTTCCAGCGGCACCGCGGCCAGCTCCAGCAGCGCGTGCCGGTTCCAGTCGAAGCCGCCGGTCTCCACGTCCACCACCACCGGCAGGTAGCCGCGGAAGCGGTGGGACATCGGGGTGATGCGGGCGGGTGCGGCGATATGGTCCATGCGCGAAAGGGTAGCAGAGCCGGCCACGGATCCCGGCCCTATCTTCCCCGTTCCCGGCCGCAGGAGCGACGCAAGTCGCGACCGCACGCTAGAACGTCTTCAAGCCACGGATCGACACGGACAAACGTGGATAAAGCGGATCAAGGCAAAAAAGCCTTTACCTTTATCCGTGTCCATCCGCGTGATCCGTGTCGAAAGGCTCTCGGCCTTGCGGTCGCGACTTACGTCGCTTCCACGACCGGCAACGGGGAGGGGCGGGTGCCCAGCAGGGTGCCTTCCTCGCGCATGCGCTGGAGCATGGCGGCGCCCTGATCGAGGAAGGCCGGCAGGTCGTCCACGCCGGCTTCCGCGGCGAGGTGGCGCAGGACCTCGGCGCCGCTGCGGCCGCCTTCGCCCAGGTGTTCCAGCAGGCGGTAGACCAGTGGCGAGATCGCGGCGAAGCGCACCTGGTGCGTGGCATCGCGCCGCACCAGCAGCAGGGTGGGCTCGGGCGGCGGCACGCCGGGTCGGTGGTCCGGTCCCAGGCGGTGCACGGGCCATTGGTAGGCCAGGGCCCAGGCGAACGGCGAGGGCACGGGCTCGCCCTGCAGCAGGTCGCCGTCCGGCACGTGCGCCGGCAGCGCGTCGTCGGCGATCTGCAGGGCCAACTCCACCCACTCGTAATGCGCCAACTCGCGCAGCCACGGCGGCAGGTCGGCGTCCTGCTCGCGGGTCTCCAGGTAGCGGATGAACTCGCGGGCGATCTCCGGGAACAGCGGCGTGCGGCTGCGGTGCTCCGCGTAGAAGCGGCGCACCAGCACGCGCCACGCCGGCTCGCCCAGCGTCCGCCGGATCACCGGGAAGTTGCCGGCCAGCAGGCTCTCGATGTTGTTGAAGAACAGCTCGCGGTAGATCGCCAGCCGGCGCTCCTCGATGCCGGGCGGGGCTGGATGCGCCTGCGGATCGCGCAGGTGCCGGCTCAGCGCGAACTGCTGCTCGCGCAGGCGTTCACCGGCCATGCCGGGACACCTGGGCCGCGGGCGGCGCGGCGTCGGCCTGCAGGCCGCGGATGCGCGCCACTTCGGCCAGCAGTTCGGCCAGCGGCGGGAAGTTGAAGTCGCGCTCCAGCAGGGTGGGGCGCACGCCGTGGGTGGCGTAGGCCAGCGCCAGCAGCGACCACACGTCGTCCTTCACCGGCGTCCCGTGGGTGTCCACCTTCAGGTCGTCGGCCTCGTCGTAGTGGCCGGCGACGTGGTAGGAGGCGATCCGCGCGGACGGCATGCGCGCCAGGAAGCCGCGCGCGTCGTAGCCGTGGTTGACGGCGTTGACGAACACGTTGTTGACGTCCAGCAGCAGGTCGCAGTCGGCTTCGGCCAGCACGGCGTTGACGAAGTCCGCCTCGGCCATGGCCTGGGCCGGCGCCGCGTAGTAGGAGACGTTCTCCACGGCGATGCGGCGGCCCAGCGCGTCCTGCGCCTGGCGGATGCGCGTGGCGACGTGGGCGACCGCTTCCTCGGTGAAGGGGATCGGCATCAGGTCGTACAGGTGGCCGTCGTCGGCGCAGTAGCTCAGGTGCTCGCTGTAGAGCGACACGCGATGGCGGTCGAGGAACTGCCGCGTGCGGGCCAGGAAGGCCTCGTCCAGCGGCGCCACGCCGCCCAGCGACAGCGACAGCCCGTGGCAGGTGAGCGGATGGCGGGCGGACAGCGCCGCCAGCGCTTCGCCATAGCGCCCGCCCACGCCGATCCAGTTGTCCGGGGCGCATTCGAGGAAATCGAATCCCCCCGCGGGCGCGGCGAGCAGATCGTCCAGCAGGGCGCGCCGCAGGCCGAGGCCGGCGGACGCGGGGGGCAGGGGCGGAGTCATCGCGGCGTAACGGGACCGCCCGCCTTGTGGCAGGCGGTCGCCGGAGCGGGATCAGCCTTCCTTCTTCATCCCCGCGCCGCACTTGCCCTCGCCGCACTTGCCTTCGGCACCCTTGCTCTCGGCGGCCTTGGCGCCGGCGTGGGCCTTGTGCTCGGCGGCGTCGATGAAGCCGTCCTTGTTGGTGTCGATCTCGGCGAACTTGGCGGCCTTGTCCGGGTGCGCGGCGTTGAACTCGGCCTGCGAGACCTTGCCGTCCTTGTCGGTGTCGGCGTGGGCCATGCCGCACTTGCCTTCCCCGCACTTGCCTTCGCCGGCCTTGGCGGCTTCCGGGGCGGACAGCAGGTAGCCCTGCGCCAGCGGCTGCATCGCGAAGCTGGAACCGGCCAGGGCGATGCCGCCGGCCAGGGCGATGGCGACGGTAGCGGGTCTGGAAATCGTCTTGGACATGGGTCTCTCCCGTGGACGTGCGGATCATCCGCACCGAAGAAGCGGAGTGTAGCGCCCCCGCGTTAGCGGTTCGTATGCGCCCCGCCCCGCGAGGGCGGGACGGGGGCGGCGCCCGCCCGGGCGGTCAGACCGTGCCGGTGGTGCTGGTGTCGTCGCGCTTGTCGCGCGGCGGCAGCGGCTGGTCGCCGTGGACCAGGAACCAGACGTTCTCGGCGATGTTGGTGGCGTGGTCGCCGATCCGCTCCAGGTTCTTGGCCATGAACAGCAGGTGCGTGCACGGGGTGATGTTGCGCGGGTCTTCCATCATGTAGGTCAGCAGCTCGCGGAACAGCGCCGTGTAGTGCGCGTCCAGCTCGGCGTCGCGCGCACGCACCTGCACGGCATGTTCGGCGTCGCCGGCCTGGTAGGCGGCCAGCGCGTCGCGCACCTGGCGCGCGGCCAGCCGGCCCAGCGCGCGCAGGCCGGTGATCTGCGGCATCGGCGGCGACACGTTCAGGGCGATGGAGCGCTTGGCCACGTTGGCGGCGTAGTCGCCGATGCGCTCGATGTCGGCCGGGATGCGCAGGCCGGCCAGGATCTCGCGCAGGTCGCGCGCCATCGGGCCGCGCAGGGCCAGTTGCATCAGGTCGTGGCTGACGCGGTGCTCCATGGCGTCGATGGCCTCGTCGTTGGCGACGATGCGCTGGGCGGCCTTGTCGTCGCGGCGCTCCACCACGTCCAGCGCGGCCTCCAGTTGCGCCACGGCGGTCTCGCCCATGCGCACGATGTCGCCGACGATGCGGCGCTGTTCTTCGTCGTAGCTCTTCACGATGTGGTCATGGGGTTGGGTGTTCATGGGAGGGCCGTGATGGGTAATCCGTGATGGGAAAGGCAGGGTGTTTCGTGCTCGGGGATCTTTTTTCGCGAATCACGGATCCCCAACCGCGAATCACCCGTTCCGGCTTCAGCCGAAACGCCCGGTGATGTAATCCTCGGTCTGCTGCTTGCCCGGGTTGGAGAAGATCGTCGCGGTGGCGTCGTGCTCCACCAGCTCGCCCAGGTACATGAAGGCCGTGTAGTCGGACACGCGCGCGGCCTGCTGCATGTTGTGGGTGACGATGGCGATGGTGTACTGGTGCTTCAGTTCCTCGATCAACTGCTCAATCTTGCTGGTCGAGATGGGGTCCAGCGCCGAGGTCGGCTCGTCCAGCAGGATCACGTCCGGGCGCAGCGCCACCGCGCGGGCGATGCACAGGCGCTGCTGCTGGCCGCCGGACAGGCCCAGCGCGCTCTGCTTCATCTTGTCCTTGGCCTCGTCCCACAGCGCCGCCTGCCGCAGCGCCTGCTCGACGCGGATGTCCATGTCGGCCTTGTTCAGCCGCTCGTGGTGGCGGATGCCGTAGGCGACGTTCTCGTAGATCGTCATCGGGAACGGCACCGGCTTCTGGAACACCATGCCCACCTTGCTGCGCAGGCGGTTCATCGGGTACTTCGCGTCCAGGATGTTCTGGCCGTCCAGCAGCACATCGCCCCTGGCGTGCAGCTTGGGATAGAGCGAGTAGATGCGGTTGAAGATGCGCAGCAGGGTGGACTTGCCGCAGCCGGAAGGGCCGATCAGCGCGGTCACGCGCTTCTCCGGGATATCCAGGTTGATGTCCTTCAGCGCGTGGAAGTCGCCGTAGTAGAAGTCCAGGTTGCGCGCGGCCAGCTTCACCCTGGCCGGCGCGGCCAGGTCGTCGGAGCGTTGCGGCGTCACCACGGCGATGCGGGCGGCGTCATTCATGGGTCACCTTGTTTCGAAGGAGGATGGTGCGCGCGGCCAGGCTGAGGATCAGCACCAGGCCGGTGACGAGGAAGGCGCCGGCCCAGGCCAGCGAGTTCCACGAGTCGTAGGGGCTCATCGCGTACTGGAAGATCACCATGGGCAGGTTGGCCATGGACTGGTTGAGGTCGGTGCTCCAGAACTGGTTGTTGAACGCGGTGAACAGCAGCGGCGCGGTCTCGCCGCTGATCCGCGCCAGCGCCAGCAGGATGCCGGTGACGATGCCCGGCAGCGCCGAGCGCATCAGCACCTGCGTGGTGACTTTCCATTGAGGCACGCCCAGCGACAGCGCGGCCTCGCGCATCTGCTGCGGCACCAGCCGCAGCATCTCGTCGGTGGTGCGCACGATCACCGGCAGGGCGATGAAGGCCAGCGCCACCGCGCCCGCCCAGGCCGAGTAGTGGCCCATCTGCGCCACCATCACGGTGTAGACGAACAGGCCCAGCACGATGGACGGCGCCGACAGCAGGATGTCGTTGACGAAGCGGACGGTTTCGCCCAGCCAGTGCTTGTTGGCGTACTCGGCCAGGTAGGTGCCGGCGGCGATGCCGATGGGCGTGCCCAGCAGGATCGCCAGCAGGCTGATCACCACGCTGCCGAACAAGGCGTTGGCCAGGCCGCCGGGTTCGTTGGGCGGCGGCGTCATCTGGGTGAACAGGTCCAGGTTCAGGCTGCCCATGCCCTTGGTCACCGTGGTCCACAGGATCCAGACCAGCCACATCAGCCCGAACAGCGCCGCGGCAATGGACAGCGCCAGGGCGGCGGCGTTCTTGACCTTGCGCCAGGTGTAGAGCGAAGCGGCCATCAGTTGCCCTCCCGCTTGGCGAGCTGGCGCAGCATCAGGCGGGCCGCGGCCAGCACGATGAAGGTCAGCAGGAACAGGGTGAAGCCCAGCAGCATCAGCGAACCCTTGTGCAACGGGTCGGTGGCCTCGGCGAACTCGTTGGCGATGGTCGCGGCGATGGACGTGCCCGGTTCCAGCAGCGCCAGGCTGATCGCATAGGCGTTGCCGATCACGAAGGTCACCGCCATGGTCTCGCCCAGCGCTCGGCCCAGGCCGAGGAACACGCCGCCGATCACCGCCGAGCGGGTGTAGGGCAGCACGATGTCCCAGACCACTTCCCACTTGGTCGAGCCCAGTGCGTAGGCCGATTCCTTCAGCCGGCCCGGCACGGTCAGGAAGACTTCGCGCATCACCGAGGAGATGAAGGGGATCACCATGATCGCCAGCACCAGCCCGGCGGTCAGCATGCCGATGCCCAGCGGCGGGCCGGACAGCAGTGCGCCGATCAGCGGCAGCGTGCCCAGGTGGTCGTTGATCCACGGGTAGACGTGTTCGCTCAGTTGCGGCGCCAGCACGAACAGGCCCCACATGCCGTAGATGATCGAGGGGATGCCGGCCAGCAGTTCGATCGCCATGCCGACCGGCCCGCGCATCCAGGCCGGCGCCACTTCGGTCAGGAACACCGCGATGCCGAAGCTCACCGGCACCGAGATCAGCATGGCGATGCCGGCGCTGGCCAGGGTGCCGAAGATCGGCACCAGCGCGCCGAACTCGCGCGTGCCGACGTTCCAGTCGGTGCTGGCGAAGAAGCCCAGGCCAAAGGTCTGCAGCGCTTCGCGGCCGCCCCACAGCATCGACAGCGCGGCGGCGATCAGCGAGACCAGGACGAACACGCCGGCGCCGGTCAGCGTCAGCCGGAACAGCCTGTCGGCGCGCGCATCGCGAGCGGTGCGCATGTCCGACAGCGGAGCGGGGAGGGTGGTGGCGTTCATGCAGGCCGGAGGTGGAGGGAAAGAGGAGGTGCGTGCGTCCGCGCAGGCGAGTGGACGATGGCGCGGTTACCGTGCGATGACAGCGGACCGCCGGCGCCGGCGGTCCTTCGCGCGCGGGTCAGAGCTTGATCTCGGTGCTCCAGTACTGCTCGATCCGGCCCACCAGCTCCGGCGGCAGCGGCACGTAGTCCAGTTCGTCGGCCTGCGCCCGGCCCTGTTCGTAGGCCCACTTGAAAAAGTCCAGCGTGTGGCGCGCGCGCGCGGCGTCCTTCGGCTGCTTGTAGACCAGGATGAAGTTGGTGGCGGTGATCGGCCACGCCTGTTCGCCCGGCGCATCGGTGATCACCAGGTTGAAGTCCCTGGCGTTGGCCCAGTCGGCGCTGGCCGCGGCGGCGGCGAAGCTCTCGGTGGTCGGCTGCACGAAGTTGTCGGCCGCGTTCCGCAGCGAAGCGTAGGCCATCCTGTTCTGCTCGGCGTAGGCCAGCTCGACGTAGCCGATCGAGCCCTTCAACTGGCGCACGTAGGCGGCCACGCCCTCGTTGCCCTTGCCGCCGACGCCGCCGGGCCAGTTGACGCTGGTGCCTTCGCCGACCTGCTGCTTCCACGCCGGGCTGACCTTGGACAGGTAGTTGACGAAGTTGAAGGTGGTGCCCGAGCCGTCGGAGCGGTGCACGGTGTTGATCTTGTCGGCCGGCAGCTTCACGCCCGGGTTGAGCGCGGCGATGGCCGGGTCGTTCCAGGCGGTGATCCTGTGCAGGAAGATGTCGGCCAGCACCGGGCCGCTGAGCCGGAGTTGGCCGACTTCCACACCCGCCACGTTGATCACCGGCACCACGCCGCCGATCACCGAGGGGAACTGGCCCAGCCCGGCCTGCGCCAGTTCCTCGGAGGACAGCGGCTTGTCGGACGAGCCGAAGTCCACCGTGGCAGCCTTGATCTGGGCGATGCCGCCGCCGGAGCCGATCGACTGGTAGTTGATCTTGGCGCCGGTGGCCTTGTTGTAGTCGGTGGACCAGCGCGCCATCAGCGGATAGATGAAGGACGCGCCGGCGCCGGTGATCTCCGCCGCCACCTTGGCGCCGCCGGTTTCCGCGGAGGCGTTGCCGCCGGTGGCCGGCGGGGCGGGCCTGTCGCCGCAGGCGGCGACGGCCAGGGCGGTGGCCAGGGCGAGCATGGCGAGGCGGAAGCGGCGGGCGTGCATGAACGGGCTCCGGAAGCGGGTCGTCTGTGATGCGCGCTATGAAATGATGTTTTTGTTACAGCGTGATGACACGGTGGCCGGCGTGTGATGGCGCCTTTTGCAGGCGTGCGGCCGGCGTGCCAGGAGATCGGACGCAGGCGCTTCGCGGTTGCTGCGGGGGCGCGTGGCATCGCGGATGCGACGCGAAGATGGGGGTGGAGGCGTCAGGTGCAGGCGCGGCCTTGGTCCGTGCAACTCCGTGCTGCGTGGCCGCAGTCGCAACAGCGGCACGGCACCTGTCGTGGCCCGTGCGATGCGCGGCTGCCTGTGCCTCAGGCATGCAGCAGGCATCAGGCAAGGAAAAAGCGGGCCGGAAGGCCCGCTCGGGAGGGGCGGCAGGGGAGAGGGACTGCCGCCCTTGCTGCGCGATGGTGTTCCCCGTCAGGGGCGGCGCGTCACTTCAGGTTCTGCGACCAGTAGCTTTCGATCTGCTTGACCAGCGCGTCCGGCAGCGGCACGTAGTCCAGCGCCTTGGCCTGCGCGTCGCCGTTGGCGTAGACCCAGGCGAAGAAGTCGCGCGTCTCGCGGGTGCCCTGCGGATTCTTGGGCTGCTTGCTGACCAGGATGAAGTTGGTGGCGGTGATCGGCCAGGAATTCGCGCCCGGGGCATTGGTCATCACCAGGTAGAAGTCCTTGGCGCTGCCCCATTCGGCGCTGGCCGCGGCGGCGGCGAAGGTCTCGTCGCTGGGCAGCACGAAGTTGCCGGCGGCGTTCTTCAGGCGGGCGTAGGCCATTTTGTTCTGCAGCGCGTAGGACAGCTCGACGTAGCCGATGCCGCCCTTGATCTGCTTCACGTAGGCGGCCACGCCCTCGTTGCCCTTGCCGCCGATGCCGGTCGGCCACTGCACGGAGGTGCCTTCGCCGACCGCGTTCTTCCACTCGCCGCTGACCTTGGACAGGTAGTTGACGAAGTTGAAGGTGGTGCCCGAGCCGTC
>CALJUL010000027.1 GCA_937975725.1 uncultured Pseudoxanthomonas sp. | reverse complement strand
TCTCGCTGCTGTCCGGCGGCGAGAAGGCGATGACCGCGGTGGCGCTGGTGTTCGCCATCTTCCAGCTCAACCCCGCGCCGTTCTGCCTGCTGGACGAGGTGGACGCGCCGCTGGACGAGGCCAACGTGGGCCGCTTCACCACCATGGTGAAGGAGATGAGCGAGAAGGTGCAGTTCCTGTTCGTCAGCCACAACAAGGCCACGATGGAAGCCGCGCACCAGCTCAGTGGCGTTACCATGCGGGAGCCCGGCGTGAGCCGGCTGGTGTCGGTGGACCTGGAAGAGGCCGCCCGCCTGGCCGGTGCCGCCTGACCCCCACCGATCCCACCCTGCCGGAGAAACCCCTGTGTCCGACATGGCCATGCTTCGCCTCGGCATCATCGTTGCCGGCATCATCCTCATCGCCGCGATCTTTTTCTTCGGCCGCCCCAAGAAGCCCAGCCAGGGGCGGCGGCTGGAGACCGCCGAGCGCGACACCGCGCGGGTCGAGCCCAGCCTGGCCGGCGACGACACCAGCGAGCAGGTGCAGGACTTCAGCGGCGAGCGCGTCAGCCAGCCCGAACTCGGCCTGGCCGGCGGCACCCCGGTGGCCGGCGCGGAGAGCGACCTGGGCAAGCGGCCCGACCAGGACTTCGACAAGATCGTCTCGCTGTACGTGGCCGCCAAGGCCGGCCAGGTGCTGCGCGGCGAGGACATCGTGGTCGCCGCCGAGAAGACCGGCCTGGTGTTCGGCCACATGAACGTCTTCCACCGCCTGCTGGAAGGCCACCCCGAGCGCGGCCCGGTCTTCAGCATGGCCAACATCATGCAGCCGGGCAGCTTCGACATGGCCACCATCCGCGAACTGGAGACGCCGGCCATCGCCTTCTTCCTGACCCTGCCGGCGCCGGTCACCGCGCTGGAAGCCTGGGAAAAGCTGCTGCCCAACGTCGAGCGCATGGCCGAACTGCTGGGCGGCGTGGTCCTGGACGACAGCCGCAACACCCTCGGCCGCCAGCGCATCCAGCACATCCGCGAAGAACTGCGCGCCTACGACCGCCAGCACGAAGCGCCGCCGCTGACGAAGGCGCCGCGCTGGTGAGGCCATGCCGGCCATCGCGCCCCCTGTAGGAGGGGCTTCAGCCCCGACCGCTTCCCGTCGACATCCGCATCGATAGCCCGCGACCGCGCAGCCTGCGGTGCATGTGTCTTGATGAATGTTGGCCTCCGCGCCCTGCCGGGGCTGAAGTCCCTCCTGCAGGGGGCATCCGACACGGGACGCCTGGGTGTAGATCTGCGCGTTGCGGGAGCGCGTCGCTTCTTGCCCGGCTTTCATTGCGGTTGGATGCAGCAACGAGAAGCCGGCAAGCACGCCGACGCCGGAACCGGCCTGGCCGAACCAGCGAAGCGCGTTCGACTTCCAATGCGCACAGCTTGCGGCCTGCCTGCCTCGCCGCCATGGCCGAGGCCATGCAGGCCGATTCCCGCAGCCGGCTGCGTTGACTTCTTCAGCAACCAAAGGAGAACGCGCATGCCCACCTTCACACCCGGCCAGGTCATCGCCACGCAGGAATCGTCGATCGAGGTCAGCATCGATCCGGCAACGCCGCTGCCGCCGGGCCGGCACCGGTTCGAACTGGTGGTGGTCGACGACGCGGGCAACCTCTCCGACCCGGCCTACGCCGAGATCATCGTCCGCGACGACGAGCGGCCGACGGCGGTCCTGGACGCGCCGCCCTCGGTGACGCGGGGGCAGTCCTTTCGTCTTTCCGGCAACCGTTCGTCCGACGTGGCGCCGGGGAGGGTAGTGGAATACCGCTGGCGCTACATGGCCTGAAGCGCAGGCGGATCGCCCCAACCTCCCTGTAGGAGGGCTTCAGCCCCGACCGCGGCGAGCGGGCCCCTGCGTCGTTCATCCCCAGGATGCACCGCGGCGCAGTCGTACTGCGCATGCGGGCCTTGGGTTGGATATCAGGGTCGGGGCTGAAGCTCTCCTGCACGGGCCACGATTAGAATTGCGGCATGACGCCCGCCACGCCCACCGCCCGCATCGCCGACCTGCGCCGCCAACTGGACGACGCCAACTACCGCTACCACGTCCTCGACGAGCCCACCATCCCGGACGCCGAGTACGACCGCCTGCTGCGCGAGCTGGACGAACTGGAGGCCGCGCATCCCGAACTGATCACCCCCGACTCGCCCACCCAGCGCGTCGGCAACGCGCCGTCGGCGAAGTTCGCCGAGGTCCGCCACGCCATTCCCATGCTGTCGCTGGGCAACGCCTTCAGCGACGAGGAAGTGCAGGACTTCGTGCGCCGCATCGCCGAGAAGCTCGACCGGCCGGTCCTGAAGTTCTCCGCCGAGCCCAAGCTGGACGGGCTGGCGATCAGCCTGCGCTACGAGCACGGCGTGTTCGTGCAGGGCGCCACCCGCGGCGACGGCGCTACCGGCGAGGACGTCACCGCCAACCTGCGCACGGTGAAGGCCATCCCGCTGCGGCTGCGGGAGCCGGACGGAGAGGCGGATCCGCTTTCCCCCCCGGCCCCCGGTCCCCGGTCCCCGATTCCGGCGCCGTCCCCGGCGCCATTCCCCGACGTGCTGGAAGTCCGCGGCGAGGTCTACATGCCGCGCGCGGACTTCGAGAAATACAACGAGCAGGCCCGCCTGCACGGCGGCAAGGTGCTGGCCAACCCGCGCAACGGCGCGGCCGGCTCGCTGCGGCAACTGGACCCGCGCATCACCGCACGGCGGCCGCTGGCGTTCTTCGCCTACGGCACCGGGCTGGTGGAAGGCGGCGAGCTGCCGGATTCGCACTCGGCCACGCTGGCGCAGTTGCGCGCTTGGGGCTTCCCGGTCAGTAGCCTGAGCGAAGTCGTGGAGGGTGCGGACGGGTTGTTGGACTACTACCGCCGCATCGGCGAACGCCGCGACGCGCTGCCGTTCGACATCGACGGCGTGGTCTACAAGCTGGACGACGGCGAGGGGCAGCGCGAGATGGGTTTCGTCTCGCGCGCGCCGCGCTGGGCGATCGCGCACAAGTTCCCGGCGCAGGAACAGGCGACCACGGTGGAGGCCATCGAGATCCAGATCGGCCGCACCGGCGCGGCCACGCCGGTGGCGCGGCTGGCGCCGGTGCAGGTGGCCGGCGTCGTGGTCACCAACGCCACCCTGCACAACGCCGATCAGATCGAGCGCCTGGACGTGCGCGTGGGCGACGCGGTGATCGTGCGCCGCGCCGGCGACGTGATCCCGGAAGTGGTCAGCGTGATCGCCGAGCGCCGTCCCGCCGGCACGGTGCCGTGGCGGATGCCGGCGCACTGCCCGGTGTGCGGCTCGGAGATCGTGCGCGAAGAGGACGCCGCCGTCTGGCGCTGCTCGGGCGAGTTGAGTTGCCCGGCGCAGCGCAAGGAGACCATCCGCCATTTCGCCTCGCGCCGGGCCATGGACATCGAGGGCCTGGGCGACAAGTACGTGGAGACGCTGGTCGATGCCGGCATCGTCGGCGGCGTCGCCGATCTGTACCGGCTGCGGCGCGACCAGTTGCTGCACCTGAAGCTGGTGCTCGACGCCGAATCGCCGGAAGCATTGGCCGGCGCGGTCGCGCCGCACCTGCGCCCGGAGGGCAGCGGCGGGACGCTCAACGCGATCCTGCGCTTGGACGCGGAGGGCGAGGGCTGGCGCGCCCGCGCGCTGGCGCAGGCCATCGACTTCGACTGGAACCCGAAGAAGATCGCCACCAAGTGGGCCGAGAACCTGATCGAGGCCATCGACCGCTCGCGCGACGCCACGCTCGAGCGCCTGCTGTTCGCGCTGGGCATCCAGCATGTGGGCGAAAGCACGGCCAAGGCGCTGGCGCAGTGGTTCGGCGACCTGGACCTGATCCGCCGCCTGCCGTGGCCGCTGTTCAAGCGGGTGCCGGACATCGGCGGCGAAGTCGCGCGCTCGCTGGGGCATTTCTTCGAGCAGGAGGGCAACCAGCGTGCCATCGACGACCTCATCACTGTGGGCGAGGTGCGTATCCGCGACGCCCATCCGCCGTCGGCGAAACTGCGCGCCGACCTCGACCTGGCGGCGCTGCTGGTGGAGGCGGAAATCCCCACCATCACGCCGCTGCGCGCCAAGGCGCTGACCGCTGCGCTGCCGAGCGCGCAGCAGATCGTCGACGGCGAATACGCGCACTTCATCGCGGCCGGCTTGCCCGAGGCATCGGCATCGGCGTTGCAGGCATGGCTGGAACAGCCCGGGCACCCGCGGCTGCTGCTGGACGGCGAGGCCTACATCGCCCGCATCCTCCGCGACGCTCCCGCGCTGGAGGAGGTGGCGGCCGGCCCGCTGGAGGGCAGGACCGTGGTGCTGACCGGCAGCCTGTCTTCGATGAGCCGCGACGAGGCCGGCGAGAAGCTGGAAGCGCTCGGCGCCAAGGTCGCCGGCAGCGTGTCGAAGAAGACGCATCTGGTGGTCGCCGGCGAGGCGGCCGGTTCCAAGCTGGCCAAGGCGCAGGAGCTGGGCATCGAGATCTGGGACGAAGCGCAGTTGCTCGACTTCCTGGGCAAACATGCATGAAGGCGCACCTGACTCCCTGTAGGAGCGACGCAAGTCGCGACCGCACGCTCGAAGTTGTCGATGCGGTGGCTACATGCACTTGCCGTCGGGTGCCCTTGCTCGGAACCCTCCACGTCGCGACTTGCGTCGCTCCTACAGGGGCTCCATTCCGATGAACTGGCAGCCTTCGGCCCCGATGGACGCCCTGCGCCTGCGCGCGGACTTCAACCGGATGGCGCGCGCGTTCTTCCATGCGCGCGGCGTGCTCGAGGTGGAGACGCCGATGATGTCGATGGCGGGCAACACCGATCCCAACATCGCCTCGTTCGCCTTGGAGTTCTCCGGCCGCACCGACGGCGCGCCACGCACGCGCTGGCTGCGCACGTCGCCGGAATTCCCGCTCAAGCGCCTGCTCGCCGCCGGCGTGGGCGACTGCTACGAACTGGGCCGCGTATTCCGCGACGGCGAAGCGGGCGGGCGCCACAACCCCGAGTTCACCATGCTGGAGTGGTACCGCGTGGACTGGGACCTGCCGGCGCTGGTCGGCGAAACGGTGGAACTGGTGCAGGCGGCGCTGGCGCTGGTCGGCCGCAAGGCGTCCATGTCGCGCATCGCCTTCCGCGATCTTTACCGCGAGCGGCTGGGCCTCGATCCGATGACCGCCGGCCTGGACGAACTGCGCGCGGCTGCCGCCGACATCGCCGTCGACGGCACCGGGCTGACCCGCGACGACTGGCTGGACCTGCTGATGACGCATCGCCTGCAACCGGCGTTCCCGCCGGACCGGTTGCTCGCGGTGCACGACTATCCCGCCTCGCAGTGCGCGCTGGCGCGAGTGGTGGAACGCGACGGCATGGCCGTGGCCGAGCGCTTCGAGTTGTACCTGGGGCCGCTGGAACTGGCCAACGGTTATCACGAGCTCACCGAAGCGGCCGAGCAGCGCCGGCGCTTCGAACACGACACGGCGGTGCGCATGCAGCGCGGTGAAGCGGCGCCGCCGTTGGACGAACGCCTGCTGGCTGCGCTGGAGCACGGCATGCCGGCCTGCGCCGGCGTGGCGCTGGGCGTGGACCGGCTGCTGATGGCGATGCAGGCGACCGCGCGCATCGCCGACGTGCTGGCCTTCGATTTCGCACGAGCCTGAAAGCCGGCACAACGGCGCGCCGCGCCGCGCATCCTGCAAACGGTTACGTGGGTTCACGTTCATGATGGCCGGGTAGATTTCATTGCAACACCCAAGAGGACGCATGCCATGGAACGCCATCTGATCGTTTCGCTGATGTTGGGCGCCTGCGCGCTGGCCGCTACCTCCGCGGCCGAAGCCGCGCCGCAGTACGGACAGGACGGTTACGGCGGGCAGGTGATCCGCTGCGAGTCGGCCAACAACCGCTATCGCGAATGCGCCATGGAAACCCGCGGCGGCGTGCAACTCGTGCGGCAACTGTCGAGCACGCGCTGCGAAGAAGGCCGCAACTGGGGCTACGGCCGCGGCGGCATCTGGGTGGACCGCGGCTGCCGCGGCGAATTCCGCAGCGGCAGCGGTGGCTGGAACGGCGGCTGGTCGGGCAGCGGCCAGCGGATCCGCTGCGAATCGGACAACGGCCGCACGCGCACCTGCGCCGTGCCCGGGCGCGGCGACGTGCGCCTGGTGCGCCAGTTGTCGAAGGCGCGCTGCACCGAGGGCCAGAGCTGGGGCCGGGACCGCAACGCAGTGTGGGTGTCGCGCGGCTGCCGTGCCGAGTTCGAAGTGTACGGACGCGGCAACAACGGCTGGGGCGGCGGTGGCTGGCAGGGCGACGGTGCCGGGCAGACGTTCCGCTGCGAATCGGACAAGGGCCGCGACCGCATCTGCCCGGCCGACACCCGGCGCGGCGTGCAACTGGTGCGGCAGTTGTCCAGCAGCCCCTGCGTCGAAGGCCGCACCTGGGGCCGCGACGCCCGCGGCGTGTGGGTGACTGCCGGTTGCCGCGCCGAATTCCGCAGTTGGTAAACGCCCGTGCGGTGAAGGGCGGGCCGTCGCGGGCCGGTACAATGGCGGCATGAACGACGCCATCGACTACGCCCGCTACGACCGCATTCGCCCCATCCGCTGGACCGGCGACGCACTGGAACTGCTGGACCAGCGCAAGCTGCCCTTCGTGGTGGAATACCTGGCCTGCCGGACCAGCGACGAAGTGGCCGGCGCCATCCGCGACCTGGCCGTGCGCGGCGCGCCGGCCATCGGCATCGCCGCCGCTTGGGGCGTGGTGCTGGCTTCGCGCGAAGTGCATGCGGCCACGCCCGCCGAGGCGCTGGAAAAACTGGCGCCGGCCATGCAGCGCCTCAACGACGCCCGTCCCACCGCGGTCAACCTGGCCTGGGCGCTGGCGCGCATGCGCGCGGCGCTGGAGCACGCCGGCAGCGACTGGCGCGGCGTGCTGGAACTGGAAGCGCTGGCCATCGCCGAGGAAGACCTGGCCGCCAACCGCCGCATGGGCGAACTCGGTGCCGCGCTGATCGCCGAGGGCAGCGGTGTGCTGACCCATTGCAACACCGGTTCGCTGGCCACCGCCGGCTTCGGCACGGCGCTGGGCGTGATCCGCGCCGGCGTGGCGCAGGGCCGCATCGCCCGCGTGTATGCCGGCGAGACGCGGCCCTGGCAGCAGGGCGCGCGGCTGACTGCGTGGGAGCTTTTGCAGGATGGCATCCCCGCCACCCTGATCGCCGACTCGGCGGCCGCGCACCTGATGAAGACCGGCGCGGTGCAGTGGGTGATCGTCGGCGCGGACCGCATCTGCGCCAACGGCGACACCGCCAACAAGATCGGCACCTACCAACTGGCCATCGCCGCGCGCCACCACGGGGTGAAGTTCATGGTGGCCGCGCCGTCCTCCACGGTGGACATGGCCACGCCGGACGGCGCTGCCATCCACATCGAGGAGCGCGACCCCGCCGAGCTGTACGGCATCGGCGGCGTCCGCACGGTGGCCGAGGGCGTGCCGGCGTGGAACCCGGTGTTCGACGTCACCCCGGCCACGCTGATCGACGCCATCGTCACCGAGCGCGGCGTGATCGGACATCCCGACACGGCGCGCATGCGGGCCGCCTTCGGCGGCTGAGGCGCCGCCACCCGACCCGGCGGCGGGCCAAACGGGGACGGATTGCGCAGGCGCGGCCGGGCAGGGCCGATGGATGCGTGGCACGCCGCTTGCAACGGGCGGCGCATCCCGCCATGGAGTCGCGCATGAGCGCCATCCTCGCCGTTCCCCGCCCACGCCTGTGGCCGGTCCTGCTGTCGGCCGCGCGCCGCGCCTGCTCACGCCGTTCGACCCGCGACCTGACGCACGAAGAGCGGGAAGACCTGGTGCAGGCGCAACTGCGCGCCACCCGTCCGGTCATCGGCGGCGTGCTGCTGTGCGGTGCGGTGGTGCTGGCGACGGTCGCGCTGTTCGAAGCCGTGGGCGCGATGCCGCCGGGCGGTCTTCCGGCCTGGCTGGCGCTGCCGGCCGCCGCGCTGGCGGCGCTGTGCGCACGGGGCGCGGGCCGGCCGTCGCCGCAGGCGCAGCGCCTGCCGTTGAGCCTGCTGGCGACGTTGCTGATCGGTGTGTTCCTGAGCATGCCGCTGCCGGGCGCGCAGGGGCAACTCGCGCTGCGCACGGGACTGTTCCAGTTGCTGCCGCTGGCGCTGATGGCGCTCAGCGTGCGTCCCGGTACCTGGCTGGCGCTGGCCGCGCTGGTCGTGGGCATGGCCCAGGCGCGCCTGCTGGTGCACGGCGCGCCGGCGGCGGGCGGCGCGCTGTACTGGCTGTACATCCTGGCGACGCTGGGCCTGGGCCTGGTGCTGGCCGGCTACCGCACCGATTTCGCGGTCTCGGCCTGGCGCATGCGGCGGCGCTTGATGCAGCAGGCGCAGACCGACGGCCTGACCGGACTGCTGAACCGCGGCGGCTGGAACGAGCGCGCCGGCCAGGCGCATGCGCGCGCCGGCGCGGACGGTGCGCCGTTGGCGCTGGTGCTGTTCGACGTGGACCACTTCAAGCGCATCAACGACGAGCACGGCCACGACGGCGGTGACCGCGTGCTGCAACGCTTCGGAGCGCTGGTGCAGGTGCGCCTGGACGCGGCCACCTGCGCGGCGCGCATCGGCGGCGAGGAATTCGCGGTGCTGCTGGAAGGCGCGACCGCGTCCGCGGCGGCGGCGTTCGCCGAACGCATCCGCGAAGAATTCCGCCACGACTGCGACGGCATCATGCCGACCCTGTCCGCCGGCATCGCCCAGCAACACGCGGGCGAATCGCTCAACGACCTGCTGCGCCGCGCCGACCGGGCACTGTACGCGGCCAAGCGCGAAGGTCGCGACCGGCTGCGGGTGGCATCAATCTGAACGCCCGGGCGCGGCGTATGCAAATGTGACGTAACACGTTAGCATCGGCTGCATTCCGCGGACGGGCGGTTGCCGCCGCCCGTCATCGTCGGTCATTCAGGGAAGCCATGAACGACGCACTCTCCCGCGAAACGTGGGGACGCTGGCGATTGCCCTTGCTGGGCGTCTGCATCGCGCTGATCGTCGTGGTGCCGGTGGTGGTGCTGCAGCGGCTGTCGCGCGAGAACCTCGGCGCCGCCGACGCGGTGGCCCACACCCACGAGGTGGAGGCTGCGGTTAACGGACTGGCGCTGGAAGTGCGCGAAGTGGAATCGTCCTCCATGCTGATTGCACTGGGCACCGACCATCCGCTGGCGCAGCAGCGCATCAGGGAGGGCAGGGCGGCGATTCCCGGCCTGTTCGCCACGCTGACCCGGCTGATGTCCGACAACCCCGAGCAGCTCGTGCGGATCGGGCGCCTGCGCGAACTGGTGCAGGCGCGGCTGGACGTGATGGAGCAATTGCTGGCGCACCCGCACGAGAACGCGGCCGAAACGGTCAGCCCGCTGTCCACCCGCTACCCCATCCGCGGGTTGATCCAGGAAATCCTGCAGAACGAGCGCGAACTGCTGGCGCAGCGCAACTACGACTCGCTGCTGCAACGCAAGCGCGCCGAATGGCTGGCGCTGACCGCGATGGGCCTGCAACTGCTGCTGCTGGCGCTGGTGCTGGCCTCGCTCGGCCGCCAGGTGGCGCGCCGCCTGAACGCCGAGAAGCGCATCGCCCACGCCAGCGAGCGCGCCCTGGTGATGCTGGACACGGTGCGCGAGCCGATCGTGCTGCTGGACGGCGACCGCCACATCCAGATGCACAATTCCGCGTTCGCCGAGCTGTACGGCATCGGCAAGGATGGCAAGGCCGGCAACCTGGACGACCTGGGCACGGCCTGGCAGGACCGCGGGCTGCGCCAGCGCCTGGACGACGTGCTGTCGCGCGGCCGCGAACTGTGGGACTACGAACTGCAGCAGGAGACCGCCGACGGCCTGCGCCGCACGGTGCTGCTGAACGCGCGGCGGATGCCGCTGCCAGACCGCGACGACCACGCGGTGCTGGTCACGGTCAGCGACATCTCGCTACAGAAGACCGCGCAGCAGGAGATCGCCGCGCTCAACCGGCAACTGGAAGGCAAGATCGAGCAGGTCTCGGAAGTGAACCGCGAGCTGGAGGCGTTCAGCTATTCGGTCTCGCACGACCTGCGCGCGCCGCTGCGGCACGTGGCCGGCTTCTCGGACAAGCTGGCGCGCCACCTGGGCGACGGTGCGGACGACAAGACCCGGCACTACCTGCAGGTGATCGGCGATTCGGCGCGGCGCATGTCGCAGCTCATCGACGACCTGCTGGTCTATTCGCGCCTGGGCCGCAGCGCGCTGCGCCTGCAGGCGGTGGACATGCAGTCGCTGGTGGCCGAGACGCGCGCCATGCTGGACGCCGGCGAGGCCGGCGAAGGCCGCGCCGGGCGGGTGGAGTGGCGCATCGCGCCGCTGCCCGTCGTGCTGGCCGACGAGAACATGATGCGCCAGGTCTGGGGCAACCTGCTGGGCAACGCCCTGAAGTACAGCCGCCAGCGCGAGCGGGCGGTGATCGAGGTCGAGCACCACCCGCAGGTCGACGGCAGCCACCGGTTCAGCGTGCGCGACAACGGCGCCGGCTTCGACATGGCCTATGCCGACAAGCTGTTCGGCGTGTTCCAGCGCCTGCACAAGGCCAGCGACTTCCCCGGCACCGGCATCGGCCTGGCCAGTGCCAGGCGCGTGCTGACCCGCCACGGCGGCCGCATCTGGGCCGAATCGGCGCCCGGCCAGGGCGCCACCTTCCACTTCACCCTGCCCGCGGCGCTGGACGCGCCGTCCAACGGAGAGAACAGCGCATGAGCGACATCCGCACCATCCTGCTGGCCGAAGACAGCCCCGCCGACGCCGAGATGGCCATCGACGCGCTGCGCGAGGCCAACCTGGCCAATCCGATCGTGCACGTCGAGGACGGCGTGGAGGCGATGGACTACCTGCTGCGCCGCGGCGCCTGGGCCGAACGCGAGGACGCGCTGCCGGCGGTGCTGCTGCTGGACATCAAGATGCCGCGCATGGACGGCCTGGAGGTGCTCAGGAACATCCGCAGCGACGAGAAGCTGCGCCACATGCCGGTGGTGATCCTGTCCTCTTCGCGCGAGGAGAGCGACCTGGCGCGCAGTTGGGACCTGGGCGTCAACGCCTACGTGGTCAAGCCGGTGGACGTGGACCAGTTCTTCCAGGCCGTCAAGACGCTGGGCACGTTCTGGGCGGTGATCAACGAAACCCTGGCGCGGGACTGAGCCATGCCGCTGTCGGGTACGCCGCTGGGGCACGTCCGCATCCTGCTGGTCGAGGATTCGGAGCCGGACGCCGAACTGCTGATCGAGCAGTTGCGGGACGCCGGGCTGGACGCCGAATTCGTCCGCGTGGACGACGCCGACGGCATGCGCCGCGCACTGGAGGGCGGCGCCTTCGACCTGGTGCTGTCGGACATGGACCTGCCCGGGTTCTCCGGCCAGCAGGCGCTGGAGATGCTGCTGGCGCACGACGAACGCATCCCGTTCGTGTTCTTCTCCGGCACCATCGGCGAGGAGGCGGCGGTCAAGGCATTGCAGCAGGGCGCCAGCGACTACGTGCTCAAGCACAACCCGGTGCGCTTGCCGGCGGCGGTGGCGCGGGCGATCCGCGAGGCGCGCGGCGAGCGCGAGCGCGAGCGCGCCGAACGCGAACTGATGCGCTCGCAGCGCATGGAATGCCTGGCGATGCTGGCTGCCGGCCTGAGCCACGACCTGCGCAACATCCTGCAGCCGCTGCTGATCGTGCCGGACCTGCTGAGCAGCTACAGCGACGACCCGCGCGTGCTGCGGCTGGGCGCGGTGATCTCCGAGAGCGGCAAGCGCGGACACGAGATGGCCGAGTCGATGCTGTCGTTCGTGCGCGGTTCGCGCAAGGCCAGCGAGAGCATCAGCGTGGCCGAACTGTTCAAGGCCGTGCAGTTGCTGCTCCAGGGCAGCCTGTCGCGGCGGGTGCGGCTGGAGGTGGTGCTGCCGCCGGACTCGCTGACCGTCGAGGGCAACTACACCGAGTTCCAGCAGTGCCTGATCAACCTGTGCCTCAACGGCATCCAGGCGATGGCGGAGAAGGGCGGGCACCTGTCGCTGTCGGCCGAGAGCGTGCGCGGCGCGGCCGGCGACGAAGTGGTGCTGCGGGTGCGCGACGAGGGCTGCGGCATGGACGAGGCCACGCGCGCGCAACTGTTCACTCCCTTCTTCACCACCAAGGCCGGCGGCACCGGACTGGGGCTGATGTCCTGCAAGCGCATCGTCGAGAGCGTGCGCGGGCGCATCGAAGTGCACAGTGCATTGGGCGAGGGCACCACCTTCGCCCTGCACCTGCCGCAGCATGCCGAAGCCGACGCGGCGATCACACCGTCGGCGGTGTTCCGCGACGGCGAGGGGCGCCGCGTGCTGGTGATCGACGGCGACGCCACCCGCCTGTCGCTGCTGGGCAACGCTTTGGCCAACCAGGGCTACGAGCCGATGACCGCGCCGGACGGCGCCAACGCGCTGCAGCAGATCGCGCGCGCCGGCCTGCCCGCGGCGGTGATCTTGGACCAGGGCGTGCGCCCCGTGTCGGCGGCCACCGTGCTGGCCGCGCTGCGCGGCGCCGGGTTCACCGGGCCGTCGCTGCTGCTGTGCGAGCCGGGCGGCGAGGGCGGCAAGCCGGGCGGCCATGCGGCCGTGCTCGCCAAGCCGCTGGAGATGCAGGCGGTGTTCCCCGCGCTGGAACGCGCCCTGGCCGGGCGCGGCTGACGCGGCCGCGCCGCCGGCCTGCCGTCAGCAGGCGTGGGCCAGCGTGTCCGGCTTCAGGCGCTGCCAGACCGCGCGCATGATCGGCTGGGCGCGGTACCAGCCGATCGGCGTGTTGGGGCACTGGCGTTGCAGGCGGTCGCGCAGCGCCGGCGCGATCTCGTCGAACTGCCGGTGGTGGTGCAGCAGGTAGGCGTCGTAGCCCACCTTCAGGCATTGCTCCAGGTCGCTGACGGTGGCGCCGACCACCTGGAACGTGTCCTCGTTCAAGCGCGTCTTCCAGTACGCCAGCTCGGCGTCGATGTCCACGATCTGCGCAGCGGAAACGGCGTTGCGGGGATGCTGGCTTGCCATCGGGTGCTCCTTGTCGATGTGGAAGTGGCACCGCGATTCTTGGTTTGTGAAAGTGACGCTTAAGTGAAATAAAGCCGTATTTAACCTCCAATTAACCTGATGGGGGCGATGCGGTTCACCTTTGCATGCGCCGCGTGAACTCAGCGCCGCGCCGCTTCGACCAGCGCCTGCTCGCGCCGCGCATCGTGCGGGAGCGACAGCACCAGTTGGCGTTCGTAGATCGGCGCGCGCAGGCGCCGCCACACCGCCGCGACCAGATCGTACGCCGCCGGCCAGGGCAGCCGCTGCGCGGGCGGCACGTGCGTGCGGTAGCGCGCGGACAGCGGCGGTTGCAGGCTTTCCAGCGGCCGGCCCTGCGAGAGCAGGTAGGCGTCGTAGGCGAACTTCAGGGTCGGCACGCATTGGCGGAACGGCAGGTCCGGCAGGCCGGCGCCGCCGTGTGCGTGCTGTTCCTGCCAGTAGGCGAGTTCGACCTGGATGTCGATGACGGACCAGGGCGGATCGTCCGCCTGCCAGCGGGTTGCGGTGCCGCGTTCCCTTGCCGATGCCATGGTGCCTCTCCCGTGCGCGGGACGGGCACTGCGGGGATGCGGAAGCGAAGCGGCCGCCGGCACGGCGCGCGACCGCGCGCCGCTCCCCCTGTGCGTGCTCCTTTGCCTGCGCCCGCATGGCGGGCGCGTTTCCCATGCAGTACCGGCCTCGTCGATGTCCCTGCTTGATTTCTCACGCGCTGCGCCGTGGGCGGCGGCCAGCCGCTCGTCGGCCGCGCGCGTCAGTGCATGCGCGCGGACTGCGCGTCCAGCCAGCGCCAGGCTTCGCGCATCATCGCGCGCGCCACCGGCCAGTCCGGGCCGCCCTCGCCGCGCAGCCGTTCCCAGGCGGCTTCCAGTTGCGCTTCCGCCTCCGGGGTCCGGAGAACGTGGCGATGGGTGGCGGCGGCGAGTGCATAGGCCCGGCACGCGCCTTCCCAGGCCACGTCCGGGTGCAGGCGCCGCCGGCGCTGGAAATCGTGCCGGCTGAAGCCGGCGAAGCCCGGTGCGGCGGCCATCCATGTCGTCGCATCGTGCGATGCCGGCGGCATGCGCGACGGCGGGACGAGGGCGTCCAGCATGGCCTGGTAGCGGGAGGGAACCATCGCGGCGTCTCCGGGGGAAAGGCAGACAACGTGGTAATCCGCGTCGCGTTAGCGCGCGATGACAAAAGCGTGCGCGCCGCGATCACGTTGCTGACCGGCGCGCCCCGCCGTGCGCAGCGGCGGCCGCGAAGGGCGCCCGTCTCACCGCCTGAGACGCATGCGCGCTGTGATGGCGCCTCTTCACCGGAGGCCGCCCATGTCCGCGCAGTTGCCCTTGATCCGGCAGTACGAATCCGAAGCCGCCTGGCTGCCGCAGGGGCCGTCCGTGGACGGCGGCATGTTGGCCGGGCGGTTGGCGGACAAGTACCGCGACCGCATCGCCGGGCATTTCGTGCTGGAAGGACGCGAAGGACGCTGGGCCGAGCTGCCCGACGACCTGCCGCCGGCACTGGCCGCCGCCCTGCGCGCGCGCGGCGTGGACCGGTTGTATTCGCACCAGGCCGAGGCGTGGCGTACCGCGCAGGCGGGCGGCCACCTGGTGGTCGCCACGCCCACTGCCTCCGGCAAGTCGCTGTGCTACACGCTGCCGGTGGCGGCCGCGGCGCTGGCGCGTAAGGGCAAGGCGCTGTACCTGTTCCCGACCAAGGCGCTGGCGCAGGACCAGGTGGCGGAATTGCTGGACCTGAGCAGGGCCGGCGACCTCGGCCTGAAGGCGTTCACCTTCGACGGCGATACGCCAGGCGACGCGCGCCAGGCGATCCGCCTGTACGGCGACATCGTGGTCAGCAACCCGGACATGCTGCACCAGGCCATCCTGCCGCACCACACCAAGTGGGCACAGTTCTTCGAGAACCTGCGCTACGTGGTGATCGACGAGGTGCACAGCTACCGCGGCGTGTTCGGCAGCCACGTCGCCAACGTGCTGCGGCGGTTGAAGCGGGTGTGCGCGTTCTACGGCGCCAGCCCGCAGTTCATCCTGTGCTCGGCCACCATCGGCAATCCGCAGGCGCATGCCGAGGCGCTGCTGGAACTGCCGGTGCACGCCGTCACCGAATCCGGCGCGCCCAGCGGCGACCGCCACGTGCTGCTGTGGAATCCGCCGGTGGTCAATCCCGACCTGGGCCTGCGCGCCTCGGCGCGCTCGCAGAGCAACCGCATCGCGCGGCTGGCGATCAAGGCGGGGCTGAAGACGCTGGTGTTCGCACAGTCGCGCACGATGGTGGAAGTGCTGACCAAGTACCTGAAGGACGTGTTCGACCACGATCCGCGCCAGCCGGCGCGCATCCGCGCCTACCGCGGCGGCTACCTGCCCACCGAGCGGCGCGAGGCCGAGCGCGCGATGCGCGACGGGCGCGTGGACGGCATCGTATCGACGTCGGCGCTGGAACTGGGTGTGGACATCGGCAGCCTGGATGCGGTGGTGCTGAACGGCTATCCGGGTTCCATCGCCGCGACCTGGCAGCGCTTCGGCCGCGCCGGGCGCCGGCAGCAGGCGTCGCTGGGCATCCTGGTCGCCAGTTCGCAACCGCTGGACCAGTACGTGGTGCGGCATCCGGAATTCTTCGCCGACAGCCCGCCGGAACATGCGCGGATCGCGCCGGACCAGCCGATGATCCTGCTGGACCACATCCGCTGCGCCGCGTTCGAACTGCCGTTCCTGGCCGGCGAATCCTTCGGCCCGGTCGATCCCGCGCCCTACCTGCAATTGCTGGACGAGGACCGCGTGGTCCATCGCGAGGGCGACCGCTACGAGTGGATCGCCGACAGCTACCCGGCCAACGCGGTCGGCCTGCGCGCGGTGGCCGACGGCAACTTCGTGGTGGTGGACCGCACCGGCGGCCGCCAGATCATCATCGCCGAAGTGGATTTCAGCGCCGCGCCGCTGATGCTGTACGAGGGCGCCATCCACATGGTGCAGTCCACGCCCTACCAGGTGGAGCGGCTGGACTGGGACGGGCGCAAGGCCTACGTGGTCCGCACCCACGTGGACTACTACACCGACGCCATCGACTACACGAAGCTGAAGGTGCTGGAGCGCTTCGACGGCTGCATCGCCGGGCAGGGCACCTGCCACCACGGCGAAGTGCACGTGGTGCGGCGCGTGGCCGGCTACAAGAAGATCCGCTACTACACCCACGAGAACATCGGCTACGGCCCGGTGGCGCTGCCGGACCACGAGATGCACACCACCGGCATGTGGTGGCAGTTGCCGCCGCAGGCGCTGGAGGCGGCCTTCGCCTCGCGGCAGGAAGCGCTGGACGGTTTCCTCGGTGCGGCCTACGCGCTACACGTGGTCGCCACCGTGGCGGTGATGGCCGAGGGCCGCGATTTGCAGAAGGCGGTGGGCGACGGCGACGGCGCATGGTTCGCGCTGGCCGACGCGCAGGGCAGGGGACAGATGCGCGGCGAAGGCCAGGTGCTGTCGCCGGCCGAGGGCGACCGCTTCGTGCCCACCGTGTACCTGTACGACAACTACCCCGGCGGCATCGGCCTGAGCGAACCGCTGTGGCGGCGCCAGCGCGAACTGGTGCAGCGCGCCGCGCAACTGGTGGCCGGCTGCGACTGCAAGGCCGGCTGCCCGGCCTGCGTGGGGCCGGTGCTGGCAGCGGACGAGGACGCCGGCACCACGCCGCGCATGTTGGCCGCGCGCGTGCTGCACCTGCTGGACGCCGCATGAGCCCGAGCGTGGAAGCCCTGCAACGGCTGCGCCGCCAGGCCGGGCATGCCGGAGCGCCGGCCACCGCGCCGGCGGTAGCGGCCCCGGCTGCCGCCGTGCCGGCCGCGATCGCGGCGGCGGCTGATCCCTTGCCCGCCCTGCGGCGCATGCTCGGCCTGCGCGAACGCACGCGCGAAGCGCCGCCGCCGCGCGCCTGCGACCGCGCGCTGCCGGGCAGCGAGATCGCCCCGGGCTTGCGGATGCTGGAACAGACCCTGCCGTTCGACGACGTGCCTGGATGCTTCGACGGTGCCTTCGCGCGCTGCGGCCCGCTGAATGCGCGCGGCCTGTTGTTCTTCGACACCGAGACCACCGGCCTGTCCGGCGGCACCGGCACGCGCGCCTTCATGGTGAGCGCGTCGGACTTCGTGCCCGGCGGACTGCGGATACGGCAGTTGCTGATCACCCACCTGTCCGCTGAGCCGGCGATGCTGCGGGAATTCGCCGGCTGGTTGTCGCCGCAGACGCGGCTGGTCAGCTACAACGGCCGCTGCTACGACGCCCCGCTGCTGGCCGCGCGCTACCGGCTGGCGCGGCAGGGCGTGCCGCTGGCCGGCATCGACCATCTCGACCTGCTGTTCCCCACGCGTCGCCGCTACCGCGGCGTCTGGGAGAATTGCCGGCTGGCCACGATCGAGCGCAACGCGCTGGGCATCGTGCGCGAGGACGACCTGCCGGGTTCGGAAGCGCCGGGCGCATGGCTGCACTACCTGCGCGGCGGCGACGCCGGCCTGCTGCGCCGCGTGCTGCTGCACAACTTCCAGGACGTGGTGACGCTGGCGCGCCTGTTGCGGCACCTGGCGGACGGCGATGCCGGGCCCGCGCCCGGAGACGGGGTGTGAAGGGCGCCGCAGTCTCCCGCATCACACTCAAGAATCGACCGCCGCTGCCGACAACGTGACCAGATGACAACCGGGCCGCGCCTGATGCGGGCGCGCACCCGCCACCGCAACGATCTGGGAGAACTGCCTTGCGCATCCTGTACGTGGGCGACACCGCTTGCCTGCCGGAAGACCTGTCCGACTACATCGGCGACATGGGGGACGAGTGGACCGTGGAAACGGTGGCCGACGGCAAGGCCGCCATGTTCGCCGTGGCCAACGGCCCGGTCGATGCGGTGATGGTGGGCCCGTCTCTGCCTGACCTGCCGCCGGCCACGCTGCTGGGACAGATCCGCACGCTGCGTTCGGAAACCATCCGCATCGCGCTGCTGGAAGGCACCGCCGACGGCGCCGCCGCCCCGATCAAGCTGATCGGCGTGGCGCACCGCTTCCTGCCGCTGCCGCTGGCCTCGGAGACGGTGCTGGAGGCGATCCACAGCCTGGAGGAACTGCGCGACCTGCTGGACAGCCCGCGCCTGCGCCGCGCCATCGGCCGCGTCGAGCACCTGCCGTCGCCGCCGCACCTGTACTTCGCGCTGACCCGCGCGCTGGAAGAAAACGAAGGCAACGCCGGCGACATCGCCACCCTGGTGGCCGGCGACCCGGCCATCGCCGCCAAGGTGCTGCAGTTGTGCAACTCGGCCTACTTCTCCAGCGGCCGCGCCATCACCGACCTGCGCGCCGCGGTCACCCGCCTGGGCCTGGGCACGCTGCGCGACCTGGTGCTGGCCAGCGAAGTGTTCTCGATGAAGACCTCCGCCCACGTCGACCGCGCGGCGCTGCAACAGCGGGCGCTGCTGGCCTCGCGCCTGGCCGCGAAGATCCTGCCGCGCACCAGCGCCGAGCTGGGCGCCACCGCGGCCCTGCTGGCCGACATCGGCCTGCTGCTGCCCGGCGTGCGCGACGAGCGCGACACCGAGGTGGAGGAGGACGACGAGCGTCCCGGCCACACCGAGGCCGGCGCCTACCTGCTGGGCCTGTGGGGCCTGCCCATGCCGATCGTCGAAGCGGTGGCCTTCCACCGCCAGCCGCAGCGCAGCAGCCTGCGCAGCTTCTGGGTGCCCGGCGCCGTGCACGTGGCCAGCGCCCTGGCCGGCAACGAGCCGGTCGACGAAGGCTATCTCAAGTCCCTCGGCGTGCTGGACCAGCTACCCGCCTGGCGGCAGTTGGCCGAATCCCTGCAGGAGCGGGTCGAGGAACAGGCGGCCTGAAGCGGCGTTGGTTCTCTTCAGTTTTGCCTGGAGTCCCAAGCAGGACTCCAGGCGATGGGCGCGTTGCCGCAACAAGGTCACGCTTGACCTGCCGTCGTTGTTGACGGGAAGCGGGGCAATCAACTTACTTGGCCTTCGTTTCCACACAAAGCTGATAGTCCGTTTCTTCTCCGTTTGCCGGGAATTAAAGTGACACAGGCTTGTGTCACACGTATGGCGTTGTCTCGATGATGAGGCTTGCCTGGATCGCGCTGTTTCAACTCTGGGCCAACGCATTAATATCGGTATCCTGTCGTCACAACAATAAGGCCGTGACTTCGTGCCTTTCCTCATGCGTGGACAGCGAAAGCGGTTTGCCTGCGTCAGTCGATTGGCGGACCCGGGCGATCTGCAAAGAGGTGGATTGCCATAATCCGCCGCAGGCTATGTATGCATGTGTACCAAATGATCGAGCCGCAACGGATGTCTCAGGTATTCCCTTGGCTACTCCTGGCCGAAATCTGGCTTCGGGACTCTTGAGCCAATCGGAATAAGTGGGAAGAACCGAGGGGCGCTAAGGGTATTTGGGTAAGTAAGTGCATTTACCATCCGTTGTGACTTCCAAGCGCTCTTTCACTGAGATACCTTCGCGCCTATGGGCGGCCTGTTGATGTACGGGGGCCAAAGATTTTGGTCAGGAACGGACGGGAAGTTGATTCCATGGGTTGGGGGAAGACTGACTGTTCAGTGCATCCATTCACAACACAAGAAACGTGCGAAAAAGCTGAAACCATGAGGAGAATGGCGAAACGCCTGGGCCTCATCACAAAAGGAGTTGAAGATGGCGAATTTCCGCAACATGAAGTTTCGGAAGGGACTGGGTGCGACGATGGGAGTCGTGCTGGTCACGGGACTTGGATGTTCACAAGTCACACGGGCCGAGACGACTCAAGTGAGTACGATCGAAGTTTATGAGCAGTGTACCTCTTGGGGGTTAGTTCCAATTGGTGGACGGTGTGTACATCCAAGCCTGATCGAACGGCCCGAGCTACTGGGGCGCTATGGATCCACTTCCGGTAGGAATGAGCCCAACGGGAGCGAAGGGACTTTGGTATCTACCCCAACTACCACTGACCTTCCTACGAATGCAACCGAAGATCCCTGCAACAAGAAGGGCAACCCCATCATCATTTCGACAGGGAACAAGATTGAGGTTGAACTTGATTTCACGACGTCCGGCGAAATGCCATTGACATTAGCCAGGACCTATAACCACTTCTGGCGGGGTGCGGGAATCTTCGGAAAGCATTGGGTCAGCAGCTTCGACTATGCACTGACATTCGGGACAACTGACGTCAACAGTTGCTTTCCGCGGCCTGGTGGCGGCACCTGCGGCATTGGATCGAACGCCGTAATTTACGCCTGGCGCCCGGATGGCAGAACCATCAAATACATAAAAGGCGGGGATGGCATCTTCTACGAAGACAAGCCCCAGCCGATTGCAAGAATCGTGCCGCAGCCAAATGGGAGCTTCCATCATTACACGGAAGAAAATGGATTCGAGATCTACTCTTCCGCGGGATACATCTCTTTAATTCGCAACCTGAACAACATCGAATGGGTATTCTCGTATGTTAATGGGACGTACCCTTACCGCGTAACCCACACTTCGGGACGATATGTTGAATTTTCCTGGACGCAGGGCATGATGATGGGGGTTCGCGATCCGGCCGGAAATATCCATAGCTACGTCTACAATGCAAATACATTCGGGACCGGCTTGCATCGTTTGCTGGGCGCTTATCGGCCCGGTACGCCCGTCACCGCTGTCGGTTATCACTATGAGGTGTCTACCGATCCGACCGCTTTGACGGGGAAGTCTTATAACGGAATTCGTTATTCAACTTTTACCTACGATGCGAATGGCTATGCAACCAGTAGCCATCATAACGGGCAAGAGAAGTACACTTTTACTTATACGCGCGGCGCCAATGGTTTATTGACGGTTCTGGAGACGAATCCACTCGGAAAGCAAGCCACTTATAAATTCCAGGACGGCAAGCATATTTCGACGACGGGGCACCCGAGTGGCTATTGTCCCATCGCAACTTATGCGTTGACTGAGTATGATGCAAATGGCTATCCAGCCATGCGGTCGGATCATCTGAATAATAAGACTGCATATGTCTACAATGCAAAAGGACAGCTTCTGCAGAAGGTGGAAGCTTTGGGCACGCCATTGCAGCGGACAACGCAATATGCCTGGCATTCGACCAGGAACCTAATTCTAAGCGTCACTATTGCTGGAGTTTCGCGGACCAGCTATGACCACGATGCTTTGAATAGAATCACGAGGATTGTGGAAACCAACCTCTCGCCATACGGCGTTGCAAATCAATCGCGTGAAACATGGTTCACGTATGCAACATATGGGTCCGGATCTGGCGGCGTTCAGTCGCCTGGCATGCTGGCATCGGTTTCTGTGGACGGCCCCTTGGCAGCGGCGGGCGATCTAACCACTACACAATACGATCCGCAAGGGAACCTGATCTCTATAGGCAACAGCTTGGGGCATCAGACCATTTTCAGTAACCATAATGGTCTTGGCCAGCCTGGGCGGGTCATGGGCATAAATGGAGATCTGACTGACTACCTATATGATGCTAGAGGGCGAGTCAGCCGAATCCGCTCATATCCAGATGGGACAACGGCTGCTGATACGACATATGTATACGGCGCGAACGGACTTGTGTCGTCAATTACAACGGCAGAAGGGGTTACTACGAATTATGCCTATGACATCCAGTTGCGGCAAACTTCACTGTATCGGATTCACACTGGTGCACTTGCAGGCGGTGGAACGAAAGAGGAGCTAAGGCTCTCTTACGACGCTGCCAGCAATATCACAAGTGCAGCCGTTTATGCAGACATGCCACAGTATCAATCGCAATGCGTCCGTTGGCGAAAAATCGAAGGAATGCAAGAGTGTGTTGAATACGGCCAGGTGCTCGTTCAGACCCCTGCATTGGCGCGCTCATTATTTACCGATTACGATGAGCTAAGCCGTCCTCGTGCTAGTCGGGGGAACTATGGCCGTAATGTGCGATATGTGTATGACCTTAATGGGAACATCCAGATGGTCAAGGATTCCCAGGGGCGCGATACGAATATCGTGTACGATGCGCTTGGTCGAGTTATATCGTCGACCAATCCTCTAAACCAGACGACGTATTTTCAGTACGATGCCGGCAACAGAATCACGAAGGTGACGGATCCTCGCGGAAAAATTACCACATATGCCTATGATGGATTTGGACAACTTTGGGCGCAGTACAGTCCGGATACGGGCTCTACTACTTACCAGTACAACGCTTCGGGGCAACTAGCCAAGGTGACGCGTAATGACGGGAGCTCCATTTCTTACAATTACGATAGCCTTGGACGCATCACGTGGTACGGCAGTGCCAGCGACAACCGGAGCTTTGGCTATGACTGGTGCACCAATGGTAAAGGACGGCTCTGCAACGTCGAGGCCAGCGGAAGCACGATCCATTTCGCTTATCAGCCCGATGGGCGGCTCAGTATTCGTCGTGAATTGACGACCGCCTTTGGTGTTCAAAGTGACTACTGGACGCGTTATTACTACGATGCTGTGGGTAGACTGAATTCCATTTCTTATCCAAATCAGATGGCGGTGGGCTACGGATACGCGGCCGGAAAATTGTTGGCCATGACCGTCAACTTGGGTGGCGTAATAACGCCGATAGTTTCTGGCGCCAAGTACGCACCGTTTGGTACTTCTATTGATACCGCCTATGGCAATGGGTTGACAAGAAGCCGGCCTCTGGATCTTGATGGGAGATTGACATCAAGCACTGTTGTGAATGGCACTTCTGCCCTGCAAAATCTCGCTTATAGCTATGATGCTGACGGTCAGATCACCCAGGCGACCAATTCTGCAAATGCCAGCTTGAGTCAGAGCTATGCCTATGATGCGCTGTTCAGGCTTGTTGGAGTTACTGGAGCGGGCAATCAGTCATTCAGCTACGATGCCAATGGCAATAGAACATCTGCCTCTGGATCAACATTGGGAGCAGGTACGTATTCGATTGATGTCAATAGCAATCGTGTGTCTTTGTTGACGGGAATTTCGCCGAATCGCCCTGTCGAGTATCAGTACGACACGCTGGGTAATCTTACATGGACTCATGACCATGGTCGGTACGTAGCCAGCTATGGCTATGGCACGTATCTGAACATGACTTCTGTCTCGCATTTCAACGGGAGCACGACGGAAAACATCGGCTATGGTTACAACGCTTTCAATGAACGTGCATGGAAGGCTGCTCCGAGTCACGGTCACTATCGGTATGTCTATGGTCCTGACAGTCGGTTGATGAGTGAGCATCGCGATGAGAACGACTTGTGGACCAATTACCTATGGTTCGGCGGCGAGTTGGTTGGCATCGTGCGTAACCAGCAGATCTATTGGGTGCATGGAGACCATCTGGGGCGGCCTGAAATTGCGACCAATAGCGCCAAAGCTGTGGTATGGCGTGCCAATAACTATGCGTTTGATCGCGTTGTGGCGCTGGATGGTATTGGCGGGCTGAACATCGGATTCCCTGGGCAGTACTTCGATCAGGAGACTGGTCTTTGGTACAACGTCAACCGGTACTACGATGCAAGGCTGGGGAGGTATACGCAATCTGACCCGATCGGTTTGGGGGGGGGATCGAATACATATGGGTATGTCGGCGGAAATCCAGTTAATTACTTTGATTCCCTTGGTTTAACGCAGGAAGACATAGACTGTCTGTACGCTCTTGCAAAGGAGATGGAAACTGATCTTAAGTTTCCTAGTAAGTATCCGAGAACAAAGGATTTTGGGCCGCCTAAGCTAGATGGTACGCAGACTTGGGGTATGTGGAATCCCTTGACGCGACAGATCTATATCAGTGACAAATATCTAGAGCCTCTCGACGCTGATGGAATCAAACACCTATATGACACTCTCGTTCATGAGGTTCTTCATCCTAATAGAAGTTGGGGTGATCAAGCGCATGAGGAAATATTTAAGGAGGCTGCGATGCGAGCCGAGCGAGCTAAACCCAACGAAAGGTGCGGTTGCATGCAATGAATAGGTCGAGGAAGCTTAAATCACTATTAGCAGTTGCGTGTTTGTTGGGCGGTTGTACAACAATTCATGCCGAACGAAAGGAGTCGACATTCTTTGTGGATGGCGCATCTCCAGCCGTATCGTCATGCAGTAACGTTGACGCACGAGAGGCCGCAATAGCTTGTAACCGTATATCGAGGGGAGGCTCGTTGGTTGTCGGAGTTCGCGAGTACTCCAGCGGCGGTGTCGATACAGAGCGCTTTCTCAAGGTGACCCTGTTCTTTGATGGCGATCTAAGCGAAGGAGAGGTCTTTCAGATTCCGAGCAAGAATGTCAGAGTGGTGTTTGGTTCTGGTCTCAGCTTTATGCCCGGCAAGTCTGGCTGTTATGGAGAGGCCAAGTCGGGGACGGTTTCGGTAGTGGGCAGAAGCGTAGAGCAGCTTGAGCTGGATGTGGCTGCGTTGTTCGACCTCAAGAGTCCTTTGAGTTGGAATGATGCCTGCAACGAGTACATGTTCAGATCAAGAATTTTGGCTAAGCGATACCTATTCGAGGAGCTGGGAGCATGGGAAGGGGTCAAGAGTGCAGATGACTCGATAGTCGCCGAGTCCACTCCCAAGCTGTCAAAGTGAATTGCCCCGGGGTTTCGTAGTCAGCTATAAGCCTGAGAGGCTTGCATACTACTCATTCTCAAACATGCCGCTGGCGATGATCCAGGGCGGCGCGATCAGCATGATCCATGCGGGGTCATCTGGGTTGGCCGGAGATCGTGACCAAAAGCGCCAAGGTAGTGGTGTGGCGGATCAGTGACTATGCTTTTGATTGTAGGGCGACGCTGGACAGCAGCGTGGCCTCAACGTCCGGCCCCCGACTAATACTACGATCGGGAGACGGGGCTATGGTACCAATGTCAGTCGATACTACGATGCGCGATTGGGATGGTGTACGCAGTCGGGCCCAATTGGGTTGACTGGCGGGTCGCCTCGACAGCGAAGAAATTCGCAGCACTCAAGTGCTGTCGTGCGCAATGCTTCCAAGATGAGGCGCCTAGTGGTTCTGGAATTGGTGCGGTAGCGGCCGTCATTGGTGAATGCAGGCGTTGGAGCAGCGTGGATGCAAGAGATAGTTATAGAAAAGAAAGCAAGTATTTCACTTGGAATATTTTTTCTAATTTTGTCTTTGTATTGTATTCAATAC
>CALJUL010000026.1 GCA_937975725.1 uncultured Pseudoxanthomonas sp. | reverse complement strand
CGCGTGCCGCTGGCCAACGTCATCTACACCAGCGCGCGCAAGCTGCTGGACATGCTGGAAACCAAGCCCGGCAGCACCCAGCGCGTGGTGCTGATCGACTTCCCCCACCGCGACATGAAGTCGGTCGGCCTGGTGACGCGGGTGATGCGCGAGGAAGGCAGCGGCCGCGAACTGGCCGCGGTGTACGTGCCCACCACGCCCAACCCGACCTCCGGCTACCTGGAGATCGTGCCGGTGGAGCTGCTCACGCCGACCGACTGGACGGTGGACCAGGCGATGAGCTTCATCATCTCCGGCGGCGCGGTGGCGCCGGACGCGATGCCCTTCACCCGCGCCGGAGAACGCTGAGCCGTGCACGCGCCGCGCACGCTGGACGACCGCGCGGTGCGGCTGTTCATCGTGCTGGCCGCGGTGTTCTGCGTGAACACGGTGCTGGCGGAGTTCATCGGCGTGAAGATCTTCGCGCTGGAGGACACGCTGGGCATCGCGCCGCTGGAATGGAACCTGTTCGGGCAGGCGGGCTCGCTCAGTTTCACTGCCGGCACGCTGCTGTGGCCGTTCGTGTTCATCCTCACCGACACCATCAACGAATTCTTCGGCCGCCGCGGCGTGCGCTTCATCTCGTGGCTGGCGGTGGCGCTGATCCTGTTCGGCTTCTGCTTCGCCTTCGCCGCCATCGCGCTGGCACCGGCCGGCTGGTGGGTGGAAGCGGCGCGGTCGCAGGGCGTGCCCGATTACCAGCGCGCGTATGCGGCGGTGTTCGGCCAGGGGCTGTGGACCATCGCCGGCTCGGTGGTGGCGTTCCTGTTCGGCCAGTTGATCGACGTGGCGGTGTTCCACCGCATCCGGCGCGCCACCGGCGAGCGCTGGGTCTGGCTGCGTGCGACCGGCTCCACCGCCATCTCACAATGCGTGGACAGTTTCGTGGTGATCTGGATCGCCTTCGTGCTGGGCCCGCAACGGTGGCCTACTTCGCTGTTCCTGGCGGTAAGTACGGTCAATTACCTGTACAAGATGCTCGCCGCGATCGCGCTGATCCCGCTGCTGTACCTGATGCGGCACGCCATCCGCGGCTACCTGGGGCCGGCGCGCGACCGGCAACTGCGCGAAGAAGCCGCCGCGGACTGAACGCCTGCGCTACCCTTGTCCGCAACGTGGCAAGGAGGGCGCCATGACGCCGACCTGGAGACTGCGCCTGCTGGCCTGGGGAATCGCATCGATGATCATCAGCGGACCTGCCGCGGCCACGCGCAACGACGACATCGACCGGTTGATGCGCGACTACACCGGCGACGCGCCCGGCGCCTCGGTGCTGGTGGTGCACGAGGGCCGCGTGGTGTTCGAACGCGCCTACGGCATGGCCGACCGCGACGCCGGCGTCGCCGCCGCGCCGCGCACCGACTACCGACTGGCCTCGATCACCAAGCAGTTCACCGCCGCCTGCATCCTGCTGCTCGCGGAGGAAGGCAAGCTGTCCATCGACGATCCGGCCAGGCGCTGGCTGCCGTCGCTGCCGGCCGCCGCCGACGGTGTCACCCTGCGCCATCTGCTCAGCCACACCTCCGGCCTGGTCGATTACGAAGACCTGATCCCCGAAGGCCAGACCGCGCAGGCGCACGACGACGACGTGCTGCGCCTGCTGGAAGGCGAGGACCGCACCTATTTCCCGCCCGGCACCGGCTACCGCTACAGCAACAGCGGCTACGCGCTGCTGGCGCTGGTGGTGGAGCGCGCCTCGGGCCTGGGGTTCGCCGAATTCCTGCGCACCCGGATCTTCCTGCCGCTGGGCATGGCCGATACGCTGGCGCGGCAGGACGGCGGCCCACCGGTCCCGCGCCGCGCCTACGGCTACAGCCGCGGCAGCGACGGCGGCTGGGTCCGCACCGACCAGAGCACCACCAGCGCGGTGCTGGGCGACGGCGGCATCTATTCCTCGGTGGCCGACCTGGCCAAATGGAACGCGGCCATCGACGACCGGCGCCTGCTCGCCCCGGCGTCTTGGGCCCTGGCCTTGCAGCCGGCCACCGCCACTCCGGAGCCGGACGTGGCGCACTACGGCTTCGGCTGGCGCCTGCACGAGGGCATGCAGTGGCATTCGGGCGAGAGCATCGGCTTCCGCAACGTGCTGGTGCGCTTCCCCGGCCGGCGCCTGGCCGTGGTCGTGCTGACCAACCGGGACGACCCCGAGCCCTACCCGCTGGCCCGGCGGATCGCCGCCTTGTGGGGCGCGCCGGAGGCCGGTTTTCCTGAGCCCCAGCAGAACGAAAGTAGCCTTACGCAATCTACGGAAAGGAACGGCCAGCGCTGAGGCGAGGATTGTCTATAATTGTGATGAGCTTTGCATTTCCAATGGACGCAGGGGATATGGGGAAGGGATTGCAGGACAAGACACGGCAAGGACTCCTCCGGCGGATGCTGTTGCTGGCATTGGCCCTGCTCGCCGTGTGCGCGCCCGCCGCGGCCCAGGACTGGAACTACCGCGTGCGCCCCGGCGACACGCTGTGGGACCTCACCGCCGAATACCTCAAGCCGGACGTGCCCTGGCAGCGCCTGCAGGAGCACAACCGCATCGGCGACCCCTACCGGCTGCCGCCGGGCACCCTGCTGCGCATCCCCATGGCCTGGCTGCACGTGCGGCCGGCGCGGGCCACCGTGGTGGCCATCCAGGGCGACGCCACCGCGCGCGGCAAGGAGCGCGCCATGCCGGTCACCGCCGGCATGACCCTGCCCACCGGCACCTGGCTGGAAACCGCACCGCAGGCCTCGCTGAGCCTGCGCTTCACCGACGGTTCGCGGCTGATGCTGCTGGGCGACAGCCAGTTGCTGCTGGAACGCCTGAACCACTTCGGCCGCTCGGACCTGGCCGACATCCGCCTGCGCCTGCAGCGCGGCCGCATCGGCAACGAAGTGCGGCCGCAGCGCGGGCCTTCGTCCTTCATCGTCGACACGCCCAGCGCCTCGTCGGCGGTGCGCGGCACCCGCTTCCGGGTGGAGACCACGGACGGCCGCACCTATACCGAAGTGCTGGAAGGCCGCGTCGCCGTCAACAGCGCCCGCCGCAGCGCGCTGGTGCAGCGCGGCTACGGCACGGTGGTCGCCGAGGGCGGCGACGGCGTGCGGCCGGTGGCGCTGCTGCCGGCGCCGGACCTGTCCCGCGTCGCCGCGCAGCAGCAGCGCGCGCAGCCGGCACTGGCCTGGCCGGCGGTGCCCGGGGCCGACCGCTACCGCGTGCAGCTCAGCCGGCAGGTCCGCTTCGACACCGTGCAGGTGGACCTGGAGACCCGCGAACCCAACGTGCAGTTGCCGGCGCTGGAAGAGGGCGAATACCACCTGCGCGTGCGCGCCAGCAATGCCGACGGGCTGGAAGGCCTGGACGCGCAGGTCGCGTTCCGCGTCGGCGGGCAGCCCGAGCCGCCCTACACCATTTCGCCGCCCGCGCAGGGCGTGGTGCGCACGCCGGCCGTGGCGCTGGCGTGGACGCAGGCGCCCGGCGCGCGCGCCTACCAGTATGAAGTGGCCGCGGACGCCGCCGGCTTCGCCGCGCCGCTGGCCGCCGCCACCGTGCACGGCGCGACCGGCGCCGAACTGGCGCAGCCGCTGGCGCCTGGCGAATACGTCTGGCGCATCCGCAGCGTGGATGCGGCCGGCAAGACCGGCCCCTGGGGAGACGCCCTGCCCTTCACCGTCCGCCCGCTGATCGACATCACCGGGATCGACAGCCCGGCGGCCGGCAAGCACCGCGACGTGACCTTCCGCTGGCCCGCCGGGCAGCCGGGACAGCGCTATCGCTTCCAGATGTCGCGCACGCCGGACTTCGCGCAGCCTCAGGTGGACGAAGTGGTGGAGCAGGCCGAGATCACCCTGCCGCGCCTGCGCTCGGGCACCTGGTACCTGCGCGCGCGGGCCGTGGACGTGGACGGCTTCGAGGGCGCATTCCCGCCGGCGCAACGGGTCGACGTGCCCTGCCGCTGGTGCCGGATTGGCGCCGGCGCGGGCGCCCTGCTCATACTGCTGGCCCTGTGAGTGCCTCCAAGCCCCTGCAGAAATGGAAGACCCGCGTGCTTGCGGCCGTGGGCGCGTGCGCGGTGGTCGTGCTGGTGACGCTGTCCGGCGCCACCGAGCGCCTGGACGACCTGGTCTACGACCGCCTGATCCGCACCTCCGCGCCCGAGCCCGATCCGCGCATCGTAGTGGTGGACGTGGACGCCAAGAGCCTGGCCGAACTCGGGCGCTGGCCCTGGTCGCGGCGCACCCACGCGCAATTGATCGACCGCCTGCGCCTGGCCGAGGCCCGCGGGGTCGCCTTCAACGTGCTGCTGTCCGAGCCGGCCCTGTTCGACCCCGAGGGCGACGCGCTGCTGGCGCGCGCGCTCAACCGCAGCGGGCGCGTGGTGCTGCCGGTGCTGGCCGAGCCGGTCCAGCTCGACGGCCCCAGCGTGGAGCTGATGCCGATCCCCGAGTTCGCCGCCTCGGCCGCCGCGCTGGGCCATGCCGAGATGGTGGTCGACGACGACGGCGTGGTGCGCGACGCCTACCTGCGCGCCGGCCTGGGCTCGGCGCACTGGCCGGCGCTGGCGCTGGCGCTGCTGCAACTGGAGCAGCCGCCGGGCAGCGACGCCGCCCTGCCCGGCCATCGCCTCGACGCGGTGAACGATCCGCCCTCTGCCAGCGAATGGGTGCGCGACTACCGGGTGCGCGTGCCGTACGCGGCGCCCTCGGACGCCTACCGCCACGTCTCCTACACCGACGTGCTCAACCAGCGCATCCCCGCCTCGGTCCTGCGCGGCCACTGGGTGATCGTGGGCACCAACGCCACCGGGCTGGGCACCGAAGCCGCCGCGCCGGGCCAGGCCGCCCTGCACATGAGCGGCTCGGACTACCAGGCCAACGTGCTCAACATGCTGGTGAAAGGCATCGCGGTCACCCCGATGTCGCTCGCCTGGCAGACCGTGCTGTCGATGCTGCTGGTGGCGCTGGCGCTGCTGGCCGCGCTGCTGCCCGGCCTGCAGAAGATCTGGCGCCCGACCGTGGCAATGATGGTCGTCGCGCTGCTGCTGTCGGTCGTGCTGCTGCGCTTCGCCCACCTGTGGTTCTCGCCAGTGCCCGCGCTGCTGGTACTGGGGCTGGGCGCGTTGCTGTGGGTGTACCGGCTGCTGCGCCGCACCCACCGGCAGGCCCTGTCCGACCCGTTGACCGGGCTGGCCAACCGCACCCGCTTCGACATGACCCTGGACCAGGAAATGCGCCTGTCGCAGCGCTCCGGCCAGCCGCTGTCGTTGCTGGTGCTGGACATCGACCACTTCAAGCAACTCAACGACAGCCAGGGGCATCCGGCTGGCGATGCCGCGCTGAAGGCGCTGGGCCGCGTGCTGCGCAGCCGCGCGCGCCGGCCGCGTGACCTGGTGGCGCGGCTGGGCGGCGACGAGTTCGCGGTGCTGCTGCCGGAAACCTCGGCGCAGGCCGCGGCCACCATCGCCACCACCATCCACGTGGACCTGGCCAACCTGGGCAACAAGCCGCACGGCAGCAACAGCAGCGTCGCCCCGCGCTTCACCGCCAGCATCGGCATCCACACCCACCAGTCCGGCGACGACGCCGGGCCGGAAGACGTCTTCGACCGCGCCGACGCCGCGCTGTACCGCGCCAAGCAATCCGGGCGCAACCGCAGCAGCCACACCGGCGAACACGACACCGTGCCGGTGTCCGCCGGCCGGCGCTGATCGGCTTCGTCACTGCCGCCCTCCCGGGCCTGCCGGTCCGCGCACGCCTCGATACGCACGCCGCACGACGGCTGCCCGCCTGGGTGCGATCCGTATGATCGCCACCGCCGATTCCGGCCGACACAATGGCCTCCTCCTGGCGCTTGCACTGTTCGGCCGCCGCCTTCGCCGGAGCTTTCGTCATCCTGTCGCTGCTCGCCGCGGCGCGTAGCGATGGCAAGGGCGCAACGAACGGTCGCCGCCACGGGAACACTACCTTGAGTGTCGGCATCAGTGCCCGACTTCAGCGGCCACCTGCTCGCCGCGGCGCCGTCGCTCATCGGCATCGACGGCTCAGGGCACGCAGGGCAACCTGGCTCGGCGAGCCGGCCGCAGCGGCGCCATTACGGATGCGGTGGCTTCGGAACCCGACCTTGCCTTGATTGGCCGGCGACGGGCGCCGGCCGACCCTACACGTCCAGCGACATCCCCGGCCGCGCCAGTTCGGCGTGCACGCCGTAGCGCTGGCCGATCTCGCCGGCCAGGGCTTCGCGCGCCTTGTCTTCGCCGTGCACCAACGCCAGCGGCGGCGAGGGCTGGAACTGCCCGTACCACTCCAGCAGCCCACGCTGGTCGGTGTGCGCCGACAGGCCGCCGACGGTGTGGCGCTGCACGTTGACCCGGTAGTCGCGGCCGTGGATGCGCACCCAGGCCGCGCCGTCCACCAGCCTCCGCCCCAGCGTGCCCTCGGCCTGGTAGCCGACGAACACGATGTGCGCGTTGCGCCGCCCGAGGTTGTAGCGCAGGTGGTGCTGGATGCGGCCGCCGTTGGCCATGCCGGAGCCGGCGATGATGATGGCGCCGTTCTCGATCTGGTTGATCGCCATCGACTGCTGGGTGCTCTCCGCCACGTGCAGGTTGGGCAGGCGGAACGGATTGGGCGACTGCGTCCACACGCGCCTGGCGTCCTCGTCGAACAGTTCGTGGTGGCGCGCGTACACCGCCACCACCTTGGCCGCCATCGGGCTGTCCAGGAAAATCCGCCAGCGCGCCAGCTTCCACGCCTCCCAGTGGCGCGCGAACCAGTACAGCAGTTCCTGCGTGCGGCCCACGGCGAAGGCCGGGATGAGCACGTTGCCGCGGTCGCGCCAGGCATGCTCGAAGATGTCGCCGAGCTCGCGGATGGTCTCCGGGCGGTCGCGGTGGTTGCGGTCGCCGTAGGTGGACTCCATCAGCAGCAGGTCGGCCTGCCGCACGACCGCGGGATCGCGCAGGATCGGCGTGCCCTTGGGCCCGAGGTCGCCGGAGAACACCAGCTTGCGGCCGTCGGCCCACAGCTCGACGATGGCCGAACCCAGGATGTGGCCGGCATCGTGCAGGGCGATGTCCACGCCCGGCGCGATCGTGGTGCGTGCGTCGTAGGGCAGCGGCCGGACCTGGCGCATCGCCGCCTGCACGTCCTCGGGGGTGAACAGCGGCGCGATCTCCGGCTCGCCGCGGCGGCGGTCGCGGTTGGCGCGCTCGGCCTCGGATTCGGACAGCGAGGCGGCGTCCAGCAGCATGATCGGCATCAGGTCGGCGCTGGCCTGCTGGGTGTAGATGGGCCCGCGGAACCCGCGCGCCACCAGCAGCGGCACCCGGCCGATGTGGTCGATGTGGGCGTGGCTGAGCACCAGCGCGTCCAGCGAGGCCGGATCGAACGGGAACGGCTCGGCATTGCGCGCCTCGGCCTCGCGGCTGCCCTGGATCATGCCGCAGTCGAGCAGGATGCGGCGCCCCGCCGCTTCGACCAGGTGCATGGAACCGGTGACCTCGCCGGCGGCGCCGTGGAAATGGATCTGCATGGGTGCCCTCCTGGGCGGCACCGTAGCATGGGCTTCGGCGGTGCGGCGGCGGCGATCCAGCGGCTTTGCCCCCATCGGCGCGCTGCGTCGCGCTTGAAGCCGGGGGCACCGGAAATCCCAATGGACTCAGCGCGTTGCGACACATCTTGATTCCCGGATGCCGGAAGTTGCAGGGGACGCCCCATGACCTTCGACACACCTGAGTTGACGCCGACAGGCGTAGAGTCCGGCGCACCATGCCCCCGCCCGGGGGCTCTTTTTTCCACTGCCCCGCCGGGGCCGGAGTACGCCGTGACCGTCCGCAAACCCCAGATCCTGATGCTTTCGCTCGCCGTGGCCGCCGCGCTGGCCGCCTGTTCCAAGCAGGACGCCGCCGCGCCGGCCGCCGGCACCGCCTCCCCGGCGCCGGCCGCGCTGGAACTGAAGCTGGACGAAAGCGCGCTGCCCGGCGTCAACCGCTTCCAGTTGGCCGACCTGGACACCGGCAAGAACGCCTGCACCGACTTCGCCGGCTACGCCAACGGCAAGTGGCTGGCCGCCAACGCCATCCCCGGCGACCGCAGCAGTTGGGGCGCGTTCGAGATGCTGGCCGAGCGCTCGCTGGCCGTGCAGCGACAACTGGCCGAGCAGGCCGCCGCGCACCAGGGCGCCACCGGCGTGGACAAGCTGGTCGGCGATTTCTGGGCCACCGGCATGGACGTGGACAAGATCAACCAGCAGGGCATCGAACCGCTCAAGCCCTACCTGACCGAGATCGACGCGCTGGCCGACGGCCCCTCGGTGGCCGATTTCCTGCGCAAGTCCGCGGCCAAGGGCAACGGCTACCTGATCGGCATCGGCTCGATGCCCGACTTCAAGGATTCCAGCATCAACATCGCCGCCACCGGCCAGGGCGGCCTGGGCCTGCCGGACGTGCCCTACTACAGCAAGCCGGACTACCAGAAGATCCGCGACGCCTACGTCGCCCACGTCGCCAAGGTGCTGGAACTGTCCGGCACGCCCGCCGCCGACGCCGCCAAACAGGCCAAGGACGTGCTGGCGTTCGAGACCCGCCTGGCCAAGGCGTCCAAGTCCTCGGAAGAGTTCTCGCGCAACGTGGAGCTGTACTACAACCCGGTCACCCCGGCCGAGGCCGACAAGCTCTCTCCCAACTTCCCGTTCACCGCGCTGTTCGAGTCGCAGGGCGTGAAGGTGCCGGAGAAGTTCTCGCTGTCGGTGCCGGAGTACCACGCCGAAGTGAGCCGGATGCTGGCCGACGTGCCGGTGGAGCAGTGGAAGAGCTACCTGCGCTTCCACCTGGTGGACGACGCCTCGCCGTACCTGTCCGACGCCTTCGTGCAGGAGAACTTCGACTTCTACGGCAAGACGCTCAGCGGCCAGAAGGAACTGCGCGAGCGCGGCAAGCGCGTGCTCGGCGCCATCGACGGCGAGATCGGCGAGGCGCTGGGGCAGTTGTACGTCAAGGTCGCCTTCCCGCCGGAGTCCAAGGCCAAGATGGAAGCGCTGATCAAGAACCTGAGCGAGGCGCTGAAGCTGCGCATCGAGCACCTGGAGTGGATGAGCGCCGACACCAAGAAGAAGGCGCTGGAGAAGTGGGCGACCTTCCAGCCGCGCGTGGGCTACCCGGACAAGTGGCGCGACTGGGCCGGCCTGTCCACCGACCGCGACAGCTACATCGGCAACGTGATGGCGGCGCGCGAATTCAACTACAAGTGGGACATCGGCAAGATCGGCCAGCCGGTCGACAGGACCGAGTGGGGCATGCGCCCGCAGACGGTCAACGCGCAGTACAACCCGCTGGCCAACCAGATCACCTTCCCCGCCGGCATCCTGCAGCCGCCGTTCTTCGACCCCGAGGCCAGCGACGAGCTGAACTACGGCGGCATCGGCGCGGTGATCGGCCACGAGATGACCCACGGCTACGACGACCAGGGCGCCAAGTTCGGCCCGGGCGGCAACATGGAGGACTGGTGGACGCCGGCCGATGCGCAGGGCTTCCAGGCGCGCACCGGCAAGCTGGTCGCGCAGTTCGACGCCTACCGCACCGCCGACGGGAAGAAGATCAACGGCAACCACACCCTGGGCGAGAACATCGCCGACCTGGGCGGCCTGGCCACGGCCTACGACGCGATGAAGAAGGCTACCGCCGGCACGCCCGACCCGATGACCGACGGGCTGACGCGCGACCAGCGCTTCTTCCTCAACTGGGCCACCGTGTGGCGCCGCAACTACACGCCGCAGGAACTGGCCAAGCGCCTGCAGACCGACGAACACGCCCTGGCCGAGTTCCGCGCCATCGGCGCGCCGTCCAACCTGCCGGCATTCGCGGCCGCGTTCCAGTGCAAGCCGGGCGACGCCATGGTCCGCAGCGGCGACAAGCAGGTGGTCATCTGGTGACGCGCCGCGGCGCGTGAGCGCAGGAAGAAGGCCCGGCCCGTCCGGGCCTTTTTCTTTCCGGCGTGCCGGCAATGTGACGCGCGCCCGGAAACGGAGGCGACGGCGCCGCGTTCCGCCGGCCCGGCGGCGGGGAAGCGCGGCGGGCGCTTGCTAGAATCCCCGCACCCCTGAACCGATGGATTCCCTGATGCCCCGCCTGCGCAACGCACTCGGCCGCCCCTCCCTGATCGCCCTCGCCTTGCTGTTCGCCCTGGGCGCCCCCGATGCCGATGCGCAGCGCAAGAAGCGCGCCCCCGCCCGCGCGCCCGCGGTCAGCGCCGAATGCACCGACTTCTACACCGCCGCCAACGCCGACTGGCTGAAGCAGAATCCGCTGCCGGCCGGCGCCGGCTCGGTCAGCGTGCTGGGCCAGTTCCGCGAGCGCACCCTGCTGCAACAGCGCGAACTGCTGGATGCGGCGATGCGCGCGCCGCAGGGCAACGTGCAGAAGCTGCTGGGCGACTTCTGGGCCAGCGGCCTGGACGAGGCCGCGGTGGAGGCCGACGGCTCCAAGCCCATCGCCCCGTTGCTGGACCGCATCAACGCCATCAAGAAGCCCAAGGACGTGGCGCCGGCGATCGCCGCGCTGCACCAGGTGGGCATCCCGGTGGCCTTCAACTTCAGCCCCGACGTGGACCTGCAGGCACTGGACCGCCACATCGGCTACTTCATGCAGGGCGGCCTGGGCCTGCCCGACCCGGCCTACTACACCCGCAGCGACGCCGACACCCGCGAACTGCTGGGCCGCTACCGCGCCTACGTGAAGCAGGTCCTGGCGCTGACCGGCACCCCCGCCGCCAAGCTCGATGCCGAATCGGCCCTGGTCATCGACCTGGAGACGCGCCTGGCGCAGGTGTCCAAGCCGCTGCTGGATCTGCGCAGCCCGTTCGCCAACTACGCGCCGGTGCCGACCAAGGACCTGGGCAAGAAGTACCGCAACCTGCAACTGGACGCCTTCCTCAAGGCCCAGGGCGTCAACGACGACACCGTGTCGATGGCCGACCCGGCGCTGTTCAAGCGCGTGGACGACCTGATCGGCAGCCTCAAGCCCGAGCAGTGGAAAGCCTACCTGCGCTGGCGCGTGGGCGACGCCATGGCGCCCTACCTGGCCAAGCCGTTCCGCGAGGCCGAGTTCGGCTTCCGCGGCCGCGTGCTGCGCGGCGAGGCCGAGCCAGCGCCGCGCTGGCAGCAGGTGCTGGACGCCATCAACCTGGCCGCCGGCCCGATGCTGGGCAAGGAATACGCCACCCGCTACGTGCCCGCCGAGCACAAGCGCCGCGCCGAGCAGATCGCCGCGCAGGTACGCGACGCGCTGGAGCGCGGCATCGCGCGCAGCACCTGGCTCAGCGACAGCGCCAAGGCCGAGGCCCGCGCCAAGCTGGGGCACCTGAAGATCGAAGTAGGCACGCCGCGCCGCGACCTGGACTACAGCGTGCAGCCGATGGGCCGTGGCAGCTTCGGCGGCAACATGCTGATCGCCTCCACCTGGCGCCACCGCGAGGAGATGAAGCGCATCGGCAAGGGCAACGCCGACCGCCGCTGGGACGTGCTGCCGCAGCAGCCGGCGCTGGCCTACGACCTGGCGCAGAACCGCCTGATCGTCACCGCCGCGGTGCTGCAGGAGGAGATCTTCGACGCCCGCCAGCCCGCGGCCGTGCAGTACGGCGCCTACGGTGCGCTGGTGGGCCACGAACTGAGCCGCGGCTTCGACGGCAAGGGCCGCATGGTCGACGCCAAGGGCCAGTTGCGCGACTGGTGGACGCCCGCCGACGTGGCCGCCTGGACCACCCTGCGCGAGCGCATCGCCACCCAGTACGGCGCCTACGCCTGGCCGGTGCTGAAGAACGTCAAGGTCAACGGCACGCTGACCCAGGACGAGAACCTGGCCGACCTGGCCGGCATCGAACTGGCCTGGGATGCCTTCGCCGCCGAGCAGCCGCAGGCCGACGCCGCGGCCAGGCAGTCGTTCCACAAGGCGTGGGCGCGGCTGTGGGCGCAGAACCTGTCCGAAGCCGAGGCCGCCCAGCGCGCCGCGGTGGACGCGCACGCCCCGGGCCAGTGGCGCACCAACGGCCCTCTGAGCCAGCAGCCGGCGTTCGCGCAGGCATTCACCTGCAAGGCCGGCCAGCCGATGCAGGCGGCCGAGGCGCAGCAGATCCGGATCTGGCGCTGAGGGCCCTGCGCGCGGCCATGTCCTGGCCGCGCCAGTGACACCCTAGCCGGCCCGGCCATCCACCTTGGATGGCGGGCCGGACACGACCGTGACGCGCGGGCGACGCCTGTCCGCGCGTCGTCCAATGAAGTCCTGCAACACCATCCGCGCCGGTACGAAGCGATCCCGGCGGTATATCGGCTTCGGCGGCACGCAGCGGCCGCTCGCCCACTACGGTCAGCGGCGGAAGACGCTACCTCACCACGCGCAGGCGCGGCCCCTTGCCCGATCCGCCCCGGCCCTTGCCGAACGGCGGCTGCCCGCGCCAGTAGCGGATCACCAGCCACCCAAACAGCATGCCGCCCAGGTGGGCGAAGTGCGCCACGCCGGGCTGCCAGCCGGTGAAGCCCATCAGCAGTTCGATGGCGCCGTAGACGATCACCAGCGTGCGCGCCGTCATCGGGATCGGCGGGAACAGCAGCATCACCCGGTGGTGCGGGAACAGCATGCCGTAACCCAGCAGCAGGCCGAACACACCACCCGAGGCGCCGACCACCGGATACGGCATGCCGCCGGCCGAGGTGGACCACCAGCCCACGCCCAGTTGCAGCAGGCCCGCGCCGGCGATGCAGATGAGGAAGTACGCTAGGAAGCGCTTCGGCCCCCAGGTCTGCTCCAGCGGCGCGCCGAACATGTACAGCGCCAGCATGTTGAACAGGATGTGTGCGAAGCCGGTGGGGTCGTGCAGGAAGCCGTAGGTCAGCAACTGCCAGGGCATGAAGCCGTAGCCGACCGGCCACAGCGCCAGCAGCGGTTCCAGCGCCCCGCGGGACACCAGTTGCAGCAGGTAGACCACGGCGTTGGCGATCAGCAGCGCCCGGGTGACGGGGGGAAGTCGGGGGAACATGGCAATCCTCGGAACGGTCGCCTCCCATCATACGGCCAGCGCGTCAGCCCTTGACCGGCCCCCACAGCGCGGCATCCAGGTCGTCGTCCGCGCGCACGCGCCTGACCCGCCCTTTTTCAACCCGCACGCCCTCGGCGCGCAGGCGCCGGCTCTGTTCGCGGAACTCGCTCGATCCCTCGGGGAAAGCGATGCGGCCGTCCGAGCGCAGCACCCGGTGCCAGGGCAGCGCGGGGTCCTCGTTGTGGCTCAGCACGTGCGCCGCCAGCCGCGCCCGCCCGGGCAGGCCGGCGCGCTGCGCGACTTCGCCGTAACCGGCCACCTGGCCGCGCGGGATAGCGCGGACCACGGCGAGGATGCGCTGTTCGGGAGACTTGGCCGCCATTGCGGATTAGCATACCCGCACCGCCACATCGCGACAGGGGGAGCCCCATGGAGAATTTCGAGCAGGTCCGCGGCCACCTGCATTCGTCCGGCTACAAGGTGACCATGCAGGATCCGTACGTCGCCTGCGTGGAGCTGTCGCTGGGCAACGGCAAGCGCCACCAGTCCATCTTCCTGTCCGAGCTGGGCAACGACGACGACCGCACCTATCTGCGGGTGAGCACCGTGATTGCGCCGATGACCGGCATCGATGCCAGGCGCGCGCTGACCTTCAACTGGCAGAGCAGCGTGGGCTACCTGGCCATCGGCGAACTGGACGGCGTGCCCTACCTGCAACTGTGCGAGAACCGCCCCTACGAGAGCCTGAGCCCGGCCGAGGTCGACCGCCTGGTGCTGGAGATCGGCGGCCTGGGCGACAGCATGGAACGGGCGCTGTCGGCCGAGGGCGACCTGCTCTGAAGCGCGGCGCCGGGATCGCGTACCGCTCCTGCTGAAAAGCAGGCACCGGCCACGCCGGTGCGAATCCCACCTTCGGACACGATGAAGGGCGGGTTGTGGCCCGCCCTTTGCCGTGTCTGCACCCGCCGCGTCCGGCAGGGCCGTTCCGCGGCCCGCCCGCTCAGGTCAGACCCAATGCTTCCAGCAGGCGCAGCAGACCGTAGGCGACCAGCCCCGAGGCCGGGATGGTCAGCAGCCATGCCCACACGATGCGCTCGATCACGCCGATCTTCAGCGCACGCGGATTCTTGGCGAAGCCCACGCCCATGATCGCGGTGGAAATGCTGTGGGTGGTGGAGACCGGCATGCCGAAGTGGGCCGCGGTCACCAGGATGGTGGCCGAGGCCGTTTCCGCGGCGAAGCCGTCGATGGTCTGCAGCTTCACCATCTTGTGCCCCAGCGTCTTGATGATGCGCCAGCCGCCGGCGGCGGTGCCCGCGGCCATCACCAGGGCGCAGGTCGCGATGACCCAGGTGTCGATGTCGTCCTTGCCGCCGTCCGGGTGCAGGAACGCCAGCCACGACGGCAGGTCGTCCAGCGTACCGGCCGACTGCGCGGCGAACAGCGACAGGGCGATGATGCCCATGGTCTTCTGCGCGTCCTGGCGGCCGTGGGCGAAGCCCATGTAGCCGGCGGACACCAGTTGCGCCTTGCCGAAGAAAGCGTTGACCCAGCGCGGCTTGGCCATCCGCGCCAACGGACCGCCGGCCTTCATCATCGAGGCGATGACCAGGTAGAGCAGCGAGATGATGGTCACGCCCAGCAGGAAGCCCGCCAGCGGCGAGGTGACCATCGGCACCACCACCTTCCACAACAGGCCTTTGTTGGTGGTCCAGTCCGCGTCGCCGGCCCTGGACCAGATCAGCGAGGCCCAGTTGTTCTGCGAGGCCGCCAGCGCCGCGCCGCACAACGCGCCGATCAGCGCGTGCGAGGACGAGGACGGTAGGCCGCGCCACCAGGTGATCAGGTTCCAGATGATCGCGCCCAGCAGCGTGCAGATCAGCACCTGCGAGGTCACGTTGACCACCTCGGTGTCGACCAGCCCGGAGGCGATGGTCTTGGCCACCGCGGTGCCCATGAACGCGCCGATCAGGTTGGTGCCGGCGGCCAGCACGATGGCCTGGCCCGGCGACAGCACCTTGGTGGCCACCACAGTGGCGATGGAATTGGCGGTGTCGTGGAAACCGTTGATGAACTCGAAGACGAGCGCGGCCAGGATCACCACCAGCACGAGGGTCAGCATGGTGCTGGCTCCGTCACGAATTCTTCAGCACGATCTGGTACGCCACCACGCCGGCCTCGCGGCAGCGGTCGATGGCCTTCTCCAGGATCTCGAAGAACTCCTTCAGCAGGAACATCTGCAGGTGGTCCAGGCGGCCGGAATAGATGTCGCGGTACAGCTCCAGCATCAGCCGGTCGGCCTCGTTCTCGATCGCCCGCAGCTTCTCGTTGAGCGCGGTCATGCGGTCGATGTTCATCGAGCGGATCTCGTGGACCATCTCCACCACCACCGCGGCCGCCTGCTCCAGCATCGCCGCGCGCGGCGCGAAGTCGATGCCGTCCAGGTGCTGGACCGCCAGCGAGTAGCGGTCGGCGAACTTCTCCACCTGCTTGGGGATCTTGTACAGCGCCGAGCCCAGCGCCTCGATGTCCTCGCGCTCGATGGGGGTGATGAAGCTCTCCACCAGCGCCTTGCCGATCTTGTCCGAGGCCGCACGCTCGCGCAGGCGCGCCAGCTTGAAGGCGTCCAGCGCCGGCTGGCGATCGGTCGCCTTCATCATGGCGTGCAGGGCCTTGGTGCTGTCGTGGGCGGCTTGGGCGGCCTCGTCCAGCAGGGTGTAGAACTGCTGGCCGGAGCCGAAGATCGTCTGCAGGGAGAACATCGGGCGGTCCCACCGTCACGGGATGGACGGCTTCAGGGGTGGAATTATGACCGCTCCATGACTGCCACGGACAGCCCGGAGGCCGCCGGGCCGGGCCGGCGCCGGCCCAACGGCTCGTTCAGGTTGGCCCCTGCACCCGCCCGGGCGTTTGCTAAACTCGCCCCGCGCCCGCCGGGTGCACCCTATGGACGACGACCCTACTTCCCCCCACTGCCCGCCGCGGCAGACACCCGCCCGCCCTGCCGGCCCTCCCATCGTGAACGGAGGCTCCCGTGCTTGAGCTGATCGTTGTTTTCGCCCTCGTGCTGCTGAACGGCTTCTTCGCCATGTCCGAGATGTCGGTCATGACTTCGCGCAAGAGCCGCCTCAAGCAGATGGCACAGACCAGCCATCGCGCCCAGCGCGCACTGGACCTGTCCGAGAAGCCCGAGAATTTCCTCTCCACGGTGCAGATCGGCATCACTCTGATCGGCATCCTTACCGGCCTGTTCGGCGGCGAAGCCATCGGCATGGCCATCGCCGGCTGGCTACAGGGGGTATTCCCGTCGCTTTCGGCCACTTTCGCCCTCGTCGGCGAGCCGCAGCCCTGGTCGGAGCTGATAGGCAAGACGCTGGCCGTGGCCTTGATCACCTTCCTCACCCTGATCTTCGGTGAGCTGGTACCGAAACGCCTGGCGATCATCGCGCCGGAAAAGATCGCGGGCTTCGCCGCCATTCCGATGGGCTGGCTGGCAAAGGTCGCCTTCCCTTTCGTCTGGCTGCTTTCCCACAGCACCCGCCTGGTCCTGCGCCTGCTGGGCCTGGGCAAGGACGAAGCGACCACCATCAGTGAGGAAGAAATCCGCATGCTCGTGTCCGAAGGGCACGAGGCCGGCGTCATCGACGCCGACGAGCGCAACATGGTCAACCGCGTGCTGCGGCTGGGCGACCGCACCGCCGACAGCCTGATGACGCCGCGCAAGAAGATCGTCTGGCTGGACACCGCCGCGCCCTACGAAGAGAACCTGCAGACCATGCACGAGTCGGCGTTCTCGCGCTTCCCGGTCTACCGCGGCAGCGACCAGGACGTGGTCGGCGTGCTGGAGGTCAAGTCGCTGCTGGACCGCTTCGGCGTCGACAAGCCGGACCTGTTCATCAAGCTGCGCGAGCCGCTGTTCGTCTCCGAATCCACCCACGCGATGAAGCTGCTGGAGATCTTCCGCGAGGAACAGCAGTCGCTGGCGCTGGTGGTGGACGAATACGGCGAGATCCAGGGCCTGGTCACCCAGAGCGACCTGATGGGCGCCGTGGTCGGCCGCCTGCAGGCCGCCGAGAACACCGAGGACGCGCCGCTGGTGGTGGTGCGCGAGGACGGCTCGCTGCTGGTGGACGGCTCGCTGCCCAACGACGACCTGCGCGAGCTGCTCGGCGGCGTGGCGCTGCCGGACGACGACGAATACAACACGCTGGCCGGCATGATGATCGAGCGCTTCGGCCGCATCCCGCACGTGGGCGAGCGGCTGGAATGGGCCGGCTGGCGCTTCGAGGTGGTAGACCTGGACGGCGCACGCATCGACAAGCTGCTGCTGCAGCGGCTACCGGAGAGCGACGGCGAGGACGTGGCAGCCTGACGCATGGCCGACCACGACGCACCATCCCATACGAGCACCGCCGTGCTGCTGGAGGGTTTCTCCAACGGCGATCCGGACGACGTGCTGCGCCTGGGCGACCTGCTGAAGGACTTCGGCCCGGCCGCCTTCGGCATGCTGCTGTTCCTGGGCGTGCTGCCCGCCTTCATCCCGGTCCCCGGCGTGGGCGGCGCGGTCGGCGGGCCGCTGGTGATCCTGGTCGGCGCCCAGTTGCTGCTGGGCATGCGCAAGCTGTGGCTGCCGCGTTTCATGGCCCGCCGCGGGCCGCACCGCGGCACCCTGGTGCGCTTCCGCCAGCGCATGGCGCCGTGGCTGCGGCGGCTGGAAAAGCTGGTGCGCCCGCGCCTGCCGGCCGTGCTCGACCACCGCCTGGCGGTCTGTTTCACCGGCCTGCTGCTGGTACTGCTTGGTCTGCTGCTGGCGCTGCCGATCCCGTTCACCAACTACGCGTTCGGCTTCCTGCTCCTGCTGTTCGCACTGGCGCTGCTGGAACGCGACGGCGCACTGATGCTGGTGGCGTGGGCACTGGGGATCGCCGCCATCGTCGTGTTCGGCTTCCTGTCCGGCAACCTCGCCAACCTCGCCGCCAACCTGTTCGCCCGCTGGTCCTGACCCGACCCGTGCCGCACTGCGCGCGATACGTGTATGCATGCGTGCGCCTGTAGGAGCGACGTGAGTCGCGACTGGGACAAAAGGAAACGCACGTTTGCCACGGATCACGCGGATGAACGCGGATAGGGCTTTGGAGGATGGGTCGCTGTATCCGCCTTCATCCGCGTGATCGGTGATCCCGGTCTTCAGGGTATGCGGTCGCGACTTACGTCGCTCCTACAGGAACCGAGAGAGGGAGGGCGCCTCAGGTGACCAGTTGCGCGAATTCCGCCGCAGTCACCGGGTAGCCCAGCCAGTAGCCCTGGGCCAGGTCGCAGCCGCGCTCGCGCAGCAGGTCGAACTGGCCTTCCTTCTCCACGCCCTCGGCGACCACGGTGATGCCCAGCGAATGCGCCATGGCGATGATCGCCGTGGTCAGCGCCAGGTCATCGGGGTCGCGCAGCATGTCGGCGATGAAGCTGCGGTCGATCTTCACTCCGTCCACCGGCACGCGGCGCAGGTGGCTGAGGCCGGAGAAGCCGGTACCGAAATCGTCCAGCCACACCTTCACGCCGGTGCGGTGCAGGGTGGCCAGCAACGCGCTGGCGTGCGCCTCGTCGGCGATCACCGCGGTCTCGGTCAGTTCCAGGTGCAGGCGCGACGGCGGCAGGCCGGTCTCGCGCAGGCAGTCGGCGACCACATCGGGCAGGTCGCCGTTGCGCAGTTGCCGCGGCGACACGTTGACCGACACGAACAGCGCGTCCAGCGCGTCGCGGTCGGCGCTCCAGCGCGCGGCGGCGGCGCAGGCCGTGCGCAGCACGCGCGGGCCGATGCTCTCGATCAGCCCGCTCTGCTCGGCCACATCGATGAATACCGACGGCGCCACCATGCCCAGCTCGGGATGCTGCCAGCGCAGCAGCGCCTCGGCGCCGACGATGCGGCTGTCGGACAGCCGGAACACCGGCTGGTACAGCAGGCTCAGTTCGCCGCGCTCCCAGGCGCCGCGCAGTTCCTGCTCCATGCGCACGCGGCGCTCCACCGCCTGGTCCATCGCGCGGCTGTAGAAGCGGTAGCAGTTCTTGCCGGCCACCTTGGCCTGGTACATGGCGATGTCGCCGTTCTTCATCAGCGCGGTGGCGCCGGAGGCATCTTCCGGGAACAGGGTGATGCCGATGGAAGTGCCCAGGAACACCTGGCGGTCCTGCACCACGATCGGCCGGCCCAGCTCGGCGACCAGTTTCTCCGCCAGCCGCGTGGCGCAGGCGCGCACGTCGCCGTCCTGGATCAGGATGACGAACTCGTCGCCGCCGAAGCGCGCCAGCAGTGCGTCGTCGCCGCCCATCTGCTCGACCGCGTCGCGGATGCGGTGGGCGAACTGCTGCAGCACCTCGTCGCCGGCCTCGTGGCCCAGGGTGTCGTTGACGCGCTTGAAATCGTCGATGTCGGCGAACAGCAGCGCCAGTTGGCGGCCCGCGCCGCGCAGCATCATCAGGCGGTGGTCCAGGTTCTCGCGGAAGGCCAGCCGGTTGGTCAGGCCGGTCAGCGAATCGGTGTAGGCCATGCGGCGCACGTCGCGGTCGTGCCGGGCGATGCTGTCGGCCATCGTGCCGAAGGCGCGCACCAGTTCGCCGACCTCGTCGTTGCGCTCGCTGGCCAAGCGCTCGCCGTTGTAGTTGCCCACCTCGATGTCGTGCGCGGCGCGGGCCAGCCGGCGGATCGGCCGCACCAGGGTGCGCTGCACGTACACCATGGTGGCCAGGCAGGCCGCGACCAGCGCCGCCAGCAGCAGCGCGATCCAGCCCAGGTGGCGGGCGCCCAGCGCGTTGAGCCGCGCCCGCGCGGCATCGACCGCCTTGTCCTCGTAGGCGCGCACCGAGGCCACCGAATAGCCCACCCGCACGCCGCCGATGCGCAGCGAGCCGACCATCACCGGCTCGGACACATCGACGATCTGCGGCGACCACTGCGTGTGCATCGCGCGCGCGTTGATCGCCTCGTAGGCTAGCGGGTCGGTCATCGGCTGGCCGTACACCGCGATGTCCGGGGTGCCGTCGTGGATGATGCGCCCCTGCGTGTCGTACACCAGCACGTAGCTGACGTCGGGTTCCTTCTGTGCCGAGCGCACGATCGCGCCCACCGCGTCCAGGTCGAAGTAGTACAGCGGGTTGGCCAGCGCGTCGGCCAACTGGTCCACCGTCGCCTCGCCGTGCCGGCGCAGGCTGTCCTCCACCATGCCGTGCATGGCGTCGCGCCCCAGCTCGGCGACCTCGGCCTGCATCACCTTCTGGCGGTGCAGCAGCGTGGCCAGCAGCGCGGCGACCACCACCAGCATGATCGCCATGGCGATCAGAAAGCGCGCCTGCAGGCCGAAACGCAGCCGCTTCATTCGATCTGCTCGCGCACGCGCGTCACGCCGCGGCGCAGGCGGTCCAGCGCCTGCTGCGAAGCCGAGTCCACCGGCAGGAAGCGGGTGGTACGGAAGAACGTGGCCAGCGCCTCGCGCGCGGCCGGGTCGTCGGCGGCCTGCAGCAGCACTTCGCGCAGGCGCGCCTCGACCTTGGGATCGAGGTCGCCGCGCACCATCTCCAGTGCGCGCGGGAAGTCCTGGGTCTCGTGGATCACGCGGAAGTCGCGGCGGAACGCCGGCGGCACGCGGCGCACGTCGTCCCAGTCCAGGTTGCTGACCACGCCGGCATCGACCAGTCGCTTGTGCACCCAGGCGGCGATGTTGAGTTCCGAGCGCGCGAACAGGTAGCCCACGCTGTCCGGCGCCGGCCGATCCATTGGCGACAGCAGGATCTCCATGCGCTGCCCCGCGTCCATCAGCGACACCGCCGGCGCGAAGTAGGCGCTGGTCGAGGCCGTGTTCTGGAAGGCCACCGTGCGACCCTTGAGGTCGTCGAGCCGTTCCAGCCCGCTGTCGCGGCGGACGAAGAACACGCCGTGGTAGCGGCTCACGCCGCCGCGTTCGGTGATCAGCAGCGGGCGCGCACCGGCGCGCTCCTGCAGGCGCATGGCGGTGCCGGCGGTTTCGGTGACCCAGTCCACCCGGCCGCGGCGCAGGTAGCTGGTCATCTGCTGGGCGTCGCGGGCCATCAGGATGCGGCCCTCGGTGATGCCCACGTCGCGCATGCGCGGCACCACGTAGTCCAGCAGCGGCTTGAGCTGCTCGTAGTGCGCCTGCGGATCGTCGCTGATGCGGCCGAGCACGAGCACCTGGTCGTCGCCGGCGACGGCGTGGGCGGGCACGGAGCCGGCGGGAGACAATGCCGCGCCGAGCAGGGCCAGCGCCAGGCCGAACCAGGTTGTACGCAACGTGAAGAGCCCGCCGAAACGATGGCGGCAGCCTAGCCGAAAACCCGATCCGGGGACAGTGTTCAGCCTGCCCCGCCGCGCGCCAGCCGCGCCATCCGCTGGGCGTCGGCCAGGATGCCGCGCAGCAGCCTGACCTCCTGCTCGTTCAGGTCGGCCTTGTGGAACAGGCGCCGCAGTTTGCGCATCGCCGAATCGGGCGTGCGGCCCTTGTGGAAGTCGATGGCGTCCAGCGTGTCGCCCAGTTGTGCGAAGAAGCCCTCCAGGTGCGCGTGGCTGGCCGGCGCCTCGTCGGAGTGCCGTTCGGCGGCGTCGCCGACGGCGCCGGGCGCCAGGGCCAGCAGCGCCAACCGCAGTTCGTAGGCCAGCACCTGCACCGCGGCGGCCAGGTTCAGCGAGCTGTATTCCGGATTGGCCGGAATGTGCACGGTGGCGCGGCACAGTTGCAGTTCCTCGTTGCTCAGGCCGGTGCGCTCGCGCCCGAACACCAGCGCCACCTCCCCGCCCTCCGCGGCCTGCCGCACCGCGGCCGCGCCCGCCTCGCGCGGGGCGAATTCCTCCAGTTGCACCCGTCGGCTGCGGGCCGTGCAGCCCAGCACGTAGCGGCAGTCGGCCACGGCCTCGGCCAGGGTCGCCACCACCGGGGCGGCGGCCAGCACGTCGTCGGCGCCCGCGGCGCGGCGGAACGCCTCGTCGCCCGGCGCCTGCTCCGGCGCCACCAGCACCAGCCGCGACAATCCCATGGTCTTCAGCGCGCGCGCGGCCGCGCCGATGTTGCCGGGGTGCTGGGTGCCCACCAGGACGATGCGCAGGCGGCCCGCGGCCTGGCGCGGGAAGGGATCGGCGGCGGAAACGGGCGTGTTCATGGGGACGAATGGTAAACTGCGCGGGCCGGCCACCGCGCCGTGCCGCTCTTTTCCACTCGTTCGCTCCACACACGCCTGTCCAGAGGTCCGTCCGCATGCAGAAGCCCGTCGTCACCGTCATGGTCAAGGCCGCCCGCCTGGCAGGCAACGTGCTGCTGCGGAACATCAACAAGCTGGACGCGCTGAACGTGGTGCAGAAGGAGCGGATGGACTACGCCAGCGAAGTGGACGCGGACGCCGAGAAGGTCGTCATCAAGGAACTGCGCCGCGCCTACCCGGACTACGGCTTCGTCGGCGAGGAAAGCGGCCCGCAGATCAACGGCCGCTACACCTTCATCATCGATCCGCTGGACGGCACCAGCAACTACCTGCGCGGCTTCCCGCACTACTGCGTGTCCATCGCCCTGGTGGACAACGGCGAACCGACCGACGCGGTGATCTTCGACCCGCTGCGCAACGACCTGTTCACCGCCAGCCGCGGCGCCGGCGCGCAGCTCAACGAGCGCCGCATCCGCGTGGCCGAGCGCAAGGACCTGGCCGGCACCGTCGTCGCCACCGGCTTCCCGCCGCGCGAGCGCGCCCGCGCCGGCGCGCAACTGGAATGCGTGCGCGAACTGCTGGTCCACGCCGAGGACGTGCGCCGCACCGGCTCGGCCGCGCTGGACCTGGCCTACGTGGCCTGCGGCCGCACGGACGCCTATTTCGAGGCCGGCGTGAAGGACTGGGACATCGCCGCCGGCGTGCTGCTGGTGCGCGAGGCCGGTGGCAAGGTCTGCGACTTCCGCGGCGCGGCGCTGGGCAAGATCGACGGCCGCACCGCCCTGCCCCGCCAGATCGTCGCCGGCAACCTCAAGGTCGCCGAGGCCTTGCAGAAGACCATCGTCGCCTCCGGCTACGCGGCCGCGTTCAACGCCTGACCTCCTGCTTCCCCGTGTAGGAGCGACGCAAGTCGCGACTGGGAATCCTGCATCTCCAGCATATCCAGAAGGCGACCGGCAGCGCTCGCGCCTGGCCTGATCGACTGCCTGTGAATCGCTTGAACCGGTCGATCCGGCCGTGCGGTCGCGACTTGCGTCGCTCCTATAAGCACAGCCTCGGCTTCCCCACGAAAAAGGCCGCGCATTGCGCGGCCTTTTTCTGTTCCCGCAACCCGGAGGGCTCAGGGGCGACGCGCCAGCGCCTCCACGTCCTTGGCCTTGGGCATCAGGTCCTGCTTGGTGACCTTCATGAAGCCGATGGTCAGCAGCGGGCAGGCGACAAAGATCGAGGAGATCGTGCCGATCACGATGCCGATCATCTGCGAGATCGCCATGCCTTCCAGCGAGCCACCGCCGTACAGGTACAGCGCCAACACGGTCAGGAAGGCCACGAACGAGGTGATGATGGTGCGCGACAGGGTCTGGTTGACCGAGCGGTTCAGCACCTCCACCGGCTCCACCCGCAGGCTGCGGAAGTTCTCGCGCACGCGATCGAACACCACGATGGTGTCGTTGATCGAGAAGCCCATCACCGACAGCAGGCCGGCCAGGATGGTCAGGTCGAACTCGCGGCCGGTCAGCGCGAAGAAGCCGGCGCAGATCAGCACGTCGTGCAGGGTGGTGAGGATGGCGGCGACGGCGAACTTCCACTCGAAGCGCATGGCGATGTAGATCAGGAAGCCGGCCACCACGCACAGCAGCGTGTACAGGCCGTTCATCGCCAGTTCCTTGCCGACCTGCGGGCCGACGAACTCCGAGCGCATCACCGTGGCGGCGTTGCCCTCGGTCGAGGCCAGCCGGACCACGTCCTGGGCGGTGCGGTTGCTGGCCTCGGAGGCGGCCGCGGCGGTGCCGGCGTCCTCGCGCGGCTGCAGCCGCACCAGCAGGTCGCTGCCGGTGCCGAAGGTCTGCACCTGGGCGCTGCCGTAGCCGGCGGCCTCCAGGCGCGAGCGCACGCCGTCCACGTCCGGCGGCGCCTGGAAGCGCAGTTCCACCACCGTGCCGCCGGTGAAGTCCAGCGCGAAGTTGAAGCCCTTGAACGCGATGGCGCCCAGCGCGACCACCGCCAGGATCACCGCGACGGCGATCGAGACCCAGCGCAGCCGCATGAAGTCGATGCTGGTGTCGTTGGGGACGAGATGCAGGGGAAAGAGTTTCATGGTTCGTATGCTCTCGTCAGATGGGCAGCGACTTCAGCTTGCGGCGGCCGCCGTAGATCAGGGTGGCGATGCCGCGCGACACGGTCACGGCGGTGAACACCGAGGTCAGGATGCCGATGACCATCGTCACCGCGAAGCCCTGCAGCGGACCGGTACCGAAGGCGTACAGGAACACGCCGGCCAGCAGCGCGGTCATGTTGGAGTCGAAGATAGTGCCGGAGGCCTTGTCGTAGCCGGTGGCGATCGACGCCTGCGGCGGCACCCCGGCCCGGAGTTCCTCGCGTATGCGCTCGTTGATCAGCACGTTGGCGTCCACCGACATACCGATGGTCAGCGCCAGACCGGCGAAGCCGGGCAGCGTCATGGTCGCGCCGAACAGCGACATCACCGCCACCACCATCACCAGATTGAGCAGCAGCGCGATGCAGGTGATCAGGCCGAACATGCGGTAGTAGATCAGGAAGAACGCCAGCGCGAAGATGAAGGAGTACACCACCGCCTTGGTGCCGCGGGCGACGTTCTCGGCGCCCAGGCTGGGGCCGACCACGCGCTCCTCGACGAAGTCCATCGGCGCGGCCAGCGAGCCCGCGCGCAGCAGCCTGGCCAGGTTCTCGGCCTCGCTCTTCTCCAGCCCGGTGGTCTGGAAATTCTTGCCGAACACGCCGGCGATGCGGGTCGGCGCCAGCGCTTCCTCGCGCACGCGCACGCTGCGCACTTCCTTGCCGTCGACCATGCTCACCGTCGGCACGCGCTCGATGTACACCACCGACATCAGCTTGCCGACGTTGGCGCTGGTGTAGTCGAACATGCGCTGGCCGGCAACGTTGTTGAGGGTCACGTCCACCGCCGGCAGGCCGTTGTTGTCGACGCCGACGCGGGCGTTGACCATCTCGTCGCCGGACGCCAGCACGCGCTTGTTCAGCAGCACCGGGCCGCGGCCTTCGCGCAACTGGTAGACCTTGGCCTCCGGCGGGATGCGGCCGCTGGCCACGGCGTCGGCGGCGTTGCCTTCCACCACGGCGCGGAACTCCAGGGTGGCGGTGGCGCCGATCAGGCGCTTGGCCTCGGCGGTGTCCTGCACGCCGGGCAACTGCACGACCACGCGGTCGTTGCCCTGGCGCTGGATGACCGGCTCGGAGGCCTTGCCCAGCACTTCCGCCACGCGGTTGCGCAGCGTGGTCAGGTTCTGCTCGATGGCTTCGCCGGCGATCTGGTCCAGTTCCGCCTGCGGCAGGCCGATGACGATCTGGTTGCCGCTGGTCTGGTAGGACAGGCCGGCGCCCGGCAGCGCGTTGGCGCTGCCGCGCGCACTGAGCGCGGTCGCCAACGCCTTCTGCGCGGCGGCCACGTCCTCGCCTTCGGCCAGGGTCACCACGACGCCGTTGTCGGCGCGGCGCTCCACGGCGGTGTAGCGGATGCGCTTGTCGCGCAGGATGACGCGGGCGTCTTCCAGGTAGCTCTCGATGCGCTTGTCCAGCGCCACCTTCTGGTCCACCTGCAGCACGAAGTGCACGCCACCCTGCAGGTCCAGGCCCTGCACCATCGGGCGGGCGCCGAACCAGCCCAGCCAGTCCGGCACGGTGGACGCCAGGCTCAGCGCGACCACGTAGTCCTCGCCCAGCGCCGTGCGCAGGGCGTCGTTGGCCGCGGTCTGCGCCTCCAGGCTGGGCAGGCGCACCAGCATGCTGTCCGCCTCGGCGTCGATCGCCTTGGACTGCACGCCCGCGTCCTTCAGCGCGGCGTCCACGCGGCCGCGCAGGGCGGCGTCGATGGCGAAGCCGCGGTTGGCGGTGATCTGCACGGAAGGATCCTGCGGGTACAGGTTGGGCAGCGCATACAACGTGCTGGCCAGCATGACCAGCAGGATGAGGGCGTATTTCCAGCGTGGGAATTCAAGCATCGGGGCGGTCCGCACAGGCCCGGTCCGGGCATGCGCTCAGCAGGTGGTTCGGAAAACAGCGGGAACCGCCCCGCCGCGCGGGCGGCGGGGCGGAGGCGACGATCAGGCGGACTTCAGCGTGCCCTTGGGCAGCACGTTGCCCACGGCGGCCTTCTGCACGCGCACGCGCACGTTGTCGGCCACTTCGACGGTGACGAAGTTGTCGCCGATGTCGGTGACGGTGCCGGCGATGCCGCCGGAGGTGATGACCTCGTCGCCGCGGGACAGCTTGTCCAGCATGGCCCGGTGTTCCTTGGCGCGCTTCATCTGCGGGCGGATCATCAGGAAGTACATGATGGCGATCAGCGCGATCGGCATCAGCAGGCCGAAACCGCCCAAGCCGGGCTGGGCGGCCGGGGCGGCCTGCGCGAACGCCGGCACGGCGAAGAATTCAAGCAGATTCATGGACTTATCCATTCAGTGTCAAAAGCAGCCGGGAATTATGCCATGCGGAGGCCATCCCCGGGCGCGGCCATGGGCGGCCGGCGGGCTAGAGACCGCGGCGCCGCCGGATGGTTCCCCGCCCGGGCTCCCGCCTCCGCCCGCCCCGTCCAACGCCCCGGCAGCAGCAGCACCGTGGCCTCGCCCCCCCCTGTAGGAGGGGCTTCAGCCCCGACCGCACGGCTGGAAAACCCTCCGGCCACGGATTGACGCGGATGAGCGCGGATAAGGCAGTATCGAGCGGATCAGGGCAAAGCGCTGTATCCGTGTTGATTCGCGTCAGTCCGTGTCTCCCGCTTTTCGTTTGGCCGTGCGGTCGGGGCTGAAGCCCCTCCTACAGGGGGTTCGGCGGGGCGTCCAGGCCGCGGGCGGCGTAGAAGCCGGTGCGGAAGTCGGCGAAGCGGCCCTGTTCGATGGCCTCGCGCATCTGCGCCATCACCCGCTGGTAGTACCAGAGGTTGTGCAGGGTGCCGAGCATCGGCGCCAGCATCTCGTTGCAGCGGTCCAGGTGTCGCAGGTAGCTGCGGGTGAAGCCGTTGCGGCAGGCATAGCAGCCGCAACCGGGTTCGATCGGCTGCAGGTCGTGCTCGTACTTGGCGTTGCGGATGCGCACGGTGCCGAAGGAAGTGAAGTAGTGGCCGTTGCGCGCGTTGCGGGTGGGCATCACGCAGTCGAACATGTCCACACCGCGCGCCACCGCCTCCACCAGATCCTCCGGCCGGCCCACGCCCATCAGGTAGCGCGGCCGGTCCGGCGGCAGCAGCGGATGCACGTGTTCCAGCATCGCGTTGCGCTCGGCCTCGGTCTCGCCCACCGCCAGGCCGCCGATCGCGTAGCCGTCGAAGCCGATCGCCTTCAGGCCTTCCGCCGAACGCGTGCGCAGCTCCGGGTGCACGCCGCCCTGCACGATGCCGAACAGCGCGGCGTCGTTGCCCTCGTGGGCGCGCCTGGAGCGTTCGGCCCAGCGCAACGACAGTTCCATCGAGCGCTCGACCACGCGCCGGTCCACCGGCCGGCCGTCGACGTTCACCGGCGGGCACTCGTCGAAGATCATCACGATGTCCGAGCCCAGCACGCGCTGGATGTGCATGCTCTCCTCGGGGCCCAGGAACACCTTGCCGCCGTCCACCGGCGAAGCGAAGGTCACGCCGGCCTCGGTGATCTTGCGCCGGTGCGCCAGCGAGAACACCTGGAAGCCGCCGGAATCGGTCAGGATCGGCTTGTTCCAGCGCGCGAAGCCGTGCAGGCCGCCGTGTTCCTCCATCACCTTCAGCCCGGGCCGCAGGTACAGGTGGAAGGTGTTGCCCAGGATGATCTGCGCGCCCAGCTCCTCGATGTGCTCGGGCAGGATGCCCTTCACCGAACCGTAGGTGCCCACCGGCATGAAGGCCGGCGTCTCCACCGTGCCGCGCGGAAAGGTCAACCGCCCGCGGCGGGCGGCACCGTCGGTCTTGGACAACTGGAACTGGAGTCGGGACATGGCACGCGCCGGATGAAAACCGCGCCATTGTCGCGGATAACCACGCCCGCGGCGACCCGGCAGCCGCCCCTGTAGGAGCGGCGTCAGCCGCGACCGCACGACGCAAGAGCCTTTCAGCCGCGGATCGATGCGGAGCAACGCGGATAGAGCGGATCAAGGGCAGAGGCTTCGATACGGATCAAGGCGGAAACAGCAGATGAAAGCGGACAGCTTCATCCGCGTTCATTCGCGCTGATCCGTGTCTCCTGCTTTACTTGGGTTTCCGGTCGCGGCTGACGCCGCTCCTACAGGGGCGGTGCATCCTGCGGGAACAACAGCATGGCGTCGCCGTAGGAGAAGAAGCGATACTTCTCGCGCACCGCGTGTTCGTAGGCCGCGAACACCCGCGCCTTGCCGGCGAAGGCGCTGACCAGCATCAGCAGCGTGCTTTCGGGCAGGTGGAAGTTGGTGACCAGCGCGTCCACGCTGCGGATGCGGTAGCCGGGGAAGATGAAGATCTGCGTTTCCCCGGCGAAGGGTTGCAGCTCGGCGTCGCCGGCCTCGTTGCGTCGCATCGCCGATTCCAGCGCGCGCACCACCGTCGTGCCCACGGCGACCACGCGGCCGCCGCGCGCGCGCGCGGCACGCACCTGCTCCACCAGCGCCGCGCCCACGTTGAGCCACTCGCTGTGCATGCGGTGCTCGCGCACGTCGTCCACGCGCATCGGCTGGAACGTGCCCGCGCCCACGTGCAGGGTGATGTGGCCGAACTCCACGCCGCGCGCGCGCAGCGCTTCCAGCAGCGCGTCGTCGAAGTGCAGGCCCGCGGTCGGCGCGGCCACCGCGCCCAGCTCGCGCGCGAACACGGTCTGGTAGCGCTCGGTGTCGTCCTGCCCGGGCGCACGCTGGATGTACGGCGGCAGCGGCAGCCGCCCGGCCTTCTGCAACCAGCTTTCCAGCGCGCCGGGTACGTGGAAGCGCAGGCGGTAGAACTCGCCGTCGCGGCCCAGCACCTCGGCCTCGCCGCCTTCGTCCAGCACGAGGCGCGCCTCCGGCCGGGACGGCTTGCTGGCGCCGATCTGCGCGCGCGCCTGGCTGTCCGGCAGCAGGCGCTCGATCAGGATCTCCACGCGCCCGCCGCTTTCCTTCCGGCCGAACAGGCGCGCCGGGATCACCCGGGTATCGTTGAACACCAGCAGGTCGCCGGGCCGCAGCCATTCCGGCAGGTCGCGCACCTGCCGGTCCGCGAACGGCGCATCGCCCGGCGGCACCACCAGCAGGCGGCTGGCCGAACGCTCCGGCAGCGGCGCCTGCGCGATCAGCGCCTCGGGCAGGTCGAAATGGAAGTCGGACTTCTTCACGGGCGTGGCCTGGCGGAGCCAGGCATTGTACGTGAGGCCGCCGGCCCGCCGGCCGCGGCCTAGCGTTCGAACTTGGTGGACAGCACGATGGACGAGGTGGTGCGCTCGACGCCCTCGATGGCACCGATGCGGTCGGTCAGGATGTCCATGTCGCCGACGCTGGCCACCGCGCCTATCGCGATCAGGTCGTAGGCGCCGCTGACCGAGTGCAGCACGCGCAGTTCCGGCATCGCCCGCAGCGCGGCCACCACCGAGGTCATCTGCTTGGGCAGCACGGTGATCATGATGTGCGCGCGCAGGGTGCCGCGCTCGTACTCGTCGTGCACCCGCACGGTGTAGCCGCTGATCACGCCCTCGCGCTCCAGCCGCTCGATGCGGCTCTGCACGGTGGTGCGCGACAGGTTGAGCCGGCGCGCGATCTGCGCGGTCGAGGCCCGGGCGTTTTCTCGCAACAGTGAGAGGAGCTGTTCGTCGGCGGCAGTCAGCTTCATGAATACGCCCATTTCGTCGATTCGACGAAATATCGCCGAAAAAAGCGCAGATCACAACTGTCAAACGACGAAGAGATACAGATAATAGTGTGTTCGATTGTTTTGCGGAGATCTGCCATGGCCCTGCTCGACCAGCTTGCCCCCCTGCGCGCCCACCCCGGCCAACGCCTGACCGAAGGCCTGGACGACGCCACCGTCGAACGCCTGGCCAAGAACCACCCCGACCTGGCCGCCGCCATCGCGGCCGCCGGTACCGAGCACGACCGCCTGCGCGACGAGTTCGCCGAGTTGTTCGACCTGGACGAGGAAGCGCAACTGCGCGCCGTGCAGGCCGGCTACGTCAACTTCTACGCCGACGACGCGGTGAACCCCTACATCGCCCTGGCCGCGCGCGGCCCGTGGGTGGTCACCCTGAAGGGCGCCGTGCTGTACGACGCCGGCGGCTACGGCATGCTGGGCTTCGGCCACACCCCGGCGGCGGTGCTGGAAGCGCTGGCGCGCCCGCAGGCGATGGCCAACATCATGACCCCCAGCCTGTCGCAACTGCGCTTCGACCGCGCCCTGCGCAAGGAGATCGGCCACACCCGCGGCGGCTGCCCGTTCGCGAAGTTCCTGTGCCTGAACTCGGGTTCCGAATCGGTCGGCCTGGCCGCGCGCATCGCCGACATCAACAGCAAGCTGATGACCGACCCGGACGGCCGCCACGCCGGCCGCACCATCAAGCGCGTCGTGGTCAAGGGCAGCTTCCACGGCCGCACCGAGCGCCCGGCACTGTATTCGGATTCCTCGCGCAAGTCCTACCTGCAGCACCTGGCCAGCTACCGCGGCGAGGATTCGGTCATCGCCATCCCGCCCTACGACGTGGACGCGCTGAAGCAGGCGTTCGCCGACGCCGAGGCCAACGGCTGGTTCGTCGAGGCCGTGTTCCTGGAGCCGGTGATGGGCGAAGGCGACCCCGGCCGCTCGGTGCCGCCGGCGTTCTACGCCGCCGCGCGCGAGCTGACCCGCAGCCACGGCAGCCTGTTCCTGGTGGACTCCATCCAGGCCGGCCTGCGCGCGCACGGCGTGCTGTCCATCGTCGACTATCCCGGCTTCGAAGGCCTGGACGCGCCGGACATGGAGACCTATTCCAAGGCGCTCAACGCCGCGCAGTTCCCGCTGTCGGTGCTGGCCGTCAACGAGCGCGCCGCCGACCTGTACCGCAAGGGCGTGTACGGCAACACCATGACCACTAACCCGCGCGCGCTGGACGTGGCCTGCGCCACCCTGGGCCTGCTGACGCCGCAGGTGCGCGAGAACATCCGCAAGCGCGGCGTCGAGGCGGTGCAGAAACTGCAACAGTTGCAGGCGGAGCTGGGCGGCCTGATCACCAACGTGCAGGGCACCGGCCTGCTGTTCTCCTGCGAGCTGTCGCCAGCCTTCAAGTGCTACGGCGCCGGTTCCACCGAGGAATGGCTGCGCCAGCACGGCTTCAACGTCATCCACGGCGGCGCCAACTCGCTGCGCTTCACTCCGCACTTCCTGATGGATGGCGAGGAGCTGGACCTGCTGGTGAGCATGGTCGGTAAGGCGCTGCGCGAAGGCCCGAAGCTGTCGCAGGCTGCCGCGGCCTGAGGCCAACAGGCGCCAACGGAAAAGGCGGGTTTCGGCCCGCCTTTTTCTTGCCTAGGCTCCGCGACGCCCGGAGCATCCCTGCAGGAGGGGCTTAAACCCCGACCTCACACAATGAGGGTCGGGGTTGGCTTTAACACAGCCGAATGGCTGGTCAGTCGTCAGCCCTTCCTACGGCAACCGGTTGCGGCTCAGGGCCGGCCCTTCAGCTCGGCGGCGAAGCGCTCCAGTGATTCGCGGATCAGCGCCTTCGCTTCGGCCGCATCGCCGTATCCGTTCAACCGCACCGGATTGCGCCCCTTCGGCAGGTCCTTGTAGACGCGGAAGAACACCTCGATGCGGTCGCGCTCCGTCTGCGGCAGATCGGCTAGATCGCGGATCGCGCTGTAGGTGGGGTCGATCTTGTCGGTGGGCACGCCGATGATCTTTTTTTCGTCTCGTGCCCGCCCTCGTCCCGCACGCACGGCATACGGATGCGGCGGAAATTCACCACGCACGAGTCGTAACCGCACGGCCAATGGCATTCATGGTCCGCAGCGCCGCATGCGATGCGGCGTGCCGGGAGGTCGGCCATCGTTCCCGGCGCCGGTGGCGTGCGGTCGCGGCTCACGCCGCTCCTGCAGGGCACTGCACGGTCGCCTGCACGCTTCGCGCCGTTTGTTGCAGACTTCGCACCTACGCCCCGGAGCCGCCCATGAAGACCGTCGAAGTCCGCCATCCGCTCGTCCAGCACAAGATCGGCCTGCTGCGCAACGCCGGCCTCAACACCAAGGACTTCCGCGAACTGGTCACCGAGTTGGGCACGCTGCTGGCCTACGAGGCCACCGCCGATCTGGAACTGACCCGCGAGACGATGGCCGGCTGGGCCGGCGAAGTGCAGGTGAAGAAGATCGCCGGCGCCAAGATCACCCTGGTGCCGATCCTGCGCGCCGGCCTGGGCATGCTGCCGGGCGTGCTGGCGCTGATCCCCACCGCGCGCGTCAGCGTGGTTGGCCTGCAGCGCGACGAGGAAACCCTGCAACCGGTGCCCTACTTCGAAAAGCTCACCGGGCGGCTGGAGGAGCGCGACGCGCTGATCCTGGACCCGATGCTGGCCACCGGCGGCACCCTGATCGCCACCATCGACATGCTCAAGCGCGCCGGCGCCAAGCGGATCAAGGGCATCTTCCTGGTCGCCGCGCCCGAGGGATTGAAGGCGCTGGAAGCCGCGCACCCCGACGTCGAGGTCTACACCGCCGCCATCGACGAGCGCCTCAACGACAAGGGCTACATCCTGCCCGGCCTGGGCGACGCCGGCGACCGCATCTTCGGCACGCGGATCGGCTGAGGTCCGTGCTCAGCGGCGGATCCAGCGCTCGGTTTCCGGGTCTTCCGCCGCCAGCGCCTCCGCCGCGGCGGCGTCCCGCAGCACTTCGGCCCGCAGGAACGCCGTGCCGACATCGCGCGCACGGGCGAACAACGCTTCCTGCTCGCCACCGATCAGGTTGTGCTCGCCACCGGTGAGCACGAGTGCGAGCTTGCCGCCGGCCGGGGCGGATTCGACCGGATACAGATGGTCCTTCGCGTCGCCGACGAAGCCCGGCACCAGATCCCTGTCGCCGGTGACGATCAGGACGGGCACGGCGACCGACGCATACGTGGCGGGCGTGACCAGGCCGGGAATCCGGCCCGGCGACGAATAGCCCACCACCGCGACCACCGAAGGATCGCGCAGCGGCGCCATGTCCGCCATCGCGCCGCCCAGCGCCAGCGAGATCAAGGTGCCATAGCTGTGCCCGCCCGCCGCCACCGGCACGCCGGGCCAGCGCGCAGCGGCATACGCACTCGCGGCCTTCATGTCGGCCAGGCGTTCGCCGAAGCCCTGCTGCATCGAGAATTTCCCGCGCTCCGGATATTTCACCGAATCCACGTGCAGGGGCGCGACGACCGCGAAGCCCGCGTCGCGCCAGGCCGTCAGCACGCCGTCGTAGCGCTCCGGCCACGCGCCGTGCCCGGTGGAGAACAGCACCACGCCGCGCACCTGCGCCGGCTCCCACACGGCCATCGTGGTGGCGCGCTCCGGCGAGACCTGCAGCGGCACGGTGGCCGTGGGGGCAGCGAAGACGTTCTGCACCACCGCCAGCGACGACAGCGCGAGCGCCACGGCGACGCGGAAGAAGAAGCGCTTGTTCATGCCTGGACCCCGTATGGAAGACGGGACCAGTCTGCCGACCCGCGGCACGCACGGCAGGAGCCGGTCGTCACCGCATCCGGGTGCCGGAAGTCACTTCAGGCGGCCAGCGGGTGCGCGTGCAATTCCGCAAGTTCATGCGCCGTGCCGAACCTGCCCTTTCCGTCGCGGGTCACCTGTGCCAGCGCGCAGCCGGGATCGTGGGTGAAGAACAGGCGCACGTCGCGCGCCAGCTTGTCTTCCAGGAACGCGCGCTTCTCGTCGATCAGCAGTTCGGCGTTGCGGTCGTAACCCATGGTGATGGGCACGTGCACCCACGGCCGCCCGGGGATCAGGTCGGCGCAGAACACCACGCCGCCGTGCGTCCGGCCTTCCGCTCCGTCGGGACCGACGATCTCGGCCAGCATCAGCCCGGGCGTGTGGCCGTCGCTGAAGACGAAGCGCACGGATTCCCCGAGCGCTTCCGAATGCTCGCCGGCGACCAGTTCCAGCCGCCCGCTGGCTTCCAGCAGCGGCTGCAACTCGGGGATGAAGCTGGCGCGGTCGCGCGGATGCGGTTGCAGCGCGCGGTGCCAGTGCTCGGCGCCGACCACGTAGGTCGCGTTGGGGAACAGCAGTTCCGGCGCCGCGCCCTCGCGCCACGGCGCCAGCAGGCCGCCGGCGTGGTCGAAATGCAGGTGGCTCAGCACCACCACGTCGATGTCCTCGTGACGGAAACCGGCCGCGGCCAGCGAATCGAGCAGCACGTGGCGGTCTTCCTGCACGCCGTAGCGCTCGCGCAACCGCGGTTCGAAGAACGCGCCGATGCCGGTCTCGAACAGCACGGTCTTGCCGTTCAACGGCTGCGCCAGCAGCGCGCGGCAGGCAAGTTCGATGCGGTTCTGCGCATCCGGCGGCGACCACTTCTCCCACAGCGCGCGCGGCGCGTTGCCGAACATCGCGCCACCATCGAGTTTCTGGGAGTTGCCCAGCAGCGACCAGAGTTTCATGGCCCCGATTCTACTCCCGCCGCGCAGCGCGGGCACACCGACACGACGGTGGCGCACAGCGCCCTGTAGGAGCGGCTTCAGCCGCGACAGGGGGCCAGGCATGCACGCAGGAAGCAGGAATCGGAGACGAGCCGGAGCCGCCAGTTTGCGGATTTTCTCCGGCCTCTCGTTTCCAGCCGCTGGTCCTTGTCCTTGGCACCGGTTCTCCTGTCGCGACTGAAGCCGCTCCTACAAGCGTGGGTACACAGGTGCGAAGTCGGCAAACCCTATGGGAACGGCGGCTTCAGGGCAGAGGGTGCGCTCCGGCGCACCACTTCCTTGAACAGGCAAGAAACACGGATCGGTGCGAATCGATTCGGATGAAGCGCCAGGGCTTCGACACGCTTCATCCGCGTCGATTCGCGACAATCCGTGGCTGACGATTGCTTCAAGCCGTGCGGTCGCGACTTGCGTCGCTCCTGCAGGGAAGCCGGAGGGGTCAGGGCTTGGCCGTGACTTCCACCCGGCCGCTGCCGACGGAGTTGCGCGGGTCGCTGCCGGTGGACAGGGTGTTGCCGGCCTTGTCCCATTCCACGGTCTGCAGGTTGCCCCAGACGTGGCTGGAACCGCGGCCGCCCTGCGCCGCGTTGCCCGGCACCTTGAAGCGGTGGCCCATCGCCTCCAGCGCCTGCTGCGTGGCCGGGCTGAGGGCGTCGGTCTCCATCTCGATCAGGTCGGGCATCCACTGGTGGTGGAAGCGCGGCAGCGCGGCCACCTCCTGCGCGCCCAGGCCGGCGTCGTAGCCCAGCATGCCCAGCAGCACCATGGTGATGATGCGGCTGCCGCCGGGGGTGCCCAGCACCGCCACCTTGTCCGGCGACTCCATGAAGCTGGGCGTCATCGAGCTGAGCATGCGCTTGCCGGGCTTGGGGGCGTTGGCCTCGTAGCCCATCACGCCGAAGGCGTTCGGCGTGCCGGGCTTGAGCGCGAAATCGTCCATCTCGTCGTTGAGCAGCACACCGGTGCCGGGCGGGATCAGGCCCGAGCCATACAGCAGGTTGACGGTCTGGGTGGCCGCCACGCGGTTGCCTTCGGCGTCGATGATGGAGAAGTGGGTGGTCTCCTCGTCCTCCAGCGGCGTCTCCTGGCCCGACAGGCTGTCGCTGGGCGTCGCCTTCAGCGGGTTGATGGTGGCGCGCAGGCCGGCGGCGTAGTACGGGTTGGTCAGCGTCTTCACCGGCACGTGGACGAAGTCCGGATCGCCCAGGTAGAAGGTGCGGTCGCGGAAGGCGCGGCGCATGGACTCCACGATCAGGTGGGTGCGCTGCACTTCGTCCAGCTTCTGCAGGTCGTAGGCATCCAGGATCTGCAGCATCTGCGCCACCGCCACGCCGCCGGACGACGGCGGCGGCGCGGTGGTCACCTGCCAGTCGTTGTACTTGAAGCGCAGCGGCTCGCGCTCGCGCACGCGGTAGGCGGCCAGTTCCTGCGCGGTCCAGTGGCCGCCCTCGGCCTTCACGCCGGCGATCAGCTTGTTGGCCGTCTCGCCGCGGTAGAAGCCGTCGAAGCCCCGTGCGGCCAGCCGCTCCAGGGTGCGCGCCAGGTCGGGTTGGCGGAACAGGTCGCCCTCCCTGATCGGACGGCCGTGCTGCAGGAACACCGCGCGGGTGCCGCGGTAGCGTTCCATCACCTCGCGGCGTGCCTCGTAGCCGCGCGCCATGCGGCCGTACACGGGGAAGCCTTCGCGCGCGATCCGGATCGCCGGCGCCAGCGAGGTCTTCAGCGGCAGGCGGCCGTAGTGCTGCGCCAGGTGCACGAACGCCGCGGGCAGGCCGGGGATGCCGGCGGCCCAGGGGCCGTTCTCGGCGCGGTCGCTGTCGAAGCTGCCGTCGGCGTTGAGGTACTTCTCCGGCGTGGCGGAGGCCGGCGCGGTTTCGCGCGCGTCGATGAAGACCTGCTTGCCGGTCTTGCCGTCGTGCAACAGGAAGAAGCCGCCGCCGCCGAGCCCGGAGCTGATCGGCTCCACCACCGACAGCGCCGCCGACACCGCGATGGCCGCGTCGAACGCGTTGCCGCCGTTGCGGATCGCCTCGAAGCCGGCCTGCGTGGCCAGGTCGTGCGCGCTGGCGATGGCGGTGCCGGGAGGATGGGCGGACGCCTGCCGCGCCGCACCGTCCGCGGCGTGCACCGCGGGCAGGAAGGCGACGACGAACAGGAAGGCGGACAATCGGCGCAGGATCACGGCGTCTCCAGATAGGGCATCGGAAGGGATTCCCTGCCGGGATCAGCCGCCTTGCAGCCGCCGCAGTTTCGCCAGCAGTTCCTCGTGGGTTTCAGGATATACCGGATCGGGGTCGATGCACTCCACCGGGCACACCACCACGCACTGCGGTTCGTCGAAATGGCCCACGCACTCGGTGCAACGCGCCGGGTCGATGACGTAGATCGTCTCGCCCATCGAGATGGCCTGGTTGGGGCAGGCCGGCTCGCAGACATCGCAGTTGACGCAGAGTTCGTTGATCTTGAGCGACATGTTCTTTCGTCATCCCGGCGCGGGCATGGAACCGTGGCGCCCGGTCGCCGGGAACGCCTTCCGGTCCAGTCCCGCGCCCGGAGCCCTCCGGCAGAGGAAGGCATGGGGTCCCCGCCTGCGCGGGGATGACCTTCCGGCGTGGAAGGTACCGGGGTTCCCGCTTTCGCGAGGCATCGCCTTCCGTCGTGGGAGACGATGGTGCCCGCTTTGGCCGAGAGCGGCGTCCGGCGGCGCAGGTGCCGGACGCCTTTGCCGCGATGGCACTACGGCTTTTCCGCTATGGCATTCCGGCGCCGAGGCGCTGGATCCCCGCCTGCGCAGGAATGGGCTTTCGCCAGGGCGCGGCCACCGGGGCAGCCGCGCGCCGGAGGTCAGTTCACTTGGCTTCGACGAAGACGTATTCGGCACCGCTCGGCGCGACCGCGGCCTGGACGCGGTCGCTGTCGGCGGCCTGGCCGATGAACAGGATGCGCACGCCCTTGAACGAATCGGCTTCCGCGCCCTGGAACGCGGCCACGGCCAGGTCGGCGATCTTGGCGCTGCTCGGCGAACCGAACGCGATCAGGTTGCCGCTGGTCACGCCGCGGGCGACCGCGCCCTTGGCCTGGTCGAGCTGGCGGCCGTACTTGGCCTCGAATTCCGGATCGGTCTCGGCCGGCAGGTAGTAGATGTAGGGCGTGTTGGTGATCGTGCCCATGTTGTTGTCGACCACCTGGCTCAGGTAGGCCTTCCACTCGCTGTCGCCGGTGGTGGCGGGCGCGACGGGCGCGGCGGCGGCCTGCTCGGCCGGGGCGGCCTCTTCGTGTTGCGTGCACGCCGCGAACGGCAGCACGAGGCACGCGGTGAGCAGCATGCGGGTTGCGATGTTCTTCATGGGTCTACCCCCTCCTGTTGGAACCGTTGGTTGCGATGGAAATCAAACACCCTGCCGCGGCTGCCATTGCGCCTTGAGCGCGGCATCCACGGAAGGCGGCACGAAACCCGAGACGTCGCCGCCCAGGCGCGCGATCTCGCGCACGAGCGACGAGGAAATGAAGCCGTACTGCTCGGCGGGCGTGAGGAACAGGGTCTCCACCTCCGGGATCAGGTGGCGGTTCATGCTGGCGAGCTGGAACTCGTACTCGAAATCCGACACCGCGCGCAGGCCGCGCAGCAGCACGCCGCCGCCCACGTCCTTGACGAAATGCGCCAGCAGGCCGTCGAAGCCGCGCACCTCCACGTGGGGATGGCAGGCCAACGCCTCGCGCGCCAGTTCCACCCGCTGCGCCAGCGGCAGCGCCGGCCCCTTGGCCGGGCTCTCGGCCACGCCGACGATGACGCGCTCGAACAGCGGCGCGGCGCGGTCGATCAGGTCGATGTGCCCGTTGGTGATCGGGTCGAACGTGCCGGGGTAAACCGCCGTCCGGTTGCGGGGTGCTGTCATGCGGTGGTCACGGGCGGAGCGTCGGGCGCCAGTGTAGCAGTCGCGCCCGCGGCGGACGCGCGGTACAGGGCATAACGCACCTCGCGGGTGCGGCCCTCGCGGTGCAGCGCCCAGCCGGACGGCACCTGCGGCACCGTCCCCGCCGGCGATTCCACGTAGACCCGGGCGCCGGGCGCCAGGCGCGGGGCCAGCGCCGCCAGCGCGCGTTCCCACAGGCCGTCGGCGAAGGGCGGGTCGAGGAACACCAGGTCGTAGGTGCCGGCGTCGCCCGCCAACCAGGCCAGCGCATCCTGCGCGCGGACTCCGGCCGGGGCCGAGAGCCGCGCCACCGCCTCGCCCAGCGCCCGCGCCAGCGCCGGGTCGCGCTCCACCAGCACCGCATGCGCGGCACCGCGGGACAAGGCTTCCAACCCCAGCGCACCGGTGCCGGCGAACAGGTCCAGCACCCGCGCGCCCGGCAGCGCCGGCATCAGCCAGTTGAACAGGGTCTCGCGCACCCGGTCGCTGCTGGGCCGCAGCCCCGGGCTGTCCGGCACCGCCAGCTTCGTCCCTCGCCAGCGCCCGCCGATGATGCGCACCTGCCCGGCAGCGCTCGGAGCGCGTGCAGGCGGCGGCGTGCGGGGGGCGCGGGGCATCCGGGGCATCGGGAAGCGGTGGACAAGGGAGCTGCATGATAGCGGTGCGGCGTGTTTCCGCTGCGCGGGAGACGCCACTGCCAACATACCGGGCGCCTGGCAGGTTGGCCTAAGCGACGTACTGCCGGCCTGTGCGCGATTCAGCCCGTTGCTCCTGTAGGAGGGGCTTCAACCCCGACCGGACGCGAACAGGCAAAGCCCATGGCTCCCCTCCCGGGCGCGTTGCGACGCGTTCGCCACCCTGCATGTATCTAGACCGCGGGGCGCGGGCTGAAGCCCCTCCTACAGGCAGAGCCCGCGCAAGGGACGGACATGGCCGATGGGTTGAAAACCTCCGCAGAACCCATACACCGGGCGCATCGGCCGCGGCGGTGCGGCCCAGGACCCCATGGAGCGATACCCGATGACCGTTGAGACCCGCAAAGAGACACTGGGCTTCCAGACCGAGGTCAAGCAACTCTTGCAGTTGATGATCCACTCGCTGTACTCGAACAAGGAGATCTTCCTGCGCGAGCTGGTCTCCAACGCCGCCGACGCGGCCGACAAGCTGCGCTTCGAGGCGCTGAAGCAGCCCGCGCTGCTGGAGGAGGACCCCACCCTGCGCGTGCGCGTGGAGTTCGACCCGCAGGCGCGCACGGTGACCATCGACGACAACGGCATCGGCATGAGCCGCGAGGAGGCCATCGCCCACCTCGGCACCATCGCCAAGTCCGGCACCGGCGAGTTCCTGAAGGCGCTGTCCGGCGACCAGAAGAAGGACGCCAGCCTGATCGGCCAGTTCGGCGTGGGCTTCTACAGCGCCTTCATCGTCGCCGACCGCGTGGACGTGTTCAGCCGCCGCGCCGGCCTGCCCGCCGCCGAGGGCGTGCACTGGTCCAGCACCGGCGAAGGCGACTTCGAGGTCGCCACCGTCGACAAGCCCGAGCGCGGCACCCGCATCGTGCTGCACCTGAAGGACGGCGAGCAGGACTTCGCCGACGGCTGGAGGTTGCGCGGCATCGTCAAGAAGTATTCCGACCACGTCGGCCTGCCGATCGAGATGCGGAAAGAGCGCCACGGCGATGCGGAAGACGAGCCCGCCGGACCCGAGTGGGAAGCCGTCAACAAGGCCAGCGCGCTGTGGACGCGGCCCAAGTCCGAGATCAAGGACGAGGAATACACCGAGTTCTACAAGCACATCGCCCACGACTTCACCGACCCGGCGGCGTGGAGCCACAACAAGGTCGAAGGCAAGCTGGAATACACCTCGCTGCTGTACGTGCCCGGCCGCGCGCCGTTCGACCTGTACCACCGCGACGGCGCCAAGGGCCTGAAGCTGTACGTGCAGCGCGTCTTCATCATGGACCAGGCCGAGCAGTTCCTGCCGCTGTACCTGCGCTTCATCAAGGGCGTGGTGGATTCGTCCGACCTGTCGCTCAACGTCTCGCGCGAAATCCTCCAGTCCGGCCCGGTGGTCGACTCCATGCGCTCGGCGCTGACCAAGCGCGCGCTGGACATGCTGGAGAAGCTGGCCAAGGACAAGCCGGAGGACTACAGGGCGTTCTGGAAGAACTTCGGCCAGGTGCTGAAGGAAGGCCCGGCCGAGGACTACGGCAACCGCGAGAAGGTCGCCGGCCTGCTGCGCTTCGCCTCCACCCGCGGCAGCGGCGAGCAGGACGTGTCGCTGGCCGACTATGTGGGCCGCATGAAGGAAGGCCAGGACAAGCTGTACTACCTGACCGGCGAGTCCCATGCGCAAATCAAGGACAGCCCGCACCTGGAGGTATTCCGCAAGAAGGGCATCGAGGTGCTGCTGCTGACCGACCGCATCGACGAATGGCTGATGGGCTACCTGACCGAGTTCGACGGCAAGTCCTTCGTCGACGTGGCGCGCGGCGACCTGGACCTGGGCGCGCTGGACAGCGAGGAGGAGAAGCAGGCGCAGGAAGAGACCGCCAAGGCCAAGGAGGCGCTCGCCGGCCGCATCAAGGCGGTGCTGGGCCTGGACGTGGCCGACGTGCGCGTCTCCCATCGCCTGACCGATTCGCCGGCCATCCTGGCGATGGGCCAGGGCGACCTGGGCGTGCAGATGCGCCAGTTGCTGGAGGCCAGCGGGCAAAAGGCGCCGGAGAGCAAGCCGGTGTTCGAGTTCAACCCCGCGCATCCGCTGATCGAAAGGCTGGACGCGGAACAGGATGCCGCCCGCTTCGCCGGTCTGACCCGCGTGCTGTTCGACCAGGCCGCGCTGGCCGCCGGCGAAAGCCTCAAGGACCCGGCCGGCTACGTGAAGCGCCTCAACGCCCTGCTGCTGGAACTGTCGGCCTGAGTCGCTCTCCTCTCCCCGCCCGCGGGGAGAGGGATCGCGGCTGCGCGCGGTGCAGCGCGAAGGCGGCTGGGTCATTACCGCGGCGGCGCCTGAGGCGCCGTCGCCGTTTCCGGCTTCGACCTGCGCGGGTCCTTGCGAAAGCAGGTAACGGTGATGCGTGAACGGAGACGCGGCCCCCGGAGAAATTTGGGGCTGTCCGCGTTTCGCCATTCTTCTCCGCGCGTGCTGAGCCTTCCGTGCCGGCAGCGCCCTCATCCACATCCGTATCGGGTGCCGGGTTGGACTTCCTTGCGCATTCCCCCGCGCAAGGCGAGAAGCCGGCTTTCCCGGACGGGCACTTCCTCCCGATCGCGGCGGGAAGAATGCGGGCCCGCCCCTATGCCCTGACGTCCAGCAGGCTCCCCAGCGTCTGGTCGGCGATCCGCAGCACGGCCAGGTTCGCGCCGGCCAGCGTGCGGTAGGCCAGCATCGCGGCCACGTCCTCCAGCGGGGCCGCCGGGTCCGCGGGCGCTTCGACCACCGTCGCTGCAACGCCGCCGCCGGCCGCGGCGGACAGCGCCACCCCCTGCCGCGCGGCGTCCGGCGTGGACAGGTTGGCGAGGTTGTGCGCGCTCGTCCGCAGCCCCAGCGAAGCGGCGCGCAGCCCCGAAACGGCGATGTCGGCGATACCAGGCAAGGGCGGCTCCCGAGGATTCCCGCCATCGATATCGGCCGCCGCCGCCCCCATCTTGAGTCCCGCCGCCACGGGCCGCGAACGGCCGGGTGGTAGCATGTCGCCCTCTTCACGGTCCCCCGCGCGATGATCGGTTTTTTCCGCCGCAAGAAGCCCCAGGACGGCCAGGACGCCGCCCAGACCCGCCCCAGCACCGAGGAACTCGCCGCCGCCCTGCCCCGCGCGCCGGGCGAAGCGACGCCCGCGCCCGCGGATGCGCAGGGACATGCCGCCGTTCCTCCTTCTCCTCCCGCACTGACGGCCGGCGTGGACGGCACGGCAAGCGCAGCAGCCGGCCAGGCCGCCGCCCGTGCCGATGCCCCCGCTGCCGCTGCACCGGCTCCGGAACAGGACCAGCCGGAAGCGGACGCCGCCCTCGCACCCGCCGCCGCGGCCGGCAAGTCAGGCTGGCGCGACCGCCTGCGCCGCACCAGCGCCGCGCTGGGACTGGCCGGGCTGTTCACGCGCAATCCGCGCTTGGACGACGACCTGCTGGACGAAATAGAGACCGCGCTGCTGACCGCCGACGTCGGCGTGCCGGCCACCACCGCCATCGTCGAAGACCTGCGCAAGCGCATGAAGCAGCGCGAGTTCGCCGATGCGCAGGCGCTGCTGAAGGCGCTGCGCGCCGACCTGATCGCACTGATCGCGCCGGTCGCCCGGCCGCTCGCCATCGATGCCGGCCACAAGCCCTTCGTGGTGTTGACCGTGGGCGTCAACGGCGTGGGCAAGACCACCACCATCGGCAAGCTGGCGCGCCGCTTCAAGCAGGACGGCCACAGCCTGATGCTGGCCGCCGGCGACACCTTCCGCGCCGCCGCGGTGGCGCAGTTGCAGGCCTGGGGCGAGCGCAACGGCGTGCCCGTGGTCGCGCAGGGCCAGGACGCCGACGCCGCCTCGGTCGCGTTCGACGCGCTGCAGTCGGCCAAGTCGCGCGGCTTCGACGTGCTGATCGCCGACACCGCCGGCCGCCTGCACACCCAGACCGGGCTGATGAACGAACTGGGCAAGATCCGCCGCGTGCTGGGCAAGATCGACGAGACCGCGCCGCACGAGGTGCTGATGGTCATCGACGGCACCACTGGGCAGAACGCGCTGTCGCAACTGCGCCAGTTCCATGCTGCGGTCGGCGTCACCGGGCTGGTGGTGACCAAGCTGGACGGCACCGCCAAGGGCGGCGTGGTGTTCGCGCTGGCCCGCGAGTTCGGCATCCCGATCCGCTATGCCGGCATCGGCGAGCGCCCGGAAGACCTGCGCGTGTTCGACGCGGAAGCCTTCGCCGACGCCCTGCTGCCGGAAGCGCTGGGCAGTGCCTGATCGCGCGATGCAGACCGTGGGAGCGACGTCAGTCGCGACATTCCGTCCCCCAGGTCGCGACTGACGTCGCTCCCACATGGGCACCCCGATGTCGAACTCTTCCTTCGCCCACCGCCTGCTGGCCTGGTTCGACCGCCACGGCCGCCACGATCTGCCCTGGCAGCATCCGCGCACGCCGTACCGCGTGTGGCTGTCGGAGATCATGTTGCAGCAGACGCAGGTGGCCACGGTCGTTCCGTACTTCCTGCGCTTCGTGGAACGCTTCGCCACCCTGCCCGATCTGGCCGCCGCGTCCACTGACGAGGTGATGGCGCACTGGGCCGGCCTGGGCTACTACGCCCGCGCGCGCAACCTGCACGCCGCGGCGAAAGCCTGCGTCGCGCAACACGGCGGCGACCTGCCGCGTGACTTCGACGCGCTGCACGCCCTGCCCGGCATCGGCCGCAGCACCGCCGGCGCGATCCTGGCACAGGCATGGAACGACCGCTTTCCCATCCTCGACGGCAACGTCAAGCGCGTGCTGGCGCGCGTCCACGGCATCGCCGGCTGGCCCGGCCTGCCGGCGGTGGAAAAACGGCTGTGGGAACTGGCCGGCGAACACGTCCGCCACGTCCCCGGCGGCCGCTTGGCCGACTACACCCAGGCGCAGATGGATTTCGGCGCCACCCTGTGCACCCGCGCCCGGCCGGCCTGCGCCCTGTGCCCGTTGCAGGACGACTGCGTGGCGCGGCGCGAAGGCCTGACCGACGCGCTGCCCACCGCCAAGCCGAGCAAGACCCTGCCCGAGCGCGAAGCGGTGGCGCTGTGGCTGGAGAACCGCGGCGGCGACCTGCTGCTGCAACGCCGCCCGCCGACCGGCATCTGGGCCTCGCTGTGGACGCTGCCGCAGGCCGACACCGACGGCGCGATGCGCGAATGGTTCGCGTGCGAAGTCGAAGGCGACTACGACGCGGCCGAAGAACTGCCGTTGATCGTGCACACCTTCAGCCACTACCGCCTGCACCTGCAACCGCTGCGCCTGCGCAAGGTCGCCCTGCGCGGCGGCTTGCGCGACAATGGCGACCTGCGCTGGGTGGCGCGCGCGGAACTGCCGTCGCTGGGCCTGCCCGCACCCATCCGCAAGCTGCTTTCCGCCGCCGTCCCCGCCTAGTCGCGGACCCCGCGACCACCCACGAGATGCCCGCCATGCCCCGCACCGTCTTCTGCCAGTACGAACAACGCGAAACGGAAGGCCTGGACTTCGTCCCCTATCCCGGCGAACTGGGCAAGCGCGTCTTCGCCCACATCGGCAAGCCCGCGTGGGCCGCCTGGCTGGCGCACCAGACCATGCTGATCAACGAGAACCGCCTGTCGCCGCGCGACCCCAAGCACCGCGCGTTCCTGGAAGCGGAACTGGAGAAGTTCCTGTTCGGCGGCGGCGCGGAGAAGCCCGCAGGCTACGTGCCGCAGGAATAGCCTCCCGCTTGCCGCGGAAACGCTTCCGCGACGGGCAATCCGCATGCAAGAAGGGCCGCAGCGGACTACGCTCACGCACCATCCTGGACATCGGCCAAAAGAAAAGGGCCTGCATTGCTGCAGGCCCCTGGAATACATGGTGGCCGGGGAGGGAATCGAACCCCCGACACAGGGATTTTCAATCCCTTGCTCTACCAACTGAGCTACCCGGCCAAGATTCTGTCGCGTGACGGCTGAGCCGGTGCGAAGGCAGGCAATGATACGGATCGCCCGGGAGGATGGCAAGCCGCACGCATGCTGAACGTGCGGGCGCCCGGCCAGCGCCGGCCGCGCCGGTCGGGCGCATCATGGCGGCGGAGAGAATCCCGACACCCTGACATGGAGCCCGCCATGAAACCCTGGTTGTCCCTCGCACTGCTTCTGTCCACGGCCGGCCTGTCGGCCTGCGCCACCGGCGGCCGGCCCTCCGACGCCGACAAGCTCGCCCTCTACCGCGACCACGCCGGCCAGCCCGTTTCCGATTTCCGCTACTTCGGCAGCCTCAACGGCTGGAGCCCGCTCGGCGACAGCGCCTTGGTCGTCTGGACCAAGCCCAGCGAAGCGTTCCTGCTGGAACTGTCCGGTCCCTGCACCGACCTCAACTACGCGGTGGCCATCAGCATCACCAACCAGATGAACCGCGTCTCGGCCCGCTTCGACGACGTCATCCCGCGCGGCAGCGGCACGTCCGGCATCAAGATCCCGTGCCGCATCCAGACCATCCGCCCGCTCGACGTGAAAGCGCTGCGCGCCAGCGAGAAGGAGCTGCGCGAAGCCTCGGCGGTGGAGCGCGAGGCGGGCAAGAACTGAGGGCGCACGGGCCGGCGACGGCCCTTGTGCGTTGCGACCGGCCAGTGGCCTAGCCATTGCTCGCGGATGAGGCTTCTCTCCCACTCCGGGAGAAGAAGCCTGCCGTGCACCGGCATCCGGCAGACGAGAAAGCGTTCTCGATGCATGGAAGGGGCGGCCCGAGTGCGGCCGCCTTCGATGTCGTTGCTGCGGGAGCCTGAGGCCAAGCACGCATCCAACCAGTTAGTGCACGCGCGGAACGGCGGGCGCCGATGCATTGCCCAGCACCACGCCCACAGCGAGCGAGGGACACCAGTTCCCTCGCCCACCGCTCTCTACCCGCATCCGCCCGCGGCCTTAAGCGCCGTATCGTCATCCGGCATGCCTTCCGGCAGCGCTGTCGCCGGTGCCGCCCACAGCCGCAGGGTGAACCACGCCAGCGCGACCGCGCCGACGCTGAAGATCACGTCGCCCGGCACGCGCATCCACACCAGCATCTAGACCGTGGCCCTCCATGAATTTCGTTGCGACCTCACCGCCCGCGCTTGTGCCACTTCACGCCTGCACCGGCATGCGCGCGTGGTTTCCGGCCGGGGCTTGCAACCACTTTCCGGCGCAACGACGCTTTCACACCCCGCGTCGTAGAAAGAGGAACCGCCCGCGCTGGAGTCCGTCATGGCCCGCCCGATCTGGACCGGTTCGCTGTCGTTCGGCCTGCTCAACATCCCGGTCTCGCTGATGCCCGGCGAGCGCCGCACCGACCTGAGCTTCCGCATGCTCGATTCCCGCGACCGGAAGCCCATCCGCTTCGAGCGCGTCAATGCGGACACCGGCGAGGAAGTGCCCTGGAAGGACATCGTCAAGGCGTTCGAGTACGACAAGGGCAGCTACGTGGTCGTGGAGAAGGAGGACATTGCCGCCGCCGCGCCGGAGACGCACGAGTCGGTGGACGTGGAGACCTTCGTGGACGCTTCCAGCATCGACTTGAGGTTCTTCGAGAAGCCCTACGTCCTGGTGCCGGGCAAGAAGGCCGAGAAAGGCTATGTGCTGCTGCGCGAAACCCTGCGCAAGACCGGCAAGACCGGCATCGCCCGGGTGGTCATCCGCACGCGGGAGTACATGTGCGCGGTCATGCCGGAGGGCGACGCGCTGGTGCTGATCCTGCTGCGCTATCCGCAGGAACTGGTGGACTTCGACGAATACAGGCTGCCGGAAGGCAAGCCCTCGGACTACCGGCTGGCGCCGAAGGAACTGGAGATGGCCGAGCGGCTGATCGAATCGATGACGTCCGACTGGAACCCGGCGGACTACCACGACGAATTCCGCGTGCGGCTGTCCGAGATCATCCGGAAGCGGATCAAGTCCGCTGGCGCCACCACCCGCTTCGAGGAGCCCGAGCCGCACGAGGACGCGACCACCAACGTGGTCGATTTCATGTCGCTGCTGCAACAGAGCCTGCAGACCAGGAAGCGCACGCCTGCCAAGGCCTCGGCCAAGAAAGCCCCCGCCAGGCCGGCGAAGAAGGCGACCAAGGCCGCGAAGAAATCCACGGCGCGCAAGGCATCCTGATGCCGCAGGCGAGGGCCGTGGCCGCCGACAGGCGCGAAGGCGGTTCCCGCGGCAAGCACGGCGCAGCCCGGCCGCCGACCGCCCGCACGATTCCGCGCACCAAGGCGCACAATGCCGTCCACGCGGCGCATTCCGCCGCGCACCGCCCCCGGGACCGGTGAACCCGCGCCATGAGCCTGGCCGACTACCGCCGCAAGCGCAGCTTCGACAAGACCCGCGAGCCGGAGCCCGGCAAGGCGGTGCAGCCGGGGCAGCGCGCGATCTTCGTGGTACAGCTCCATCACGCCAGCCGCAGGCACTACGACTTCCGCCTGCAGGTGGGCGACGCGCTGAAGAGCTGGGCGGTGCCCAAGGGGCCCAGCTACGATCCCGGCGTCAAGCGCATGGCCATCGAAGTGGAAGACCATCCGCTGGACTACGCCGGCTTCGAGGGCGAGATACCGAAGGGCCAGTACGGCGGCGGACACGTGGCCCTGTTCGACCGCGGCGTGTGGGCCACCGACGGCGACCCCGAAGCGCAACTGGCGAAAGGCCACCTGCGCTTCGAACTGTTCGGCACCCGGCTCAAGGGCGGCTGGCATCTGGTGCGCTCGGGCAAGCCGGCCCGGCAACCGCAATGGCTGTTGTTCAAGGACCAGGACGCCTACGCCGGCACGCTGGAAGCCGACGACCTGCTGGCCGGCGTCGCGCCCGCGCCGGCGGAAGACCGCAAGCGCGCAGGCAGCGGCAAGACGGGCAGGAAGCGGCTCGCCACCGTGCCCGCCAGGAAGCGGCGCAGGAAGAACTGGGCGAAACAGGCGCTGGCGCTCACCGGTGCCAGAAAGGCCGCGCCGCCGGCCGGACCGTTCGAGCCGCAACTCGCCCGGCTGGGCGATGCGCCGCCGCAAGGCTGCCAATGGATCCACGAGTTCAAGTGGGACGGCTACCGGATCCAGCCCATCGTCGACGCAGGCAAGGCACGGCTGTGGTCGCGCAACGCGCTGGAATGGACGGCCAAAATCCCGGACATCCGCGACGCCGTGGAAGCGCTGGGCCTGGACTCGGCCGCGCTGGACGGCGAACTGATCGCCGGCTCCGGCAGCAAGGACGATTTCAATCTGCTCCAGTCCATCCTCTCCGGCGAGCGGCAGGGCAAGCTGGTGCTGGTGCTCTTCGACCTGCTGTACATCGACGGCGTGGACGTGTCGGGCGCGCCGCTCGCCGAGCGCAAGGCGCTGCTGCGCGAACTGCTGGCGGACGCGCCCGCGCACCTGGCCTTCAGTTCGCACATCGAGGGCGAAGGCGACGCGGCGTTCCGGCTGGCCGGCGAGCGCCACTTCGAAGGCATCATCTCCAAGCGCGCCGACCGGCCCTACCGAGGCGGCCGCAGCGACGACTGGCGCAAGACCAAGCAATTGCTCTCCGACGAGTTCGCGGTGGTGGGCTACACCGCACCCAAGGGCAGCCGCACCGGCTTCGGTTCGCTGCTGCTGGCCCGGCCCGACCGCGAACACGGTTGGCGCTATGCCGGCCGCGTGGGCACCGGCTTCGACCATGCATCGATGCGCCGGATCGCATCGAAGCTCGCCAAGGGCGGCCGCAAGCAACCCACTGCCCACATGGGCACGACGGACACCGACCTGCGCACCGCCACCTGGTTCGAGCCGCGGTTCGTGGTGGAAGTCCTCTACCGCGGCATCGGGCGCCAGGGATTGCTGCGCCAGCCTTCGCTCAAGGCCATCCGCCCCGACAAGGACATCGGCGACCTGGCCGACAGCGACCGCGCCGCAGCGCCCGTCCGCGCGGCCAATGCGGCCACTCGCGCAAGCAGGACCACCGCCATGGAGACTCCCCGCAAGACCGCGCGCCAACGCGCGCTGCCCACGCTGTCCAGCCCCGGCAAGATGCTGTTTCCCGAAGACAGGATCACCAAGCAGGACGTGTGGGACTACTACCTGGCCGTGGCCGACCATCTGCTGCCGCAGATCGCGGGTCGCCCCCTGTCCGTCATCCGCTGCCCGGCCGGGATCGAGCGGTCATGCTTCTTCCAGAAACATCCCGTCGCGGGGCTGGAACTGGTGTCCACGGTCAGGCTGAGGGAAGAGTCCGGCAGCGAGGCGGACTACCTGGTCGTGGAAGACCTGGCGGGCCTGATGGAACTGGTGCAGTTCAACACGCTCGAATTCCATCCCTGGGGCTCGCGCGCCAGCGATCCCGACCGGGCGGACCGCATCGTGTTCGACCTCGATCCCGGCCCCGACGTGCCCTTCGCGGAAGTGAAGCAGGCCGCGATGGACATCCGCAGGCTTCTGGAACGGCTGGAACTGCAAGCCTTCCTGCGCGTATCCGGCGGCAAGGGCCTGCACGTGGTGGTGCCGCTCAACCCGGGCTGCGACTGGGAGCTGACCCGGCGCTTCGCGCACGGCTTCGCCGATGCACTGGCGAAGTCCGAACCGCACCGCTTCCTCGCCACCGCCACCAAGAGCCTGCGCAACAAGCGCATCTTCGTGGACTACCTGCGCAACGGGCGCGGCGCCACGGCGGTGGCGTCCTATTCGCTGCGCGCCCGGGCCGGCGCCCCGGTGGCGATGCCCGTGGCCTGGAGCGACCTGCCCAGGGTGACGAAGGCCAGTGCGTTCACTCTCAAGGACGTGCCGGCGAAATTGAAACGGCGGCGCAAGGATCCGTGGGAAGGCATCGACCGGGTGAAGCAGAACCTGGCGCGGTGGGCGCAGGAGGAATGACCGGCGGCGCATCGCGCGGTGCTCCCGCACGGCGCGGGGCCTGGATCGATGCGCTCTTCCTCGTCAGCGGGATCGAGCGGCCGCGACTCGGCCGAGCCACGCTGGTGCAGCCAGACCGTCAGCAGCACGTACATGCCCATCTGCAGGAATTCGCTTTCCCAGTTCTCGAACGTGGCCGACAGGAAATGGCCGCTGCCCAGATACAGGGCCAGGGTCACCGGTTGCAGCCCATGCTCCAACCGTTCGTTCGTTGTAGACCGAGTGACCCGCCATCACCTGCGCGGCCAGGAAGGCGAGGAACAGTACCAGCGAGAGGCCGTTGCGTTTCAGGAAGTGCGCGCTTGCACGCGCCCATGCCTTGGCGCACTCCCATCACGGCCGCGTGAACCCGCGGCTCACGCGCGCAGCACTGGACGGCGCGGATGCTGGGAATTCTCCGACCATTGCACGGCGCGACTGATGACCTCGGGCTTGGACAGGCCCACATCGCCGTAGATGAACCAGGCCGTGCCGCCATTGCGGCCGCATTGCTCGTGCACCAGCCGGAGCTGGCGGCCGTTCCATTCGAGCACACCACCATCCTGCCCGGGTGCATCCACGCGGCCGAGCAGGCAATCGACGTGGTCCGGAGCCACGATCAGCGAATATGCATCCATCGCACCGAGTCTGGCGCACGGTCCGTGCAGGCACCGTGATCGACGCATCGACATTTTGTTCTCACCGTGCGGCCTAGACTTCCGGCGTTTCCCCGCGAGTCGACATCATGGATGCGATTCCCGTCTACCAGGTCATCGCCAACGACGGCACGAAGGCGCCCTTCGCCACCCAGCAGACCCCCGGGCGCTGGAGTTCCGGCACCCTGCACGCCATCTACGTCTCCTGCCAGGCCTCCACCGCGCTGCTGGAATTCCTCGCCCACCTGGAAAGTTCGCTGCCCGACACGCTGGCCTGTTCACGCATGCGGCTGCGGCCCGGGCAGATCGAAGTGCTGGATTCGCTGCCGGAGAACTGGAAGGAACGCCCCTACCGCGAGGACGTGCAGCGCGTCGGCGACGCCTGGCTCGCTTCGCGCCGCAGCCTGGCACTGCGCGTCCCCTGCGCGCTCTCGCCCGCCTCCTACAACCTGATCCTCAATCCGGCGCATCCCGACCATGCCGCGAGCAAGGCGGATTTCACCGAAGTCTTCAGGCTCGACCGCCGGTTGATGTGATGGACGTCCAGGCCCGGCTCCCCGTGCGCGTCCACCGGCGGTTGAGCGCCTTCATGGCGCTGGTCCTGCACGACTCCACCGACACCGACACGCAGGGCGTGCTGGCACGGCTGGAGCCCGCGGTGAACGACCTGTACGCCTGCACACCGGGCGACATCCACGAAGCGCTGACCGGCGCCCTGCTGCACGTCGCGGCGGAATACGACCTGGCCGACGAAATGATGGACCTGGCCCTGTGCAGCCGCGCCAAGGCCGCCGGTCAGGCCAATGACGACGGTGATGACGCGGATGACGGACCGGAAGGCTCCTAGGCGCGGCACGGACGCACGCAGCGGACTTCGTGCCTCGCTTCGTGCATGTGCGTGTGCCGCCGCGACGGCCTGCCGCTGGCCGACGCCGCGCATGGGCATGCCCTGTTCAACGACAAGCAGGACGAAGGCCGCAAGGTCGTCCTGACCCCATGACCACGAGAGGAGAACACCCCATGCCCCGCTGCGATGTCTGCGGAAACGAGTACGACAAGGCGTTCACCCTGGAACAGGAAGGGCGCCGCGGCACCTTCGATTCCTTCGAATGCGCCATCCACGCCTTCGCGCCCGCCTGCGCGCACTGCGGCTGCCGGGTAATCGGCCACGGCAGCGAGAGCGACGGCCTGATCTACTGCTGCGCGCACTGCGCGGCGCAGGCCGGCACGCCCGGCATGGTCGACCGGCAATGACGTCCGCCGCATCCGCCTTCGCAGGAGCCACGAGATGACCAAGGCCGTTCCTTCCAAGCTGCCCGAGTGCTTTTACTGGATCGAGGATCCCGGGCGCCGGCGCCTGTTCTTCGAGAACGTGGAGGTGTTGGAAGTACGCCAGCAGCGCCGCGGCTGGATCGTGCAGATCCACCTGAGCGACCCGCTGTCGGATACGCCGATGGTGGCCGTGCGCTCGCCGGCGGCGGGCATGGGCTGGGGCGCGCGCTGGACCAAGCAACGCGCACCGCAACTCGCCGCCCTGGCCGCCATCCGCAGGCGGCATGCGCCACGGCTGCGCGCCGTGGCGGAGAATCATCCGCTTCCTTCCTGAGCCGGCATCCCGTTGTCATGGGAAGAACTTTATTGCGCATGTTCTCCGCTCCCGCTGCCCGTCGCGCTTGCCGCGACCGCATAGCGACGCACGCCAGCGCAACTTTGGCGGCAGGCATCCGCATGCCGCGCCTGCGGTTCCCTGCGCGGCACTTCCGCCGATGTGCGGCCGCCGGCTTCACCTGCTTGCCACCTGCGCCGTGGAAGACTGGCCGCCACGCCATCCAGCAGGAGAGCCGCCATGCAGCGCGACCGCAAGGATCCCCCAGGCCCGGGAGAGGATCGCAACTGCCCCGAATCGCCCGGCCACCGCCAGGAGCGCAAGGATCACGAGAGCGAGAACCAGGACGAGGCGCTGGAAGAGACCTTCCCCGCCAGCGATCCGGTTTCCCCGTTCGTCCCCGCCAGGGCGCCGGACTGAAGCGCACGGGCTACGTGTGGCGGGCGCAGGCCGGTTTCAGCGCGGCCCGCGCTCCTCGCGCCGCCGCGCGCGGTGGTCGCTGAGCAGGGCGCTGACCACGATGCCACAGCCCAGCGCCGCCGCCAGCAGGAACAACAGCAGCGCGACCGTCGGATAGCCCCACAGCATGTGCGGCGTGCTGATGCGCATGAGCTGCGCCGAGGCCAGGATCAGCGCGGCGGTGATCACGCCGATCGCGATCCGGTTGGCGATCTTCTGCAGGTTCTCCATCAGGCGCGAGTCCTCCAGTCCCCCCAGCCTGACCTGCAAGCGGTTCTCGGCCATCAGCGAAAGGATGTCGGACATCTTGCGCGGGCCGTCGCGCAGCAGCGACTGGACTTCCATCAACTCGCTGGCCACGTTGGGCGAGGACAGCGAACGGCGCAGGCGCGCGCGCATCACGTGCTGGAGCTGGTCCTCGACCACGCTCTTGGTGTCCAGCGCCGGCGTCAGCAGCCGGCACACCGCGTCCAGGTTCAGCAGGGTCTTGCCGAGCAGGCTCAGTTCAGGCGGCGTGCGCAGGCCGCACTGGGTACCGATGCGCACCAGGTCCAGCACCACCCGCCCTTCGGACATCGAGCCGCGGTGCGCGGTGTAGCGCGCTATCAACTGGCCGACCTCGCGCATGTAGCGCGGCTCGTCGTAGTCGTCCAGGCGGATGCCGAGCACGATGCTCTCCTCGGCCACCTGCTCGCCGCGCCCGTCCACCGCGGCGAACAGCAGCTTGAGCAGGCGGTCGCGCTGCTTGGGCGGCACGTTGGCGACCATGCCCAGGTCGAAGATCGCCAGGCGCCCGTCCGGCGTCACCCGCAGGTTGCCGGGGTGCGGGTCGGCGTGGATCTCGCCGTGCACGAACACCTGGTCCAGGTAGCCGCGCAGCAGTTCTTCCGCCAGTGGCGCCATCGGCTCCTCGGTACGCCGCACACCGTGCACCTGGTCCACGCGCGTGCCGTGCACCAGATCCATCGTCAGCACGCGCCGGCCGCAGTAGTCCCAGACCGGTCGCGGCACCCACAGCCGGCGGAACGGCGCCAGGTGATCGCGGAAGCGCTCCAGGTTCTCGGCCTCGGCCACGTAGTCCAGCTCGGCCATCAGCGTGCGGGTGAACTCGCCCAGCCAGTCGCCGAAGCGGACGTGGCGGCCGAGTTCGGTCATGCGGTCGGCGGCGTCGGCGAAGCCCTTGAGCACGTCCAGGTCGCTCAGGACTTCGGCGGCCACACCGGGGCGCTGCACCTTCACCGCGACCTCGCGGCCGTCGCGCATCACCGCGCGGTGCACCTGCGCCAGCGACGCGCAACCGAGCGGCTTCTCGTCGAACGCGTCGAAGGCCTTGCTGACCCGCACGCCCAGTTCTTCCTCGACCTGTTCGCGGATCGCCTCGAACGGTACCGGCGCCACCTTCTCCTGCATGCGCTCCAGCGCGGCCGCGTAGGGCGGCGGCACCAGGTCCGGCCGCGTCGACAGCATCTGCCCCAGCTTCACGAAGGTGGGGCCCATGGCCTCCATCTCATGGGCGAACTGCTCCGGGCTTCCCTCGCCGGCATCGGACTCGGCGTGTTGCGCGTCGAAGCGGAGTCCCTGGGACACGCCGGAATTCCGGTAGCGGAACAGGAACCGCACGATGGCGGCGCGTCGCGACAGCTTGCCTCGCGGCGCTTCGTGGACATTTTCCGTGGCCATGGCGCGTCCCGTCGTGAATGCACGGAGTGTTTCGCATCCGGGCCGTGACGTTGTGGTGAACCCCGCGGCGCGTAGCGCTTCTTCAGCCGGCGGACAGTGCTTGCACGCCCGCATCACATCGCGGCCCGTATCGTGGCCGCATGGATGGTGATGACGGCGACCGAACTCCCCCTCTTCCCGAATCGCGCTGGGCCTTGTTCCTCGATGTAGATGGCACGCTGACGCATCACGTCGCGCGCCCGCAGGACGTAGTGCTCGACGCGCGCGTCGCACCGCTGCTGGCGACCCTGGACGATGCGCTGCAAGGCGCGATTGCATTGGTCAGTGGGCGCAGCATCGTGTCGCTGGATGCGCTGTTCCATCCCGCGCGCCCGCGCCACGTGGCCGGTCTGCACGGGCTGGAATGGCGGCCCGGCGACGGAAAGGTCGCGCCGGTGCCGACGGTGCCGCAGGAATGGATCGCTCGCGCACGGACGATAGAGAGTGTCCATCCCGGCGCGACGGTCGAAGCGCACGGCGCCTGCCTGTATCTGCACTGGCGTGCGGCGCCCGCGGCAGCCCCGGCGTTCACCGCGCTCGCGCACGAGATCGCCGGCAGGGTGCCCACGCACCGGCTCCATCCCGGCCCGCACGGCATCGAGATCCGCCCGGACGGCATGGACAAGGGCGCCGCGATCCGGCGCTTCATGCGGTTGCCGCCGTTCCGCGGGCGCGTGCCGGTGTTCGCCGGCGACGATCCCGCCGACGAACCGGGCTTCGTCGCCGTCAACGACATGGGAGGCATCAGCGTGCGCGTCGGCGCGACGGCGCGGGCCAGTGCGGCGCGCTACGCGCTGCGCGGTCCGGCGGCGGTGCTGGATTGGCTGGCCGGCGCGCACATCGGTTACGAGGAGGCAAGGCATGGGTAGGTTGTTGGTGGTGTCGAACCGTGTCGCCACGCCCGGCGACGTGCGCGCCGGCGGCCTGGCGGTGGCCCTGCAGGGGCTGCTGCGGCAGCGGCGCGGCGTCTGGTTCGGCTGGAGCGGCGGCTTCGGCGACGGACCGCCGCAGACGCAGATCGGCGACGGCATCCGCTTCTGCACGCTGGACCTGCCGGAGGCCGAGTTCGACGCCTACTACCACCGGTTCGCCAACCGCGCGCTGTGGCCGCTGCTGCACTACCGCAGCGACCTGGTCCACTTCGACCGCGAAGCCTACGAAGGCTATCTTGCGGTGAACGCGCGCTTCGCCGACGCGCTGGCGCGGGAACTGCGTGGCGACGACGTGCTGTGGGTACACGACTACCACCTGATCCCGCTGGCGCGTGCGCTGCGCGAGCGCGGCGTGCGCCAGCGCATCGGCTTCTTCCTGCATATCCCGATGCCGTCGTGGGACGCGCTGTGCATGCTGCCGGAGCATCGTGACCTGCTGTCCCGGCTGGCCGACTACGATCTGGTCGGCGTGCAGACGCCGGCCGACGCCGACAACCTGCGGCGCCACTTCGCCCAGTTCCAGGTTCCCGCCGGCCGCTGCGCCATCGCGGCCTTCCCCATCGGCATCGACGCCGACGCGGTGGCGCGCGACGCAACCGCGGCGCCCGCGCGCGAAGCGGCGCTGGCCCTGCACCACAGCCTGTCGGGGCGGCGCCTGGCCATCGGCGTGGACCGGCTCGACTATTCCAAGGGCCTGCCGGAGCGCTTCCGTGCGTTCGCCCGCCATCTGGAGCGGGACGACGGCGGGCACGACCCGGTGACCTACCTGCAGATCGCCCCGCCCTCGCGCGGCGAAGTGCCGGAATACCAGACGCTGCGGCAGGAACTAGAACGCCTGGCCGGCCACATCAACGGCCTGCACGCGCGCCCGGACTGGACGCCGCTGCGCTACGTCAACCATTGCTATCCGCACACCGTGCTGGCCGGCTTCTACCGCACCGCGGACCTGGCCCTGGTGACGCCACTGCGCGACGGCATGAACCTGGTGGCGAAGGAATACGTGGCGGCGCAGGAGCCCGCCGATCCCGGCGTGCTGGTGCTATCGCGCTTCGCCGGCGCAGCGCACGAACTGCGCGAGGCCTTGCTGGTCAATCCGCACGACGTCGATCAGGCCGCCGACGCCATCGGCACGGCGCTGGCGATGCCGCGCGCGGAACGACGCGAGCGCTGGCACGCGATGATGGCGACGATACGCCGCAACGGCATCGATGCGTGGTCGCGCGGCTTCCTGGCGCGCCTGCAGGACGAAGGCGGCGACGGCGACGGCACGGAGCGGCCGCCGCGCCCGGCGATCCCGTTGGTCGAGGGAGGCGCGCCATGAGGATCGCGCAGATCGCGCCGCTGGCCGAATCCGTGCCGCCGAAGCTGTACGGCGGCACCGAGCGGGTGGTGTCCTGGCTGACCGAATCGCTGGTGCGGCGCGGGCACCACGTGACCCTGTTCGCCAGCGGCGATTCGGTCACCTCGGCCAACCTGACCAGCTTCCGCGACGTGGCCGTCCGCCTGGACCCGGCGCCGCTGAAATCCATGCTGGCGGCGCACCTGTCGATGCTGGACCGCATCCGCGAGCGCGCGGACGAATTCGACGTATTGCATTTCCACATCGACCTGCTGCCCCTGCCGATCTTCCGCGACGTGGCCGGCAAGTGCGTCTTCACTCTGCACGGCCGGCAGGACAAGCAGGACCTGGCGCAGGCGTACCGCCGCTGGTCGATGTTCCCGCTGGTCTCCATCTCCGACCACCAGCGCCGGCCCATGCCGTGGGCCAACTGGTGGCGCACCATCCCGCACGGCATGCCGGCGTCGCTGCTGCGGCCACCGCCGGTGCGCGCCGGCGGCGACTACCTGGCCTTCCTGGGCCGCATCTCGCCAGAGAAACGCCCGGACCGCGCCATCGAGATCGCACGGCGCGCGGGCCTGCCGCTGAAGATCGCGGCCAAGGTGGGCGAAGCCGACAAGCGCTATTTCCACGAATGCATCGAGCCGTTGGCCGCGGGCGGCGACGTGGAGTTCGTCGGCGAGATCGACGATGCGGGCAAGCCCGGTTTCCTCGGCAACGCGGCCGCGCTGTTGTTCCCGATCGACTGGCCCGAGCCCTTCGGGCTGGTGATGATCGAAGCGATGGCCTGCGGCACGCCGGTGATCGCCTGGCGCGAGGGCTCGGTGCCGGAGGTGGTGGACGAGGGCGTCACCGGCTTCGTGGTGGAAAACGTCGGCGAAGCGGTGGACGCGGTCGCGCGCGCGCGCCGGCTCGACCGCGCCGCGGTCCGCCGGCGCTTCGAGGCGCGCTTCGACGCCGAACGCATGGCCGCCGACTACGAAGCCCTCTACGCCGAGATGGTGGAGGGCGCTCCCCGTCGCATGAAGGCGTGAGCGGATGGAGAACAACGACACCGCGCCGCTGACGCGCCACGTGCTGAAGGACGGCGACAGCATCCTGGTCGCCAACAGCCTCGGCAACATCGTGGCGCCAAGCGAGGGCTTCTTCATCCACGACACGCGCATCGTGTCGCGCTACGAGATGCTGCTGGGCGACCTGGAGCCGGCGCTGCTGAGTTCGGCCGTCACCCAGGACAACGTGCAGTTCGTCGCCCACCTGACCAACCGCACGTTGTCGGCCATCGACGAGATGGGCGCGCCGGAAGGGCTTATCCACATCGCCCGCAGCCGCTTCCTGCGCCGCGAGCGCATGTTCGAGCGCATCGCCTGCACCAACTACGGGGACCGGGCCACGCGGCTGCCGCTGCGCTTCCGGCTGGCCGCCGACTTCGTGGACATGTTCGAAGTGCGGGGCAGCCGGCGGCCGGCGCGCGGCCGGCTGCTGGGGCCGGAGAGCGACGAGTGGGGCTACGCATTCCGTTACGAAGGTCTGGACGGCGTGGCGCGGGTGTCGTCGATCCTGTTCTCGCATCCGCCGGCCGCGCTCGCGCCGGGCGAACTGGAGATCGTGCTGATGCTGCCGCCGGGCGGCGTGGAGGAGCTGTACACCGAGATCGGCGTGGCCCACGAGGCCGCACCTTCGCGCGAGCGCTACCGCGAGGAAGCCTCGACCGCCCGCCGCAACATGCGCCGGCGCCAGCGGCGCGGCGCGCGCGTGAGCAGCAGCGGCCCGCTGTTCGACCAGTGGATGCGACGCTCGCGCTCGGATCTGGCGCTGCTGACCAGCGACCTGGAGACCGGCCCTTATCCCTATGCCGGCATTCCCTGGTTCTCCACGCCGTTCGGGCGCGACGCGGTGATCACGGCGATGCAGACGCTGTGGCTGGACCCGGCGCTGGCGAAGGGCGTGCTGGGCTTCCTGGCCGAGCACCAGGCCAAGGAGGAATCGCCGTTCCTGGACGCTTCGCCCGGCAAGATCATGCACGAGACGCGCAAGGGCGAGATGTCGACGCTGAAGGAACTGCCGTTCGGCCTGTACTACGGCGGCGTGGACACGACGCCGCTGTTCATCGCGCTGGCCGGCGCCTACCTGCGGCGCACCGGCGACCTGGAGACCGTGCAGGCACTGTGGCCGGCGCTGCTGGCGGCCATGGAGTGGATCGAGCGCGTCTGCGACGGCGACCCGCGCGGCCTGCTGGTGTATGCGCGCGCGAGCGACCGCGGGCTGGCGAACCAGGGATGGAAGGACAGCGGCGATTCGGTCTTCCACGCCGACGGGCGACTGGCCGAAGGGCCGATCGCCCTGGTCGAGGTGCAGGGCTACGCCTACGCCGCGCTGATGACCATGGCCGAACTGGGGGAGCGCTGGGACTCGCATGCGGCCTCGCACTGGCAACGCCGCGCCGGCGAGTTGCGGGCCGCCGTCGAGCGCCTGTTCTGGATGCCCGAGCAAGCCTACTACGGCATGGCGCTGGACGGCGAAGGTGCGCTGTGCGCGGTGCGCGCCAGCAACGCCGGGCACCTGCTGCACGTGGGCCTGCCCGCGCCCGAGCGCGGCCTGGCGGTAGCAGAGCAGCTCATGTCGCCGGCGTTCTTCACCGGCTGGGGCATCCGCACGGTCGCGCGCGGCGAAGCGCGCTTCAATCCCATCGCCTACCACAACGGGTCGGTCTGGCCGCACGATTCGGCGATGTGCGCCAGCGGCCTGGCGCGCTACGGCGTGCGCGGGGCGGCGACGCGGCTGCTGCGCGGCGCGTTCGAGGCGGCGGTGCATTTCGACATGCGCATGCCGGAGTTGTTCTGCGGCTTCGCGCGCGCGCAGGGCGCGCCGCCGGTGGCCTATCCGGTGGCCTGCCTGCCGCAGGCGTGGGCGGCAGGCTCGGCCTTCATGCTGCTGCAAGCCTGCCTGGGCATCGACGTGGACGACACCCACCGCACCATCCACGTCCAGCGCGCCGAACTCCCGTTCGGCATCCAGGACGTCACTATCCACGACCTGACAGTGGGCGGCCAGCGCGTGGACCTGGCCTTCCGCAGCATGGACACGCGGGTGACCGCGTTCATCGAAGGCGACGCCGAGGGCCGCGTCTCGTTGCAGATGCGCAACTGACGCCCGCGCTAGGTCAGCGGAATGCCCTCCGCCTGCAAGCGTCGCAGCAGGGCGTACAGCAGTTCGGCGCGGATGCGGTTGACCTGGCGCGGGCCGTCCACGTAGCCGGAAACGCCCAGCCATATCTTGTTGTCCTTGACGTCCTCCACCTGCACCAGCGGCGCGGGCGCGGACTTCAGTTCGCGGTGGCCCTGCGCGACCGTGCGGGCGATGCCGGTCACCCGCTCCACATCGGCGGTGGCGGACACCGGCACCACGATCTTCACCAGTCCGTCGCCGGCGGCGAAGGTGCGGTTGCGCACCACCTTGGTGATCAGTTCCGAGTTGGGCACCAGCACGGTGGTGCGGTCCGGCAGCGCGATCTCGGTGGCGCGCACGTTGATGCGGCGCACGTCGCCCTCGGCGTCGCCCACCACCACCCAGTCGCCCACCTTCACCGGCCGCTCCACCAGCAGGATCAGCCCGGAAATGAAGTTCTGCACGATGGCCTGCAGGCCGAAGCCGATGCCTACCGTCAGCGCGCTGACCACCCAGGTGATGCGGTTGGGCTCCACCCCCAGCGCGGCCAGCCCCAGGCCGATGCCGAGCACCACGCCGGCGTAGCTCACCAGCGTTGTCAGCGACGCCTGCACGCTGCTGTCCAGGCGCGTGGTCGGCAGCAGCCGGCAGGCCAGCCAGCGGGCCAGCAGCCGCCCCAGCAGGACCACCACGCCCAGCACCAGGATCGCGCGGACGATCTGCCAGGGACTGAAGCTCAGGTCGCCTACGCGCAACCTGCCGCCGCTGTCGAACACCCGCCCCAGCACGTCCGCGGGACCCAGGCCGTAGGGCGCGGTGATCAGCATCACCGCCAGGCAGGCCAGCGCCAGCACGCCCGCGCCGCCGGCCACGATCACCGCCTGCTGGAGCCGCCGCGTGCTGATGCCCAGGCGCCGCGACCCGAGCAGCAACCGCTGGCGCTGTTCGACCACCAGGTCCGTCGCATCGCGGATGACCCTGCCGCACAGGTACAGCAGCGCCAGCACCAGCGCGCTCCACGCCGCCTGCTTCATCAGGAACGCGGCCAGCGCCAGGTGACCGGCCAGCACGCAGGCCACGGTCGCGGCCGCGAGCATCCAGCCCAGGGTCAGCAGGCCGCGTGCCAGGTGCAGCCGGCGCTGCTCCTGCACGTCCTGCGGCGCGGAATCGCGCAGCGCGGCCGCCACGCGCAGCAGCGCCACTCCCATGACGGCGAGCAGGCAGACGCTGGCGGCCAATGCGGAAAGCGGCGTCGGCTCGGCCGTGCGGCCGGCCAGCAGCGCGTGGTGGTCCACCAGCGCGACGAACGCCAGCGCGCCCGCGCACAAGTAGGGCACGGGGCGCAGCGGCTCGGGATCGAACAGCGTCGGATGGCGCGCACTCCACAACCGCAGCAGGCCGCGACCCAGCGCCGTCACCAGGATGGCCAGGACCACCACGATCAGCACGGCACGCGCGCTCGCCAGGACGACCGGGTCCGGCCGCGCCGCCCAGGCGAACACCTGGAACAGCAAGGACATCGCCAGCCACGCGGCCAGCGTCTGCACGCCGACGCCGACGATCCCGGGCATCGAATGGCGCAGCGCCTGCCCGGCCCAGCGGCGTTGCGCGAAGCGCCGGAAGGCCGGCCCGGCCCATCCCGACGCCGCCGCCATCAGCGCCACGGCCACCAGCAACGCGGCGCACAGCGAAGGCCAGTGCGCCGCGCTACGCTCCAGCGCGTCGCCCCAGGCCTTGAGAATGTCGGCGAACGATGCCGGCAGGTCGGCCGTCGCGTCGGCGAGCTGCCGCCAGCCATTGCGCACGGCCAGGTCGTCGTCCGGCACGCGCGGGATCGACGGCTGCGCCGCGCCGATCGCGACGGGCAGATCGGTGCGATTCACCGGGCTACTCCCGGTACGGACCGCAGGCGCATCGGCCGGCTACGGCGGCAGCACCCTGCCCTGCGGCCGGCCATCGAGCGATGAGGAATCCATGCACCCGGGTTGCCCCCGCTTTTTCGCAGCCGCGCACCGTTGCACGTCCATGCAGAGGGGGAAGAGAAGGAACGCATATCGCCCATATCGCCGGCACGGAACCGAACAGGCATATCGGGCGCGCAGGCGCGTCGCCTTTGTACATCGCGTCCTTCGGGCATCGCGTTTCCTTTCCGGCCATCGGTAACGCCGCGGCCCGCAGGGCGTGCGCTCAAGCGGGCCGGGCCATGCTGTTCTAGCGCGAAGCGTGCGAACGGGATGTCAAATGCGGGCCGGTGCATGCGCCGGGATGCACGCCGCGCAGGGCGCCGCCAGGGTGAACAAGGAAGCCGGCGGCCACGCTTCAAGGCGGCGGCAACCGGCGCCTGCCGCCTTCCACGGCAAGGTTCCCATGCGCGGGATAAAGAGGATGCGAACGGTGCGTGCATATTTTGATCATCCACACAGCAGCATCGACAATTTGCATTCGCGACAACGCCACAGATAAGGCCACCGCACCCTTACCGGGCACGCCAGCGCACGCCCGCATGCAGCGTCTACCCCACCATCGCAGGCGACGTCCATGCAGCCCCGTCCTGCGGCGTCCGCGCGCGCCCCATCGCCTCGCGACGGTCCCCTCCACCCTGGATTGGCTGCTCCCGATCCCGGAATCCGCTTCCGGCCGATGATCCACGGCCTGCCGGTTCCCCGTCAGGTCCACGAGGAAATCACGAACCTCAGCCTGCCCTTGATACCCGGCGTGCTCGGCACCTTCTTGCCGTCGGGGGAGACGGTGTGGCTTTCGAACGCGATGGGGATCTCGATGCTGGAGCCGCTGATCGCGCCGGCGGTGATCTCTTGGGTGGCGTCGGTGTCAGCCGAGGACACGCCCGCATCCTGCCAGCCGTACTTCACCTTCCATGCTTTGCCCGGCTCCTTCGGTTCGGTCAGTTCCAGGATGATGGAATTCCTGAAGAGGTAGCCACCCTCGTAGTGCTCGTTGATCCAGAGCTTGCGCTCTATCTCGTAGTCGGGAACGCGTACGCCCAGGGTCAGCGAGTAGGCCAGCGAATCGCGGCGCGGATTCACCCGCGCGGCGTTGGCCAGGAAGATGGTCGAGAGGTAGTGCGAGGGCTTCTTCTTCCATTCGCCGTGGCGGATGCAGGCCACCGAGTCCTCCTCCGCCACCCTGCGCGTCAGGTACCAGAGCTTGCCTCGGGGCGATGCCAGCACTTCCACCTGGTACAGCGCATCGACCTTGCGTCCTTCGTCCACCGCCTTCTGCACCTGCGCCGGCAACCGGACGTCATCGACGTCCAGCCAGATGTCCACGCGCACGTCGCCGAACAGGAAGCGCGCCATGTTCTGGAACGCCTCCTCGCTGTTGACGATGCCGTAGAAGCCCGAATGCGAGCGGTAGGCGAACGCCTTGGCGCATTCCGCGCCCGGCTTGCTCTGTGCGTCCAGCCCTTGCAGGGTGGCGTTCTCGATCTTCACCAGGCCGTCGCTGCCGTGGCCGACGAAGGTGCGCGACAGGCCGGCGGCGGCATCGTAGTCCGAGCGGTTGGTGCCTACCATGCAGAACACGCGCGAACTGGGGAAGGCCGCTTCGGGCAGCAGGTCCGCACGCCCCTTGGGCGCATTGCCCAGGTCGTCCAGGCCCAGGTACTTGCGCATCCGCTTGTCGCGGTCGAAGTTGCTGATGTCGGCCAGCGTCAGCCAGGAAGGCACGTTGACGCCGGCCACGTCGATGCCGTTGTGCGGCGTGGCGTAGGTGAACAGCTTGTCCACGCAGCCCTTGACCTTGCGCGGGTCCAGCTTGGGGTTCTGCAGGAAGGCGCGGCAGATCAGGCCGCCCATCGAGTGCGCGACCAGGTAGCACTTGAACGTGGCCTCGGTCAGCCCGTTGGCGGGGTTGGCGCAGACCAGCTCGCGGACGCGCTCGACCAGCATCGACAGCCCCTTGGCGAAATCCTCGATGGGCGGCGTCTTCATGCCGCCGAACAGCGAGGCCGCGGCGTCGTAGTAGCGGTGGATGACGATGCAGCGATGGCTCAGCCGGTTGCCGGTGGGCTTGCCGTCGGCGCGCTGGCTCCAGCCGGGATCGAGGATGTCCTGCCCGTCCTCGTAGACGTCGCGGTAGCCGAACTCGGACATCAGCCGCACGACCGGGGACTCGAAGATGTATTTCCGCGGCAGTGCCTTCTTGTCCGGCACGGCGCGATAGACGGTGGACCCCAGGTTGAACCCGCAGAACGGGTCCGCCGACGTCTGGTCCATCTCCCCCTTGGTCATCGCATAGCCGCGCACGTAGATGACGGGATAGAACGGCTTGACCTCGCTGGAGGCGCTGGGCATGTGATGCTCCTTTCGTCCGTGTGTTTCCGTATGCAACGGCATCGGATGCAGCAGGCGGCAGCCGCTCATCGGGCAATGCAGGTAAATGCATTTATCTGCGCGGAGCGTCCCGGGATGCGGCTTGGTCATGCGGGGCCCGCGTCGGAGTGGCTGCGAGGTGCGTGACGACGGGGATTGGGGAGCGCAGCGGTTGGGAATAGCGCGGAATGCCGTTGCGCTCACATCGTTCTGTATCGATGGAGGCATTCATGGCGAAAGGATCGTGGCGATGACGGAAGTCTCCGCCGCACCGGCACTTCGCATGCGGCGTCATTGCACGGACGCAACGCAGGAAACTCCGGTTATTCCGTCCCGCTGTCTGCACAAGACGCACGCGGAAGTCGTGCGTCACGCCCGCATCGGATGTGCTCGATGCACCGGGCACATCCGGTACCGGCGCACATCATTCCCCGGTGCCGACACCCAGGCTCGCCAGCCTGGCCTCCAGGCGGATTTCGCGAGTGATGTCGCTGAAGACGCCGAACCAGCGCACCACCCTGCCGTCCTGCTCCTGGGCGGCGGCGCGGCTGAGCATCCAACGCCATTCGCCGTCGAACCAACGGACCCGGAAGCGGATCTCGAAGCTGCGCGCCGAATCCTGGTGCAGCCGCCATTCCTCCTGCACCTTGGGCAGGTCGTCGGCATGGATGCGCGCGAACCACGCCTCCAGCCGCTGCTGCATCGTCCAGTCGGCCGGCTCGTCCGGCAGCGGGCTGATGTAGTCGAGCCGGCCGTCCGGACCGGCGGCCCACAGCACGCTGGGGCTCAGCTCCACCACGCTCCGGTACAGCGCTTCGCTCTTGCGCAGCGCCTGCTCGGCGCGCTTGCGGTCGGTGATGTCGATGGTGACCACGGAAACGCCGAGCGGTTCGCCCGCCTCGTCGACCACGCGGTTGCCGAAGATGATGAAGGTCTCCGGCCTGCCGGGGAAACGGAACTCCGCCGAACCGGTGCCGCCGGACGCGATCAGTTGGTCCACCGCCTCGCCGAAGCCCATGGCGATGTCGGGCGTATACAGGTCCTCGATGCGGCAGTCGACCACCTGCTCCAGCGGCTTGCCCACCATGCGCGCGAACTCCTCGTTCGCCGCGACGGAGCGCTTGTCCAGGTCGATGAAGCCCAGGCCCACGGGCGCGTTGGAATACAGCGATTGCAACTGGTGCTGGCGGTGGTAGGGCGACAGCCCGGCCGCGCCGCCCGCAGCGCCGACGGGCGCGGCGGCGACCAGCGCCTGCGGCACCTCTGCGGCATACATCGGCTTGCCGGTCAGCCAGCCCTGCGCATAGTCGCAGCCCAGCTTGAGCAGGGACTCGGCCTGCTCCGGTGTCTCCACGCACTCGGCCACCACCGGCACGCCCAGGCTGTGCCCCAGGCCGATCACCGCCGCCACGATCTTGCGGCTGTCGGCGTCGCTCTCGATCTTGCTGACGAAGCTGCCGTCGATCTTGATCTCGTCGAAATCGAACCGGCTCAGCCGCACCAGGCTGGAGAAACCGGTGCCGAAATCGTCCAGCACCACCTTGGCGCCCAGCGACTTCAGATAGCGGATGGTGTGGTCCGCACCGGCCTCGTCGTCGACCAGTTCCACCTCGGTCATCTCGATGCGGATGCGCGCGAACGGAAAGCCGGTGTCGGTGATGGCCTCCACCAGCAGGTCCATAGATTGCGGGTCCTGCAGCAGCGTGGGCGGCACGTTGAAGCCGAGGAAGAAATCGCCGCTCCATTCCCGCGCCGCCGTGCAGGCCGCGCGCATCAGGTTGAAGGTGAGCAGCGGCAGCAGCGAGCGGCCCTGGACCGCGGGGATGAACTCGACCGGCGAGATTTGACCCAGTTCCGGGTCGGTCCAGCGCGCCAGCACTTCGAAGCCGTGGATGGCGCGGCTGCGCAGGTGGACGATGGGCTGGAAGACGGGGACGACCTTCTGGTGACAGACGGCGTCGGCGATGCGTTTCAGGACCGCTTGGCGGTGGCTTCGCATCACGTCCCCTTGCCATGCAGCCATGGCGCGCCTTCTTGTCCCCACGCGCAGTCTAAGCCCGGTGGGGGGTGGTCTGGCAACCGGTGCGACCCTGCCCTCGCTTCGGGGCGGACCCGGGTGGATGTCGGGGCCGCATGCAACGGCGCCGCCTCATCCCCGACACCCGCTTCCGGCCTGCGTTCCCATGCGCCGTTCCCGATGCCGCCCGGCGCCGATGTTCCGCGTTCGCCGGCGGCGCGCAAGTCCCCGCGGCAAAGAAAAAGCCACCGGGTCGGGAAGCGGCCCGATGGCTGTCGCGACACGCGCCGGCCGTCGGCAGGCGCCGTCGGGTTCAGTGGCCGCCGCCGTCGGAGGCCAGCTTGTCCAGGTCGATGCCCTGCCGGCGCAGCGTGCGGGTGGCGGCGATGGCGTAGAACGCCAGGTAGGCGAAGCAGGCCACGCCGACCCAGTAGCTGGCGTGGATGCCGACCGCATCGGCCACCGTTCCCTGCAACCAACTGATGATGCCGCCGCCCATGATCATCATGATCAGGAAGCTGGAACCTTCATTGGTGTTCTTGCCCAGGCCGGCAATGGCCAGAGTGAAGATGCAAGGCCACATCACGCTGCAGAAAAGGCCGGCGGCAGTGAACGCGAATACGCTGAACATACCCGTGGTCGCCATTCCGACCAGCAGCGTCGCGATGCCACAGATGGAGAAATTCAACAGCATCCGCGCAGGATTGCCGCGGGCCAGCAGTACCGCCGCGATCATGACCAGGATTACCGGCGCGTAGACCAGGAACGGCTTGATGTCGTGCTTGGCTATCGAGTTGACGGCAAGGAACAGCCCAAACGCCAGGAACGGCAGGATGAAGGTGAGAACCCTCTTGCCCGACGTTCCGACATCGAACGCACCGGCCGCACCCGTCCAGCGCCCGATCATCAAGCTGGCCCAATACAACGAAACGAAGGGCGCGACCGCCGAAGTCGGAATCCCCAGACCGTCCTTCAGGTAGGCAGGCAAGTTGTCCACGGTCGCCACTTCCACGCCGACGTAAAGAAAGATGGCGATCATGCCCATCACCAACTGGGGGTAGCGGAACGCAGCGAACAGCGAATCGCTGTGGATCAGCTTGCCATCGCCGCCACCCGCCTCTTCCGCGGCGAGATGCTCCAGGTCGATGTGGTTGGGCACCTTCGAGAAATACAGGAATATGGCGACCAGCACGAACGCCGCACCCAACACCAGGTACGGCTGCTTCACGCTTTCGATGCTGGCGATGGTGTTGCCGGCGTCCACGCTGCCGAAGATCGCGATGCTGACGATCAGCGGACCGATGGTGGTTCCGAAATTATTGACGCCGCCGGCCAGGGTCAGGCGTTGCGCGCCCGTACTGGGGTTGCCCATCACGATCGCCAGCGGATTGGCCGCGATCTGTTGCAGCGAAAAGCCCAGGGCGACGATGAACAGTCCCGACAGCATCAGCGAGAACGACCCCAGGTTGGCCGCCGGATAGAACAGCAGCGTTCCCAGCGCCGAAAGCAGAAGGCCCAGGCAGATGCCGTTCTTGTAGCCGATCCGGTTCAACACATCGGTCTTGATCGCTTTCGAGATGAAGAAATAGATCAACGAGCCCACGGCATAGGCGACATAGAACGCCATGGCGACCATCTGGCTCTGGCCCTGGCTCAAGTGGAATGCATCCTTGAACACCGGGATCAGGATGCCGTTGCTGGCCGCAACGAAGCCCCAGAAGAAGAACACGGTGATCAGCACGCCGAACTGCGACCAACGGGTGGTGTGTTTCGTCATGGAATGGGTTGCCTGCTGGAGGGGATGTCGGGTGCCCGACGGGCGGGCCGAGCGGCCAGCCTACGTGGACACCCGGCGATTGCAACTTGCACTGCGTCAGCGCGCCCGCGGCGACCATGCCGCGGGCGCGCGGGGTTTACCGGGTGCAGGCCACTGCGTCGGCGTCGGCCGCCGCCCCGGCCACCACCCGGATGTTGGTGAAGGCGGCGGCGAATGGCGCGTCGGCGGTGATGCCGAAGGGTACGTCCACGCCGGCCAGGTCCGCGCCCAGCTTGCCCATGCAGGCCAGCGGCACCTTGACGGTCTGCTTCCTGCCGACGGCGTCGCCGGAGAACTTCTCGGCCAGGTCCAAGCTGGCAGTGCACCCGCCGCCGCAGCCCATGACGAACTGCACCGGCCCGGCCGGCGCCTGCTTGACCACCACGTCGAACTGCACCGCGCCACGCGCGGTGGCCATGGCCGCCAGGTTGTTCTTCGACGGGTTGCGGGCGAAGAAGCGCGCCGGGGCCAGCCAGGTCACTTCCTTGGCGTCCTGCTGGGTGTTGACCTGCACCGTGGCCACCTGCAGCGCCGGCTTGTCCTGCGGCCAGCGCCGGGTGGCGTTGGCGTCCGCGCCGACCGCCTGCGAGGCGCCGTCCACGGCCATCTGCAAGGTGAAGGGCGCGATGTCGGACTGGTTGAAGATGCCCAGCTCGGTGGCTTCGCCGCATTGCGTGGCGGTGTCCTCGGGCAGCATGCCGAGCGTAGCGGCGTTGCCGTAGCGCAGGCCGGCTTCCAGCGCGAACTGCGGCGCGCTGTCGGCCTGCGGGCAGGCCACGGCCGGCCACGGGAACGTCAGCTTGCCGCGGAAGTCGTGCGCCGGCTTGCCGTCCGCGCCGGCCACCAGCACGTCGGTCACGCCCTTGCCTTCCGTGCCCGGCAGCCACGCGGCCACGAAGCTGTCGGACAGGTTGATCAGGTCATTGGCGTACAGCGGGCGGCCGGACAGGAACACGGTGACGACCGGCTTGCCGGTGGCGGCGGCAGCCTTCAGCACGGCCAGGTCCTCGGGGTGGCGGCGGCTGTGCGCCATCGTGTCGGAGGGCACGATGTCGCCGTTGGTCTCGGCATAGGGGGTTTCGCCGATGGCCGCGACGATCACGTCGTAGCTGGCCGGGTCCACGCCCTCGACGCCATCGCGCACCAGCACGTTGGCCTGGCCCAGCCGCTCGCGCAGGCCGGCGGCCAGGCTGTCGGCGTTGGGGAAGTCGGCATTGGTATTGTCGGTGCCCTGCCAGGTCAGCGACCAGCCGCCGGCCTGGTTGGAGATGCTGTCGGCGCTCTTGCCGACCAGCAGCACGCGCGCGCCCTTTTCCAGCGGCAGCGTGCCGCCGTTGTTCTTCAGCAGCACCAGCGACTCGCGCACCGCGCGGCGGGCCAGGTCGCGGTGCACCAGCGATTCCAGCTTGCCGGCGTACTGGCTGGCGGAAGGCTTGTGGTCCCACAGGCGCGCGCGCAGCTTGACCCGGAGGATGCGGGAGACGGCATCGTCGATGCGTGCCTGCGGAATCTCGCCGGACTTCACCTGCGCGATGGTGTTGGCGATGAACGGCTTCCACGCGTCCGGCACCATCACCATGTCGATGCCGGCGTTGATGGCCTGCGGGCAACTGTCGTCGCGGCAGCCGGGCACCTGGCCGATGCCGTTCCAGTCGGAGACGACCAGGCCGTCGAAGCCCATCTTCTCCTTCAGCGCCACCGTCAGCAGGTCGCGCGCGCCGTGCATCTTGCCGTAGTCCTTGCCGGCGACCACGTCGTTCCAACTGTTGAACGAGGCCATCACCGTCTGCACGCCGGCCTCGATGGCGCCGTAGTAGCCCTGGCCGTGGACGTTGATCATCTGCGCCTGCGTGACCAGCGCGTTGCCCTGGTCCTTGCCGCCGTCGGTGGCGCCGTCGCCGATGAAGTGCTTGGCGGTGGCGACGACGTTGCCGTCCTTGTCCAGCACGCCCTGCATGCCCTTCACGTAGGCGGTGGCGTATTCGCGTACCAGCGCCGGCTGCGAGGAGTAGCTCTCGTAGGTGCGGCCCCAGCGCGCGTTCTGCGCAACCGCCACGGTCGGCGCGAAGGTCCAGGTGACGCCGGTGGCGCGGGTGGACTGGCCGGTGGCCTCGGCGATGCGTTCGATCAGCTCGGCGTCGTGCGCCGCGCCCAGGCCGATGTTGTGCGGGAAGATCGTCGCACCGTGGACGTTGCTGTGCCCGTGCACGGCGTCGGTGCCCCAGATCACCGGCACCGGGATCTTCATGTTGGTGCCCATCGAGGCGTCGTAGTAGGCGTCGGCCAGCGCCACCCAGTCCTGCACCTTCGCGTGCTTGTCCATGGCGGGCCAGGAACCGCCGCCGTTGAGGACCGAGCCGATGTAGTACTGGCGCACTTCATCCGGCGTGATCGACTTGATCTCCGGCTGCACCATCTGCCCGACCTTCTGCTCCAGCGTCATGCCGGCCAGGATCTCGGCCACGCGCGCCTCGATGGCCGGATCCTTGGCGAAGCCGCTCTTCAGCGCCGGCCAGTCCTTCAGTTCCGCTGCGTCGTTGGCGGCGGCCTCGGCCGGTTTCTGTTCGGGCTCCTTCTGGGCGCTACACGACAGGCAGGCCAGCAAGCTGGCCCCCAGCAGGGTCACTCGGATCGGATTCACTCACTTCTCCCTTGGATGGCGGCGCGCACAGCATCCCCGACAAGATCCGCGCCTCGACGAAAAATCCGACGGGACGCGGGGCTTGGCCCCGCATCCCGTCAGGTACTGCGGTTATCGATGATTCTGTGCAATCACAGCTTGTAGCGGAAACCCAGCAGGTACTGGCGGCCGTATTCCTTGTATTCCGATGGCAGGAAGATCGTCTGATCGATGCCACCCGCCGTCGTTTCAGTCCGGTACGGCTCGTTGGTCACGTTGTTGACCTGCAGCAGGATCGACAGGCCCGACAGCTTGCTGCTTTCGGAGAAGTCGTACCCCACCTGCATATCCATCGTGCGTTCGGGCATCGTGTTCTGGTAGATGCGATCACCGAACAGCGACGCGTATTCGCCGCGGTACTTGTCGCGATAGCGCTGGCTTATGCGGGCCGAAAAACCATGCTTCTCGTAGTACACGGTGGCGTTCGCGACGACCTTGGAAAGGCCCGGCAAGGTATCGGTATCGGACCCGCCAGGACCATCCGGGTCAATAGACGACTCGGTGTAGGAAGCGTTGAACAGCAGACCAAAACCGTCCAGAGACGGATGGATCATGTCTCCACCGACTGCGCCACTGAGCTCGGCGCCCCGCATGTATCCGCCGCTGCCGTTCATCGGCGTGCTGAAATCACCCCAGTTCGAGATCGGAGTGACACCGAGATCGTCGTAGCCCGTGAAGTCCCAACGGACGTTCTGCGTGTAGATGTAGGTTTCCAGGCTCTTGTAGAACACGGCGAGCGCCGCGTACGTGGTGGGACCGAAGTACTTCTCCAGCGAAAGGTCGTAGGCCGTCGCACGGTAGGGCTCCAACTTGGGATTTCCGCCCCCACCGCTCCACTCGCGCGTGGTCACGGCGACACCCGCCGTGGTATAGGCGCCCATTTGCTCGATCGGACCGCGCATCAGCGTCTTGGCGGCGGCGAAGCGCAACAGCAGACCGTCGCCGAAGTCTGCGGACAGGTTCATGCTTGGCAGGATGTCGCCGTACGACGTGCCGATGGTCTGGCCGCCGGCGATGACCCAGTCATTGGTGACCGCATCGCGGGCAACCGTAGGTCCGTTGGAGCTCTGCTCGGACCGGATGTACTGCACGCCGACGTTGCCGCGCAGGCGCACTCTTTCCGTCAGGTCCATGTCGATATTGGCTTTGGCGTAGAACGTCTTGATGTCTTCCTCGACACCGTAGTTCTTCATCAGGTCGTTCTCGCTGGCTTCGTAGCGCAGATCGTAGTAGCGCCCCAGCAGATCGCCGGCATTGAAGTTGATGACGTCGCCGAGCCCGATGAAGTCCATCGACGCGAAGCCGTGCGGCACCGTGTCCAGCCGCACGGGCGTGCGTCCATTCTTGAGATCGACGTAATAGGCGATGTACTCGCGATCCTTGTTGCGGCGCGTGATGTTGACACCGACATCGTAGCTGCGCAGGAAATCCGAAGACTCCACCAGCCGGTTCAGCTCGAACCGACCGGACTTGAGGGTGTCCTCGGTCCAGGCGCGATCGGTACGCCCGTCGCGCCCCCACCCCATCGCGTCCATGCCCAGATAGATCTGGGTGGGATCGGTCAGGCCAGGGATCGTGAAATGGTTGAAGCCCTTGCCGGTTCGGAGGTCGAAATCGATGTTCCTCGGTGTGCCGAACGCGGACTGCAGTTCCAGCATCGTGCGCTCGCTTTTCGCGCGCGAGTAGCTGAGGTCGGTCTTCAGCGTGTAAACGTCATTCCAGCGGAACGTGTTGAGCCAGCCCGCGGAGAACAGCTTGTCCTCGCGCCGGTTGATCTCGTTGAGCATGTTCAGGGCACCTACGCCATTGAGCTTGCCGCTGGTCACCACCGGCACACCGCCCACCACCGTGGTTCCCACGTTGGTATAGGTCACCTGTCCGAGCGTGGGATGGCTGTACCAGGGATCGTTGTTCCACATGATGCTGTTTTCGACTTCGTCCTGGTCGAACGTCGAGTAGTACACGTCCAGGATGCTGTGGAACTGCTCGCCGGGCTTGAACTCCAGGACTGCCATCACGCCATCGCGGGTGATGTCGCGCGACTTCAGCGACGCCTCACCCGCCTGGCGTGCGACGGCGTCGACCGGCTTGCCCGGCTGCGGGGCAGTCCACGTGTCGGGATTACCCCACCACCACGCTTTCTCCTGCTGTTCCTGGAACGGCGAGTCCATGCGCGCCACACCGATGGCGAAGCCGATGGTGTCGTTGGCGAACTGGTCCACGTAGGAGGCGCTGGCGCGATAGCCCTTGTCGCTGCTGCCATCGATCAGCTTGCCCAGTGAGTTGTACTCTCCCTGTCCCGCGAACGTCACACGGCGATCGTCGAAATCGAGCGGACGTATCGACTGCATGTCGATGGTACCGGAGAGGCCCTGACCCACGAGCGAGGCATCCGGCGTCTTGTATACGGTGACACCATTGATGAGCTCGGCAGGATACTGGTCGAGCTCAACGCCACGGCTTCCGCCCGTACTGACCTGCTCCCGACCATTGAGCAGGGTGCCGCCGAACTGTTCGGACATGCCGCGGATATGGATAACCTGCGCTCGTCCGTCCACTCGCTGCATGGTCAGGCCAGGCAGACGGGAGATCGAGTCTGCAATGCTGATGTCCGGCAATTTGCCGATGTCTTCGGCCGAAACCACCTCGACGATGGAAGTCGACTCGTTCTTGGTTTCGACTGCCGTCGCAATGGCGGCGCGGATACCGGTCACCTTGACCGTGTCCAGCGTCTCGACGCTCTCGCTGGTGGAGGACGCCGCCTGTTGCGCATTCGCAACGACCGGGAGCGTCAACGCCAGGCAACACGCGACGGCCAGATGCCGCTTGCGCAATGCAGGATGGCGCACCGACGAATGCACGCCAGGAATGTGATTCGAGTACTTCATCTGGTCCCTCTCCGACCGTGGTTGACAGCGCTGTCATATAGAAGCTTCAATGCACTGTCAACAAATTCCTAACAACCATGACAATGTCGGCGCGCGCAGGATTGAATTTGCTTGTCGCGAGGACATCCGTGCGGACAATTACGCTGCATTGCAGCAATCGCTTTGCGTGGATTCCGGGAGGGATTTGCGCGACGTCCGGCATCCATCCAGCGAGAGAACCCGACATGACGCGACATCGCTTTCCACGGCTCCTCACCTGCCTGCTGACCGCCCTGCTGGCGTTTGCACGTTCGCCGCAGGCCGAGGCCCAGGACGTCGCGGTGTGGATCACCACCGCAGACCATGAGGCCGCGCTGGCATCGTCGTCGCCCGCGCAGTTCGCGGCCGGCCAAGGATCGAAGACGTTGCGGATCCGCATCGACGATACCCGGCGGTTCCAGGAGATGGTCGGCTTCGGCGCTTCGCTGACGGATTCGTCGGCCTGGCTGATCCAGCACAAACTGGACGACGGCCAGCGCGATGCGCTGCTGAAGGAGTTGTTCGGCCGCGAGAACGGCGGGCTGGGCCTGAGCTTCTCGCGCCTGACCATCGGCGCGTCCGACTTCTCGCGGCACCACTACAGCCTGGACGATCCGCCCGGCGGCACGCCCGATCCGGAACTGGCGCACTTCAGCATCGACGAGAACCGCGGCGACGTGATTCCCGTCGCCCGGGCCATGCTGGCGATCAATCCGGACCTGAAGATCATGGCTTCGCCGTGGAGCGCGCCGGGCTGGATGAAGGACACCGGCAGCCTGATCCGGGGGCGCCTGCTGCCCCAGTACTACGACGCCTTCGCGCGCTACCTGCTCAAGTACGTGGACGCCTACGCGGCCGAGGGCATCCCGATCTTCGCGCTGACCGTGCAGAACGAGCCGGACTACGAGCCCGGCGACTACCCCGGCATGCGCCTGAACGCGCCGGCGCGTGCGCGGCTGATCGGAGACCATCTGGGGCCGATGATCGCCGCGCGCGGCCAGGGGCCGCTGATCTTCGACTGGGACCACAACTGGGACAAGCCGGAAGAACCGCTGGCGGTGCTGCGCGACCCCGCCGCCGGCCGCTACGTCGATGCCGTGGCCTGGCACTGCTACGGCGGCGAAGTGGAGGCGCAGACGCCGGTGCACGACGCCTTCCCGGACAAGGACGCCTACATGACCGAATGCTCCGGCGGCGACTGGGAGCCGCTGCGCAGCGGCGGCCTGACCCTGCAGGCGCGCAACATCATCATCGGCACCTCGCGTCACTGGTCGCGCGGGGCGCTGTTCTGGAACCTGGCGCTGGACGAGAACAACGGCCCGTTCTCCGGCGGCTGCCACACCTGCCGCGGCGTGGTGACCATCGACTCCCGCACCGGCGCCGTCACCCGCACCGACGAGTACTACGCACTGGCCCACGCCAGCCGCTTCGTCCGCCCCGGCGCGCACCGCATCGCCTCCAACACCACCGGCGGCGGCCTGGACAACGTGGCCTTCCGCAACGCCGACGACGGCACGCTGGTGCTGCTGGTGACCAATTCGGCCCGGCGCGCGCGCAACTTCACCGTGGCGCAGGGCGGCCGGCACTTCGCCTACACACTGCCGGCGCGCAGCCTGGCGACCTTCGTGTGGAAACCTGCCGCAGTGCAGCACGACTGATCGCCGCCAAGCGGCCCGGCTGCCGCCCGGGCCGCCATACGCCGTAGTATCCTGCCGCTTCCCTTCCCCGGAGCCACGGCATGACGCGACGTATTTCCCTGCTGTCCCTCCTGATGGCGGTCCTGCTGCTGGCCGGCTGCGGCGACGGCCGGGTCCGCCGCGTATCCGATCCCGCAGTCAGCGTGCAGCAGCTCACCGTCGGTACCGACGGGCGGTGGACGGTGGAGCTGCGGCTGCAGAACTACAGCAGCATCCCGATGCGCTTCGATACGGTGGACGTGGCGGTGCAGGTCGACGACCAGGAAGCCGGCACGCTGCGCGCCAGCCCCGGCCTGTCGGTCGGTCCCGAATCGGCCGACGTGGTGAACGTGGCGTTCGCCCCGAGCAGCGCCGCGCGCATCGCGGTCGCCGACGCACTGGCGCGGCGGCGCCCCCTGCCCTACACCCTCAAGGGCAAGGCCGAGGCGACACCGCAGGAGGCCAAACTGCGCAGCTTCGACATCGACACCCGCAACACCCTCAACCCCGTTCCCGGCCTGGACGGCGTGCTGCGCTGAGCGCGCACGCCCCCACGTCCCTCCCCGACCGCCGAGATCCACGCATGCCCGCGTCCTACCAAGCCCCCCTCGCCGACATCCGCTTCGCCCTGTACGACGTGCTCGGCGTGGAAGCCCTGTTCCAGCGCCTGGGCTACGCCGAAGCCAGCCGCGACATCCTCGACGCCGTGCTGGACGAGGCCGCCCGCTTCAGCGAAACCGTACTGGCCCCGCTCAACAGCGTGGGCGACGAGATCGGCAGCACCCTGGACCAGGCCACCGGCGCCGTGACCACGCCGCCCGGCTTCAAGACGGCCTACGCGCAGTTCGTCGAAGGCGGCTGGACCGGGCTGACCGCCGCGACCGAGTTCGGCGGGCAGGGCCTGCCGCACACGATGGGCGTGCCGCTCAACGAACTGGTCAACGCCAGCAACCTGGCCTGGGGCAACTTCCCGCTGCTGTCGCACGGTGCGGTGGAGGCGCTCAAGCAGCACGGCGAGCCGTGGCAGCGGGAGGCATTCCTGAAACCATTGGTGGAAGGTCGCTGGACCGGCACCATGTGCCTGACCGAGCCGCACTGCGGCACCGACCTGGGCCTGCTGAAGACCAAGGCCGAGCCGAACGCGGACGGCAGCTATTCCATCACCGGCACCAAGATCTTCATCACCGCCGGCGAGCACGACCTGACCGACAACATCGTGCACCTGGTGCTGGCCAAGCTGCCCGACGCGCCGCCCGGCGCCAAGGGCATCTCGCTGTTCGTCACACCGAAGTTCAAGGTCGCGCGCGACGGCAGCGTCGGCGAGCGCAACGCAGTGAGCTGCGGCTCCATCGAGCACAAGATGGGCATCAAGGCGTCGGTCACCTGCGTGATGAACTTCGACGGCGCGCAGGGCTATCTGATCGGCCAGCCGCACAAGGGCCTGCAGGCGATGTTCACCATGATGAACACCGCGCGCCTGGGCGTGGGCCTGCAGGGCATCGGCCTGGGCGAGCGCGCCTACCAGAACGCGCTGCGCTATGCGCGCGAACGCCTGCAGACCCGCTCGCTGGGCGGGGCGAAGTTCCCCGACAAGCCGGCCGACCCGATCATCGTCCATCCCGACGTGCGCCGCATGCTGCTGACGGTGAAGTCGCTGGTCGAAGGCAGCCGCCTGCTGGCGCTGCACGCCGGCACCCTGATCGACATCGCCAACCACGCAGAGGACCCGGCCGAGCGCGAGCGCGCGGACACGCTGGTCAGCTTTCTCACCCCCATCTCGAAAGCCTGCCAGACCGAGTGGGGCATCGAGAACACCTACCATGCGCTGCAATGTTTCGGCGGCCACGGCTACATCCACGAACACGGCATGGAGCAACTGGCGCGCGACGCCCGCATCACCACCCTGTACGAAGGCACCACCGGCATCCAGGCGCTGGACCTGATGGGACGCAAGACGGCGTCCACCCAGGCTGCCGGGCTGAAGCTGTTCCTCGCCGAGGTGCACGCCTTCGTCCAGCGGCACAAGGACGACGCCACGCTCACCGAGTTCATCGACCCGCTGCAGCAGAAGGCGGCCGAATGGGCAGTGCTGACCCGCGCCATCCTGGAGCGTGCGGCGAAGGACCCGGAGGAGATCGGCGCCGCCAGCACGGACTACCTGTTCTATTCCGGCTACGTGGTGCTGGCCTACTGGTGGGCGCGCAGCGTGGCCGCCGCCGATGCCGCCGCCCGGCCCGACGCTTTCCGTCAGGCCAAGCGCGAGACCGCGCGCTTCTACTACGCGCGCATCCTGCCGCGCACGCTGGCGCACGCCGCCGCCATCGAGTCCGGCGCCGGCACGCTGATGGCGATGGACGCCGAGCGCTTCGGCGACTGAACGCCGCGCGGGGGCGCCCCGGCGGCGCTCCCGCGTGCGGAAACCGCCCGCGCTATACACATTTCGTCAACATTTGGGTATAACCTGCTTCTCCATGGAAGCAGACAGAGCTCAGCTTCACCTGGTCCAGACCGGTTCCTCCCCAACACCGGCCCCGTCTCCGTTGTCCCCCCGTCCCCATCCCGCCGCCGTGCGACTGTTGTCGCTCGACGCGCACGGCCGCGTGCTGGACTGGATCAACTGGCAGGACGCCACCTGCCTGTACGCCCGCGGCGCGGTGGCGTGGACGCTGGGCGATCCCTGCCTGCGGGTGCACGGCGGCACCAGCCGCCTGACCGGCGAGCAGAGCGTGATCGAACTGCACCCCATCGTCGCCTCGCGCGGCCATGCGCGCGCGCAGGCGCTGTCGCCCACTCCCACCCTCACCAACACCGCGCTGTTCGCCCGCGACGCCCACCTGTGCCTGTACTGCGGGCACGAGTTCTCGCGCCCGCACCTGACCCGCGACCACGTGCTGCCGCTGTCCAAGGGCGGCCGCGACGCGTGGGAGAACGTGGTGACGGCCTGCTTCCACTGCAATTCGCGCAAGAGCAACCGCACGCCGCAGCAGGCCGACATGCCACTGCTGGCGGTGCCGTACCGGCCGAGCTGGATCGAGCACCTGATCCTGTCCAACCGCAACATCCTGGCCGACCAGATGGCCTTCCTGAAGGCGCACCTGCCGAAGAAGCGGCTCCGGCCGCAGCATTGATCCGTCACGCCGCCGGCTGACCGGCCGGCATCACTACGCTACCGTCCGCGGGCGTCGGCCGATGCACAGGCCCGGATTCGGCCATGGTGGGTGCGGTACACCTTCGGTTGCCGCTACGTCCAATCTCCACCCTGCGGCTTCCGGAATCCGCCGCTCCTGCTCGAAAGGCTTGCGCAGCCTCCCTTTCGGCCCCCGCGCCCGGCACGGCGCACAAGCCGCGGGCGAGCATACTCACGCCGCCTTCACCCGTTTGCTTGCCCCGCTTCACACAAGAGGGGGAAAATACCGGGCCAGACCAATGCCAGCCCGATGATCGATCCCGCCCGCTATCCCCGCCTGTCCCGGATCCAGATACCGGCCGACCTGCGCCAGTTCGACGAAACCGAACTGCCCGCCATCGCCGAGGAACTGCGTGGCTACCTGATCGAATCCGTCGGCAAGAGCGGCGGCCATTTCGGCGCCGGCCTGGGCGTGATCGAACTGACCGTGGCCCTGCACTACCTGTACGACACGCCGCGCGACCGCCTGGTGTGGGACGTGGGCCACCAGTGCTACCCGCACAAGATCCTCACCGGCCGCCGCGACAGCATCCACACGGTCAAGCAGAAAGACGGCGTGGCGCCGTTCCCCAAGCGCGAGGAAAGCGAGTACGACACCTTCGGCGTAGGCCATTCGTCCACGTCGATCTCCGCCGCGCTGGGCATGGCCATCGCGCTGGCGCAGGTCGGCGACGATCGCAAGGTGGTGGCGGTGATCGGCGACGGCGCGATGACCGCGGGCATGGCCTTCGAGGCGCTCAACCACGCCGGCGGCATGGAGCCGGAGCCCAACCTGCTGGTGATCCTCAACGACAACCAGATGTCGATCTCCGAGAATGTCGGCGGATTGACCAAGATGCTGGGCCGGCTGAGCAGCAGCCGCACCCTCAACGCGCTGCGCGAGGGCGGCAAGAAGCTGCTAGGCGACAAGAAGAAGCCACCGGCGCGCTTCATGCGCCGCTGGGAAGAGCACTGGAAGGGCATGTTCGTGCCGTCCACGCTGTTCGAGCAGATGGGCTTCCACTACACCGGCCCCATCGACGGCCACGACGTGGAGGCGCTGGTCGGCGCGCTGAAGACGCTGAAGACCCTTAAGGGCCCACAACTGCTGCACATCCTGACCACCAAGGGCAAGGGCTACGAACTGGCCGAGGGCGACCAGATCGGCTACCACGCGGTCGGCCCGTTCGATCCGGAGAAGGGCCTGGTCAGCAAGGGCGGCGCGAAGAAGCCCACCTACACCGACGTGTTCGGCGACTGGCTGTGCGACATGGCCGCCGCCGAACCGAAGCTGCTGGGCATCACCCCGGCGATGCGCGAGGGCTCGGGCCTGGTGCGCTTCAGCAGGGAATACCCGGAGCGCTACTTCGACGTGGCCATCGCCGAACAGCACGCGGTAACCCTGGCCGCCGGCATGGCCTGCGAGGGCGGCAAGCCGGTGGTGGCGATCTATTCGACCTTCCTGCAGCGCGGCTACGACCAGTTGGTGCACGACGTGGCGATCCAAGAGCTGGACGTGCTGTTCGCCATCGACCGCGGCGGCGTGGTCGGCCCGGACGGCGCCACCCACGCCGGCAACCTGGACCTGAGCTACCTGCGCTGCGTGCCCAACATGGTGGTGATGGCGCCGGCCGACGAGAACGAATGCCGGCAGATGCTCAGCACCGGCTACCGCTTCGAAGGCCCGGCCGCCGTGCGCTATCCGCGCGGCGCCGGCCCCGGCGTGGCGGTCCAGCCGGGCCTGGACACCCTACCCATCGGCAAGGCCGAACTGCGCGCGCGCGGCGCGCGCGTGGCGCTGCTGGCCTTCGGCTCCACCGTGGCCGCGGCTGAGCAGGTCGGCCGCGAGCTGGGCCTGACCGTGGTCAACATGCGCTTCGTCAAACCGCTGGACCGCGCGCTGGTACTGGAACTGGCGAGGACCCACGAAGGCTTCGCCACCGTCGAGGACAACGTGGTGATGGGCGGTGCCGGCTCCGGCGTGGCCGAACTGCTGAACGCCGAAGGCATCGCCCTGCCCGTGCTGCACCTGGGACTGCCGGACGCCTTCCAGCACCACGCCAGCCGCGAGGACCTGCTGGCCGAAGCCGGCATCGACGCCGCCGGCATCCGCGCCAGTGTGCTCGAACGTTGGCCGCAACTGGGCACCACCCAGCCGCCGCTGACCGCCGCCGGCTGAGCCGCCGTCTCCCTGTAGGAGCGGCTTCAGCCGAGACCGCGAACACAGAAAAGCCTTTAGGCCGCGGATTGACGCGGATAACACAGATAAAGCGGATAAGAACAAAAAGGCTTTATCCGTGTTACCCGTGTTATCCGCGTTGATCCGTGTCTCCCGCTTTTTTCGACCGTGCGGTCGCGGCTGAGGCCGCTCCTACAAAGGGTGGTTATTCCGGGGCTTCTATTTCGTAGCCCTTGGCCTGCAGTGCGGCGAGGTAGCCGTCGGGCTTGACCAGTTGCCAGACCGGCAGGGTAGCGAAGGTGATGCGGTTCTTGCGCAGTGCGGCCTCGGCGGTATCCAGCCAGCGGGCGCGCACGCGCGGCTCGATGTCGGCCATTCCGCGCTTGCGCGCGGCCTCGGTGTTGAACCAGGCCGACAGGCAGGCGAGCTGCTGGTCTTCGCGCGCGTGCGAGCGCAACGCCGTCCAGTCGCCGACCGCCCATGCGTTGGCGCGCGCGGCCACCTGCGGCAGGTCGTTCTCGATCAGGTCCAAGGTCTTGCGGAAACAGGCCAGGTCTTCCGGCTTCAGCGTTTCCTTGCGGAAATCGGCGATCGCCGCGCGCGGGTCGTCGAGCTTGAGCGTCAACAGGGTCGGCGTGCGCTTCATCCTGCGTGCCTTCAGCGCCTGGGCGATCACCGGTTCGATCACCCCACGCTCGCGCAGGCCCGAACGCGACAGCGCCTCCCCGTAGAGTTCGTACACGGCGATCAGCGGCCGCTTCTTCTCCACGCCGGCGTCGCGCCCCATGTAGCGCTGCTTGAGCGTGCCCCAGCGTGCGTAGAGGTCGGGCGGCAGGACGTCGACGAGTTTTCCGCCGTCGGGGTTCTTGGACGCCTTCAGCGCGGAAGGCAACAGGGTCAGTCCGCGCAGGATGCCGACGTCCGCATCCACGGTGATGCCCGGCGAGCCGAGCACCTCATCGGCTAGTTGCAGTACCTGGGCCACTTCGTCCGAACGCCAGGTCATGTTCTTCGGCAGCGGCGACTGCGTGCCCAGCACGTACAGCAAGTGATCACCATGACGCACCTTCCACAGCCCGGGGCCCGGCATCTCCCCGCTGACGGTGACCGCCTCCATGTCGATGACGGGGCCGTCTTCGGCGATGGGTGGCGTGGATCCTGATTGCGGGCCGGGCGCCTGGGCGCCGGCCACGAACGCCACGGACCAGGACAACAGGCACCAGCACGACAGGCGCACTGCAACGGACTGCCTCATCCGCAGACTCCATGCCAAGGGGTCGCCAGTGTGCATGCCGGGCGGACGCATGGAGCGCCGCGCCGTTCGCCGCGATGGAGCCGGTTCAGGCGACCTTGCCGCCGGCTTCGCGCAGCAACCGCGCCACATCGCTGCCGCCCTGCAGCAATTCGAAGCCGCGCCAACTGAAGCCGGGGGACACCGAGCAGTCCACCAGCGTGTAGTCGCCCAGGCTGCGTGCGCTCTGCCAGACCCCGGCGGGCACTACCTGGGTGGATTGCCCGCCGCGCGCGGACGTATCCAATTGCACCCGGGTGAGCGCGCGCAGGTCGGGGTCGAACATGGACAGCTCCAGCGCCCCGCCCTCGTTCCAGCTCCAGACCTCGGTGGCGTCCACGCGATGCCAGCGCGTCACCACGCCGCCGGGCAGCAGGAAGGCGATGGCGGTGAGCATGGGCCGCTCGATGCCGTTGACCTCGGTGCGCTTGGTCGACTCGTGCACGCGCCGGAAGAAGCCGCCCTCGGGGTGCGGCGCCAGTCCCAGCCGGCCGATCAGTTCGTCTGCGCGCGGATGCATACGCCGATGCTACGGCCAGACTCCGCCGGCAGGCAACTGCGCCCGCCGGATGAAGGCACGCACGGCAATGACTGTGGATGTCGAAACGGCAGGATTCATCCGAACTAACCACGCGCCACGCGGAAGCGCCTCGGTCCGGTTGCTGTCTTCGGATTCGTGCCGTCGTGGCTCCCGGCGATCGATGGGAACCTCGCGCGGAGCCTGCCGCGCCGCGGCGGCTCGGGGGAGCCGGATCACCGAAACGTCAACGGGTCCACCTCCGACCACCCCCTGCTGCGGGCGAATCCCGCCTCGATGGCCTGTCCTGTACTCGGTCCATTCGCGGGGAGGAAGGGGACGTCCATGCGCGCAACCGCACTTCTGCTCGCCCTCCTGCTGGCCAGCGGCACCTCCCTGGCCGACAGCTACGACTGCGGCAACCGCGTGGTGACCAGCGGCGGCGGCATCGGGTGCCTGGTCGAAATCGCCGGCAAGCCGGACCTGGTCACGCCGGTCCAGAACGAATACGGCGCGCACCGCGGCGAGAAGTGGAGCTGCTTCCGCAACGGCAAGACCATCGCGTTCACCATCGACACGAACGGCAAGATCGTCTCGATCAGCGAATCGCGCTGACGCACCCGGGACAGGCCGAGGCATCGCGTCCACCCGCTGCATGTGCAGTGGACACGCGTGCGATGGCCGGTCGACGCAGCGCCTGCTGCCGGACGTTCTCGCTCGTGTCCATGCGCGACCGCCCAGTCCCAACCTTGCATGCGGACCGGGCCGAGCGTTTCAAATCTGTGGCCGGCCGTATCCGTGCCCGATCCATGCCCCCCCGGAGTGGGCGATAGCCTGCGACGGCCCAAGCTCCGCCCCACCCCATGCAGCTTCCGCGAGGCACACCGACCCACGTGCGCTCGTCGCGCGCAACATCGACAGTTGGCGGGGGGAAGGCAGGCAAATAAAAAGCGGCCCCGAGATTCACTCGTAGGCCGCTGATTCATCAGGGAATTTGGTCGGGGTAGCCGGATTTGAACCGACGACCACTTGTCCCCCAGACAAGTGCGCTACCAGGCTGCGCTATACCCCGGGATGGGTCCGCCCTGCGGCGGGAGGGCGATTATACCGGCAATGCCGCACCCATTCCTAGGCGGCGGGCGCGGCGGCCCTCAGCGGCGCAGCAGTTGCAGGATCTCTTCCAGCTCCATGCGCACCTGGCGCACGATCTGCTGGCTCAGCGCGGCCTCCTGCTTGGCGCCCTCGCCTTCCAGGCGCAAGCGCGCGCCGCCGATGGTGTAGCCCTGTTCGTACAGCAGGCTGCGGATCTGGCGCACCATCAGCACGTCGTGGCGCTGGTAGTAGCGGCGGTTGCCGCGGCGCTTGGCCGGCTCCAGGCTGGGGAACTCGGTCTCCCAGTAGCGCAGGACGTGCGGCTTCACGTCGCACAGTTCACTGACCTCACCGATGGTGAAGTAGCGCTTGGCCGGAATCGGCGGAAGCTCGCGGTTACTGCCCGGATCCAGCATACGTTTCCACCCGCTCCTTGAGTTTCTGGCCCGGCCGGAAGGTCACCACCGTCCGCGCCGAGATCGGGATTTCCTCGCCGGTCTTGGGATTGCGACCGGGGCGCTGGTTCTTGCGCCGCAGGTCGAAGTTGCCGAACCCGGACAGCTTGACCTGCCGGCCCTGCTCCAGCGACTCGCGCAGGACGTCGAAGTACGCGTCCACGAACTCCTTGGCCTCGCGCTTGTTCAGGCCGACCTCGTCGAACAGGCGCTCGGCCATTTCCGCCTTCGTCAGTGCCATCCTTTCCTGCTTCCCCGTTGCGGCCGTCTCCGGCCCAGCCACTGTTTCTTCCCGCCGGTCATCCGCGGATCCGCGCGCCGTGCGCCTCGCCGATCGCGGCCACGACGGCGGCCACTACCGGGTCCACGTCGCGATCAGTGAGAGTGCGTGAGTTGTCCTGCAAAATCAAGCCCATAGCAAGACTCTTTTGACCCGATTCGACGCCCTGGCCGACGTAGCGGTCGAACACCTGCACTTCACGCAGCAAGGGGCCGGCGGCGGCGTTCACGGTCGCGGCGATGGCCGCCCATGGCACCCCGTCGGCGACGACGAACGCCAGGTCGCGGCGGACGGACGGATAGCGCGACAGTTCGGCGGCGCGCGGCAATGCGCGCGCGGCCAGCGGCGCCAGGTCCAGCTCGAACGCGACGACCTCGGCATCCAGGTCCAGCGCGCGTTGCAGGCGCGGGTGCAGTTGGCCGATCCAGCCCAGGCGCACGCCGTCGCGGTACACGTCCGCGGAGCGGCCGGGGTGCCCGTGCGGCGCCTGCGAAGGCCGGAACTCCAGGCTGGCGCCGGCCAGCGCGGCCAGGCTTTCCAGGTCGCCCTTGAGGTCGTGGAAATCGACCCGGCGTGCCGGCAGGCCCCACTGCTCGGCCGCCGCGTCGCCGACCGCGGCCGCGGCGATGCGCAGCGTCTCGACCGGCGCAGCGCCCTCGCCCGCGCTGGCGAACACGTTGCCCGCTTCGAACAGGCGCACGCGCCCGGCCTGGCGCGCCGCGTTGCGCTGCACCGCCGCCACCAGCCCCGGCAGCAGTTGCGTGCGCATCACCGCCAGTTCGGCGCTGAGCGGATTAGCCAGCGGCACGGCGCCGTCACCGGCACCCCATTGCGCCAGCAGGTCGGCATCGACGAAGGCGAAATTCACCGCTTCCAGATAGTCGCGCGCGGCCAGGTGGCGGCGCAGCACGCCGGTTTCCACCCGCGTCTCGCTGGGCGACGCGATGCGGGTCGCGCCGGCCGGCAGCGTGGCCGGCACGCGGTCGTAGCCGTGGATGCGGGCCAATTCCTCGATCAGGTCTTCCTCGATGGCGATGTCGAAGCGCCGGCTCGGCGCCACCACGCTCCAGCCGTCGGCGACGGCCGCCGCCTGCAGGCCCAGCGCGCGCAGGATGCGTTCCACGTCGGCGTCGGCGATCTCCACACCCAGCACGCGGGCGATGCGCGCGCGGCGCAGCGGGATGGCCGCCGGCCTGGGCAGATGTTCGGGCAGTTCCGCCTCGGTGACCGGCCCGGACACGCCGCCGGCGACGTCGAGGATCAGGCGCGTGGCGTATTCCACCGCGATGCGCGGCAGTTCCGGATCCACGCCGCGTTCGAAGCGGTGGCCGGCGTCGGTGTGCAGGCCGAGCTTGCGGCTGCGGCCGATGATGGCGGACGGCGCGAAGTGCGCGGCTTCGAGGAAGATGTTGCGGGTGGCAGCATCGACCTTGGTGCTGTCGCCGCCCATGATCCCGGCGACGCCTATCGCCCTTTCCTTGCCGGACCCTCCACCGAAATCGGAAATGACCAGGAAATCGGCGTCCACCCCCAGGCTGGCAACATCGCCATTCAGCAGTCTGATGGCTTCGTTGGGGCGCGAATGCCGCACGCCCACGGGGCCGTGCAGTTTGTCCAGGTCGTACGCATGCATCGGCTGGCCGAGTTCGAGCATCACGTATTGCGTCACATCGACGAGAAAGCTGACCGGGCGCACGCCGCTGCGGCGCAGGCGCTCGGCCATCAGCACCGGCGTCGCCACGGTGGCGTCCACGCCTTCGATCACGCGGCCGACGAAGCGCGGCGCCTCCGCACCAGCCTCCAGATTGACCTGGAGCGACAGCCGCTTCATTTCATGCGCTGGCGCCGCGGGCACCGGCGCGGCCTCGAGCGGCTTAACTTCGCTGCCCAGCGAGGCGGCGACGTCGTAGGCGATGCCGCGCACGCTGAAGCAGTCGGCGCGGTTGGGCGTCAGCTTGATCTCGATGCTGGCGTCCGGCAGGCCGAGGTAGTCGGCGATGGGCGTGCCGACCGGCGCATCGTCGGGCAGTTCCAGCAGGCCGGACGCGTCGGCGTCGATGCCCAGTTCCTTGGCCGAGCACAGCATGCCGTTGGATTCCACGCCGCGCAGCTTGGCGGCCTTGATCGCGATGCCGCCGACGTTGGCGCCGACCATCGCCAGCGGCGCGCGCAGCCCCGCGCGCGCGTTCGGCGCGCCGCAGACGATCTGCAGCATGCCGTGCGGGCCGGCGTCGACCTGGCAGACCTGCAGGCGGTCGGCTTCCGGATGCTTCGCGCATTCGACGATGCGCGCCACCACCACGTTGGCCAGGCCGTCGCCCAGCGCCGCGACCTCTTCGACTTCCAGGCCGATCGCGGTCAGCGTGGCCGCCAGTTCGTCGCGGGTGGCCTGGGTGGGGACGTGGCTGCGCAGCCAGTTTTCGGAGAACTTCATTGGGGGAGTTCCGTGTCTCGTGTAGGAGGGGCCTCGGCCCCGACGCCATCCGCGGTCAGGCGAACTGCTTCAGGAACCGCACGTCGTTCTCGAAGAACGCGCGCAGGTCGTTGACGCCGTAGCGCAGCATGGCGAAGCGCTCCACGCCCAGGCCGAAGGCGAAGCCGGTGTAGCGCTCCGGGTCGATGCCGCAGTTGCGCAGCACGTTCGGGTGCACCATGCCGCAGCCCAGCACTTCCAGCCAGCGCGTGCTGCCGTCGGGCTGCTGCCAGGCGATGTCCACTTCCGCGCCCGGCTCCACGAACGGGAAGTAGCTGGGACGGAAGCGCATCTGGAAGTCGCGCTCGAAGAAGGCGCGCACGAATTCGGCCAGCGTGCCCTTGAGGTCGGCGAAGGTGGAATGCTCGTCCACCAGCAGGCCCTCGACCTGGTGGAACATCGGCGAATGGGTCTGGTCGCTGTCGCTGCGGTAGACCTTGCCGGCGGCGATCATGCGCAGCGGCGGGCGCCGGCCCGATGCCGCGAGGTCGGCCATGTAGCGCACCTGCACGCCCGAGGTGTGCGTGCGCAGCAGGCGGCCGTCGCCGAAGTAGAAGGTGTCGTGCATGGCGCGCGCCGGATGGTGCGGCGGGAAGTTCAGCGCTTCGAAGTTGTGCCAGTCGTCCTCGATCTCCGGGCCGTCGGCCAGTTCGTAGCCCAGCCGGCCGAAGATGTCGGCGATGCGCTCCAGCGTGCGGCTGATCGGGTGCACGCCACCGTTGGCGCCCTGGCGGCCCGGCAGGGTGACGTCGACGGTTTCGCCGGCCAGGCGCGCGTCCAGCGCGGCGTCTTCCAGCACCGCCTTGCGCGCGGACAGCGCTTCGGACAGCGCGTCGCGCACGCGGTTGATCGCTTCACCCGCCGCTTTGCGCTGCTCGGGAGGCATACCGCCGAGTTGCTTGAGCTGGGCGGTGACGCTGCCCTGCTTGCCCAGCAGCGCCACGCGCAGGTGTTCCAGCGCGTCGGGCGTCTGCACGGCGGCGATGTCGGCCAGGGCTTGCGTGGACAGGGATTCGATATCGCTCATTGAATGTCCCGATGGAGGTTCATGGCATCCCCTGTAGGAGCGGCGCAAGTCGCGAAGAGCGGCCCGGGAAGCTTGGGCGCCTTGAATTCCCGGTCGCGACTTACATCGCTCCTGCAGGGCTGGAGCCACAAAAAACAATGGGGAAGGACTCGCGCCCTTCCCCACGTGTTCCCGGCGGTGGACTGCCGGTGTGCTGTTACGGTGGAGACGCGGCTTACGCCGCGAGTGCGCCCTTCGCCTTCTCGGCCAGGGCCGCAAAACCGGTCGCGTCGTGCACGGCGATGTCCGCCAGCACCTTGCGGTCCAGGGTGATGCCGGCCTTCAGCAGGCCGTTCATGAAGCGGCTGTAGCTCATGCCGTTGATGCGGGCCGCCGCGTTGATGCGGGTGATCCACAGCGAACGGAAGTTGCGCTTCTTCTGCTTGCGGCCGATGTAGGCGTACTGCTGCGCCTTGATGACTGCCTGCTTGGCGACGCGGAACACCTTGCGGCGGGCGTTGTAGTAGCCCTTGGCCAGGTGCAGGACCTTCTTGTGACGGCGGCGCGCCATCACGCCACGCTTGACTCGTGCCATGGTTCAGTCCTCAGAGATAGGGAAGCATGCGGTTCAAACGGCCGCTGTCCTCGGCGCGGACGATGTTCGTCGCACGCAGGCCGCGCTTACGCTTGGTCGCTTTCTTGGTGAGGATGTGGCTACGGTTGGCGTGGCCAGCCTTGAACTTGCCGGAGGCGGTCTTGCGGAAACGCTTGGCCGCCGCCCGGTGGGTCTTGATCTTGGGCATTGCTGTGTCCTTGACGGGTTCGTTCACTGATCCGGGCGCCACGTCTCCATGGGAGAAGCGGTCTTTCCATCCATGCCCCAATCGGCTTGTAAGTCGTTGATTCCAGGGCGGAACCTGCGACGGGTCCATCGGCTGCGAACAGCCTCCCGGCGTACCGGGCCGCACATTATGCCCGTCTGCGGATTCCCTTGCAAATCAGCGGGTTCGGGTGGCCGCTCTGTGGGAGCGGCTTCAGCCGCGAACGAAACCCCGGACCGGTCCTGAGCGGCGGGCGGGCATCGGAACCGGCCTTCCACCGGACGCGACAGGCTTCGTTCGCCGCTCGGGCATGGAAGCGCAAACACCGGAAGCCGATGGGGAGCGGTCGCGGCTGAAGCCGCTCCCAAGATGGGCGTGCAGGGTCGGAAACGAAAAGAGCGCCTCGCGGCGCTCTCTTACCCCTCACTCCTTGCCCCATCCCCTGCCCGTGCGCAAAGGGAAGGGCCGGCCTTCCGCGCCTGCGGCGCGGAAGATCATTTCTTCTTGGGAGCGATCATCATGACCATCTGGCGGCCTTCCAGGCGCGGACGGGACTCGATCACGATCTCGTCGCCCAGTTCGGCCTCGATGCGCGCAGCCATCTCGCGACCCAGCTCCTGGTGGCTCATCTCGCGGCCACGGAAGCGGATGTTGACCTTGACCTTGTCGCCCTCTTCCAGGAAGCGGCGGATGTTGCGCATCTTGATCTGGTAGTCGCCCTCGTCGGTGACGGGACGGAACTTGAGTTCCTTGATCTCGACCTGCTTCTGCTTCTTCTTGGCCTCGTTGGCCTTCTTCTGCATCTCGAACTTGAACTTGCCGAAGTCCATGATCTTGCAGACGGGCGGCTCGGCGTTGGGCTGGATCTCGACGAGGTCCAGTCCTTCGTCTTCCGCCTTGGCCAAGGCCTCGTCGCGCGTGAGCACGCCGATCATCTCGCCATCGGAACCGATCACGCGTACCCGCGGCACGCGGATTTCGTGGTTCTTGCGGTTTTGCTTGTTGTCGGGGGTGCTGATGTTGCAGTCTCCAAAGGGTGTCATGCCGGCCCTTCACGGGCCGGAACCGGCCTACGCGGCGTGCTCGTTGCGCAAGCGTTCGGCGAAGGCTTCGACGGACATGGTGCCCAGGTCTTCCCCCGACCGCGTGCGCACGGCGACGGCCCCATTCTCCCTCTCGCGGTCGCCGACCACCAGCAGGTAGGGCACGCGCTGCAGCGTGTGCTCGCGAATCTTATAGCCGATTTTCTCGTTCCGCAAATCCGCGGCCACCCGGAAGCCTTGATTTGCAAGGGTTTTCCTGACGTGGGCCACGTAGTCGGCCTGGGCGTCGGTAATGTTCATGACCACCGCCTGCTCGGGGGCCAGCCAGGCCGGGAATGCACCAGCATGGTGCTCGATCAGAATGCCGATGAAGCGCTCCATGGAGCCGACGATGGCCCGGTGCAGCATGACCGGGTGCTGGCGCTGGCTGTTCTCGTCCACGTACTCGGCGCCCAGGCGGCCGGGCATCATAAAATCGACCTGCATGGTGCCCAATTGCCAGGTCCGGCCGATGGCGTCCTTCAGGTGGTACTCGATCTTGGGGCCGTAGAAGGCGCCCTCGCCCGGCAACTCCTGCCACTCCACCCCGCAGGCGCGCAGGGCGGCGCGCAGGGCGGCCTCGGCCTTGTCCCAGGTGGCGTCGTCGCCCAGGCGGGAATCCGGGCGCAGGGCGATCTTGATCTGGATGTCCTCGAAGCCGAAGTCGGCGTAGACCTTCAGCGCCTGCCGGTGGAACGCCGTGACCTCGGCCTCGATCTGGTCCTCCGTGCAGAAGACGTGGCCGTCGTCCTGGGTGAAGCCGCGCACGCGCAGGATGCCGTGCAGCGCGCCGGAAGGCTCGTTGCGGTGGCAGGCGCCGAACTCGCCGTAACGGATCGGCAGGTCGCGGTAGCTGTGCAGGCCCTGGTTGAACACCTGGATGTGGCCCGGGCAGTTCATCGGCTTGAGCGCGTAAGTGCGGTTCTCCGACTCGCTGAAGAACATGTTCTCCTGGTAGTTGTCCCAGTGGCCGGACTTCTTCCACAGGGCCACGTCCAGGATCTGCGGGCAACGTACTTCCTGGTAGCCGCTGTCGCGGTAGACCCTGCGCATGTACTGCTCGACCACCTGCCAGATGGCCCAGCCCTTCGGGTGCCAGAACACCAGGCCCGGCGCCTCTTCCTGCAGGTGGAACAGTTCCTGCTGCTTGCCGATGCGGCGATGGTCGCGCTTCTCCGCCTCCTCGATGCGCTGGATATAGGCGTCGAGTTGCTTCTTGTCCGCCCAGGCCGTGCCGTAGATGCGCTGCAACTGCTCGTTCTTGGCGTCGCCGCGCCAGTAGGCGCCGGAGATGCGCGTGAGCTTGAACGCCTTCAGGAAGCGCGTGTTGGGCACGTGCGGGCCGCGGCACATGTCCACGTATTCCTGGTGGTGGTACAGGCCCATGGCCGTGACCTCGGGGCCCATCTCCTCGATCAGGCGCAGCTTGTAGTCCTCGCCGCGGGCCTTGAACACCTCGATCACCTCGGGGCGCGGGGTCATCTTCTTGACGACGTCGTAGTCCTGCGCGATCAGTTCCTGCATGCGCTGCTCGATCGCCGCCAGGTCTTCCGGCGTGAACGGGCGCTCGCTGTAGATGTCGTAGTAGAAGCCCTCGGCGATGACCGGGCCGATCACCATCTTCACGTCCGGGTACAACTGCTTGACCGCGTGGCCGACCAGGTGCGCGCAGGAGTGGCGGATGATCTCCAGGCCCTCCTCGTCCTTGGGCGTGATGATGCGCAGGCGGGCGTCATGGTCGACGACGTCGCTGGCGTCCACCAGGCGGCCGTCCACCTCGCCGGCCAAGGTGGCCTTGGCCAGCCCGGCGCCGATGGACTGGGCCACCTGCATGACGGAAACGGGATTTTCGAATTCGCGGCGGCTGCCGTCGGGGAGCGTGATCGTGATCATCGGGGCTGTCCGGTTGCCTGCAATCAGGGCTTTGGCATTGGAAAGTCCGGCAGGGGCGGCCGGGCTCTTGTTCGGGGCGAACGTACGGCAACAAAAAAGCGCCACGAGGGCGCCTACGGGATGCAGTGCCTCGGGCGGTTACCGGCTTTCAGGCGCTGGTAGTGCTCATGTCGCACGCTCGGCCAACGTTTCCGCGGGCCACCTCGTGAATCGGAGGCGCATCGGGCCGGCCCCGGATGTCCGGGTTCCACGCCGTGGAAGCGTGGTGGGCGGTACAGGGTTCGAACCTGTGACCCCTACCATGTCAAGGTAGTGCTCTACCGCTGAGCTAACCGCCCGGTCTGCCCTTTGCAGGGGCGCGAATTCTAGCCCGGAAGCGGGGGTGCCGACAACCTGGGCTGTGCCCCGGGCCGGTCAGGCGCCCAGGCTGGCTTCCTTCAGGCGGCGGATCTGGTCGCGCAGGCGGGCGGCGTCCTCGAACTCCAGGTCGCGGGCGTGTTGGTACATCTGCTGTTCCAGCGCCTTGATCTTCGCCAGCGCCTGCGCCGGGTCCAGGGCGCCGTATTCCGCCGGCGCCTCGGCTACCCGCCGGCCCTTGCCGCGGCTGCCCTTGGCTTCGCCCGCCTCGCTGCGGGCGCCTTCCAGGATGTCGACGATGGGCCTGGCCACCGATTTCGGGGTGATGCCGTGCTCGATGTTGTATTCGAGCTGCTTCTCCCGGCGGCGGCCGGTCTCTTCCATCGCCGCCTGCATGGAGCGGGTGATCCGGTCGGCGTACAGGATGGCCTTGCCGCGCAGGTTGCGGGCGGCGCGGCCGATGGTCTGGATGAGCGAGCCGGTCGAACGCAGGAAGCCCTCCTTGTCCGCGTCCAGGATCGCCACCAGCGAGACCTCCGGCATGTCCAGGCCCTCGCGCAGCAGGTTGATGCCCACCAGCACGTCGAACTTGCCCAGGCGCAGGTCGCGGATGATTTCCACGCGCTCCACCGTGTCCACGTCCGAGTGCAGATAGCGCACCTTGACCCCGTGCTCGCCCAGGTACTCGGTCAGGTTCTCGGCCATGCGCTTGGTCAGGGTGGTGACCAGCACGCGGTCGCCCCATGACACGCGCAGGTTGATCTCCGACAGCAGGTCGTCCACCTGCGTGCCCACCGGACGGATCTCCACTTCCGGGTCCACCAGGCCGGTCGGGCGCACCACCAGCTCCACTATCTCGCCGTTGGATTCGCGCAGCTCGTAGGGGCCGGGCGTCGCCGACACGTAGATGCTGCGCGGCGAGCGCGCCTCCCATTCCTCGAAGCGCAGCGGCCGGTTGTCCAACGCCGAAGGCAGACGGAAACCGAATTCCACCAAGGTTTCCTTGCGCGAGCGGTCACCCTTGTACATGGCACCGATCTGCGGGATGGTCACATGCGACTCGTCGACCACCAGCAGCGCGTCGGCCGGCAGATAGTCGAACAGGGTCGGCGGCGGCTCGCCGGGCGCCTTGCCGGTGAGGTGGCGGGAGTAGTTCTCGATGCCCGAGCAATAGCCAACCTCGGCCATCATCTCCAGGTCGAACTGGGTGCGCTGCGCCAGGCGCTGCGCCTCAACCAACTTGTTCTGCGCGTAGAGCAGCTCCAACCGCTCCTTCAGCTCGATCTTGATGGTATCGATGGCCGACAGCACGCGCTCGCGCGTGGTCGCGTAGTGGGTCTTGGGATACACCGTGTACCGCTGCAGCTTGCGCAGGGTCTCGCCGGTCAGCGGATCGAACAGCGAAAGCCGCTCCACTTCGCCGTCGAACAGTTCGATCCGCAGCGCCTCGGCGTCGCTTTCCGCCGGGTGCACGTCGATGATTTCGCCGCGCACGCGGAAGGCGCCGCGCTGCAGTTCGTATTCGTTGCGCGTGTACTGCAACTGGGTGAGGTGGCGGATCAGCTCGCGCTGGTCGATGCGCTCGCCGACCGACAGGATCAGGCGCAACGACAGGTAGTCCTCCGGCGCGCCCAGGCCGTAGATCGCGGACACCGTGGCCACCACCAGCGCGTCCGGCCGCGACAGCAGCGTCTTCGTCGCCGCCAGCCGCATCTGCTCGATGTGCTCGTTGATCGAGCTGTCCTTCTCGATGAAGGTGTCGCTGGATGGCACGTAGGCTTCGGGCTGGTAGTAGTCGTAATAGCTGACGAAATACTCCACCGCGTTGTGCGGGAAGAAGGCCTTGAACTCGCCGTAGAGCTGCGCCGCCAACGTCTTGTTCGGCGCCATCACCAGCGTGGGCTTCTGGATGCGCTGGACGACGTTGGCGACGGTGTAGGTCTTGCCCGATCCCGTCACGCCCAGCAGCGTCTGCTTGGCCAGGCCGGCTTCGAAATTCTCCACCAGCTTCTCGATGGCCTGGGGCTGGTCGCCGGCCGGCGAATAGGGAGAAACAAGCTGGAAACGGTCTGTCATGGAAAGCGGCGGCACGGGGGACTGGCGAGTATAGCGCCGCCAATGTGAGCGCCATCGCGGCGATTTCCTACATCAGGTCAGGTGCTGGCCTGATCGCTTCTCCGCCACGGCGGAGGGAAGCTGCGGCCGTCTCCATGGAACAGGAGAGTGTGCGATGGCAGGGATGTCGATACCGTCGGGCCCCCGGGCGCTGCCGCGTTCCGCCGGGGCCCGGCAGGGCACCACGCTGGTGGAAACGACCGTCGTGATGGCGGTGCTGGTCATCCTGGCCGCCGTCGGCCTGCCCTCCTTCCTCGGTTTGAAGAAGCGCCAGCAGGCCGAGGCCACCATGCACCTGCTGGCATCGCACCTGGCCTCCGCCCGCGCCTCGGCCATCAGCTACAACGTCCCGGTCATCGTCTGCCCCAGCGCCGGCGACGGCCGCTGCCTGAACGGCACCGACTGGAGCCGGGTGTGGCTCAGCTTTCGCGACCCGGACGGCAACCGCCAGCCCGACGAGGAAAGCGACATCTACCGCAACGACACCGCGCCGCAGGACCCGCGTATGCGGATCCTGTCCACCACCGGCCGCCCCTACGTCCGCTACCAGCCCAGCGGCATGAACTACGGCAGCAACCTGACCCTCCGGATCTGCTACGACGGCGAAGTAGCCGGCAGCGTCATCGTCAACAACAGCGGCCGCATCCGCAGTTCGCGCAGCTCCAGCGCCGGCCCCTGCCCGGATTGAGAGCCGGGCCGGCTTCCGACGGGCCGGTGGCTCATCTTGGCGAGGGGCAGGATGCCGATACGACAGGCTGCCGGCCCGGAGCCCGGGAAGAAACGACAAAGGCCGCGATCGCTCGCGGCCTTTGTTCATGAATCTGGCGCCCGAAGTTGGACTCGAACCAACGACCCCCTGATTAACAGTCAAGTGCTCTAACCGGCTGAGCTATTCGGGCGGGGCGCGTATTGTAGCCACCCCTGCGGCGGCTGGACAAGCCTCCGGCGGCCGCGGCGCGTTCAGCCGCGACTCGATGCCAACCATAGGCGGGGAACTGGGTTCGCATGGTGACCGGCAACCGGCAGTACGATCCGGGGCCAGGCTGGAAACGGCAAAGGCCGCGATCGCTCGCGGCCTTTGTTCACGAATCTGGCGCCCGAAGTTGGACTCGAACCAACGCCCCCCTGATTGACAGTCAAGTGCTCTGACCCACTGAGCTATTGGAGCTGAGGCGCGTACTCCAGAAAACGACAAAGGGCCGTGACGACATGCCACGGCCCCTGTCGGTAATGCCTGAGTTACCAGCAACCGGTGGTAGTGGGCGACTTGGTGCCCGTGGCGTTGATCGACAAAGTGCCGCACTGGGTGTCCTGCGCCCCCTGGGTTCCCTGGGGCGCCGCACTCAGCGTGTAACCCTTCGCCGTGACATTCGAGATGCCGACGGTGTAATGCGGCGCGGTGTCGGCCTCGCAGGGAAACACCGTGGGCGAACCCGCCGCATTGTAGGCCAGGCTCGTCGTGTAGAAACGCTCCATGGTCTGCACCGCGCGCATGAGGCAGGCCTTGCCCGCCTCGCGCCGGGTCTTGATGACATGCTCGCGGTAACTGGGCAGAGCGATGGAAGCGATGATCCCGATGATCACCACCACCACCATCACCTCGATGAGCGAGAAGCCCGAAGCCGACGATGCGCGCGTGTTGTACGGGTTGCTGTTGGACATGGGCCTCAATCCTGCCTGATTTCGCGCCAAGAAACACGCTGCCATTGCATGCCGAACGAGGGACCTCCGCCCAGTCCGGCCGCGGTACCGTCGCCCGAGCCGCCCAGCACGAACTGCCCGGGCAGCAGCACCGGACGCGTCGGCATGCCGACCCCCATGTTTGCCGAGCCGATCGGCAAGTCTCCAGTCACGGCCTTGTCGTCGGTTTTGCCGTCCCTGTTCAAATCGAAGAACGACGTGCCGCCGCTGGTTCCGGTGAACGCATCCAGCGCGTTGATGTAGCCCGTGCCGGAGCCTTCGCAGGCATCGCCCTCCGGGATCATGCTGGCGGAGACGACGAAGTTGGAGGCGATCTGCACGTCCTGGACGATGCGCTCGCCCGCACCCGGCAAATCCACGTACCAGCCCTTGGAACCGGTCGGCAGGGCCGACTTCTGTTCGAACGCCCGCACCGGATAGCCGTTCGCCGTGGCGCCGGTGACCGCGATCGTGCGCTGCGTCAGGTTGGCGCGGGCATAGGCCGTGTCTTCGTCCATGAAACCATACAGGCTCTGCGCACTGGTAGACCGGTCGTCGACATCGCCGGTGGTCATGAAACGGCCCGTGCCGAAGAACACCCAGCGCTTGTTGGTGGACAGGTCGGTGACGACGGCCAGACCGCCGGTGATCGGCTGCGCGGTGGCGCCCTTGGCCGCCGTGAACAACCGTGTCGCGGTCCAGGCAGCCGGCGAGCTGCTGCGCAGGTCGAACTTCCAGACATTGCCCTGCATGTCGCCCGCGTACGCATAGACCAGCGTCTTGCCGTCGGCCGCGTAGATGCCCGTGGGCGTCGACAACCCGTTCGGCAGCGAGGAACTGCCGACGCCGGTATCGATCTCGCGGATGACCGTCCCGGTCTCGAGATCCAGCACGACCAGCACCGCCCTGTCGCGGGAACTGTTCACGCCATTGCCCAGCACGACGGCGTTGGTGGGCGTGCCGTTCCTGACCTTGGCCAGGATCGGGGCTCCCGTCACCATGCCCATGTTGAGATCGTTCGTTTCCGAGCGCTCCCACTTGAAGCTGCCGGTGCCGAACGCCGCGGGCGAACTGACATCCAGTGCATACAAGCCCTTGCCGCCGCGCCCCAGCGCACCGACCAGCACGTTCTTGCCCGGCGTCATGGCCCGGCTGGTGACTGCGATGGGGCCGTCCACGAAGAATTTGTGCGTGTAGTCGCCGCGGCTCAACGTGGCGAGATGGTTGAAGTTGATGATGTTGGGAATGTAGGCGAACAACTCCTGCCCGTTCGCCGCATTGAAGGCATGCAGCATGCCGTCGTTGGCGCCCACGTACAGGGTATCGGTATCCTTCACGTAGGCAGGCGAGGAGCCGACGATATCGCCCAGCAAGCTGCTGCGAACGCGGAGCTGGCCGGGGTTGGTGCCTTCCTTGCTCCTGTCGCCCTTGATGTAGTCGGCGTTCTGGGCACCGGTTGCCGGATAGTCCACCGGTCCCACGTTGCCGCGATCCAGCGCATTCTGCTGCGTGGTCGTGGGGAAGAGCGCACCCGACGTTCCGGTGGAGGTATACACCTTGCGGTCGGCCAGGGCGGGAATGGAGGCCGTCCAGGACGTCGCGCCGGACACGCCATTGCGATCCACCGGCTGCGCGATGACCGCACCGGTCCAGATGCCGGAGGTGTAGCTGGCGCTGAACACCTTGGCACCGGTATTCAACGACGTGGAGTTGGTCGCCACGTTCGAATAGGAACTGGTGCGCTGGGAAATGGCGGCCAGGGCCTGCGACAGGCCCGCCGTGAATTCCGCGGGACTGGATGCCGAGACGAAGGCGCCATGCCCGTTCACTGCCGCATGCAGCAGGTCGTCGATGCGACGCGGATTGTCCGTGCCCGGCCTGGCCGTATCCGGGTCCGGCCAAGCGGGGTTGGCGGGCACGTCGTCCACGCTGGACCAGCCCATCGTGGTCTTCAAGCCGATCGAGATGCCGAACGTGACCATGTGCTGCCAGAAACCGGGGTCGGCGTCGGTGGTCGGCACGTTGTTGGTCAAGTCGGTGCGCAGGTCGGTCTTCCAGTACTTCATGGCCACGTCGGCCAGAGTGTTCTCATAACCGTCCTGGAAGGGAGCGCCGGCCGTGTAGGTATAGCTCTGCCCCTTGGCGCCCTCGATCGTGCTGCCATTGCTGCCATCGGCATTGCCACTGGTCACCGTGTTGTTGTTCCAGTAACCGTCGGTCGTCAGGATGGCGAAGTTCTGCCGGCAACTGTACTGGTTGACGCCGGACTGGGGTCCGTAGGCGCCCGTACTGGCATTGCCGCTGAAATATTTGCCCGCATCGTCCAGCGCGGTCTGCAAGGGAGTGCCGCCGCTCGCCTGTGCCGCGAACAGGCGGCTGTACCAGGTGGAGCGCGTCGTGGTATTCACGCTGCCGGGGATCCCGGGGCTGGCGACGTTGTTGACGAACCGCCCGTCATTGCCGTCGTTGACCGGGATATCGAAGGTGCTGCGCCCCCATATGGTGCGGAAACCCACACGCACCTTGTTGCCCAGCGGCCTGAAGGCTTCGCTGGCACCGCCCTTCGCCGCCTTGGTACGGGTCCGGTAGTACGAATACCAGGTGGCGAAATTGGTCTTCTCCTCGCTCTCGTCACGATCCGTCGTGGGCGTGGTGCGGGTGCAGTTCCGCCAGCCGTAGCCGGAAAGGCTTATCGCGCATCCCATTTCGGAAATGCCCGAATAATCGTCGTAGGAATACGTCACCGTCACCGGACCGGTGTAGGCCGTCTGCGCATAGAGACGCACGTACCACGTACCAGCGGTCGGCGACGTGACCGATATGGTCTCGGTATTGCCATTCGCTATGCTGCGGTCGGTGTAATTGCTTGTGCTCACCGTGCTGTTGTTGATCCGGTAATACAGGTCAGCGCCCCGGTTGCTTCCGCTGACCGAGCCTCCGGAACTCCTGATGACCAGGTTGCGCGAATTGGCAGGCACCGTGAAGGACCAGGTACCACTGCCCGGGCTGTACGACCCTGAAGAAACACTGTTCGCGGAACTCCCCAGCGTCCCGCTCTGGGTCGTCGGCTGGGTATTGCCGCTGCTGTAGCTCAGATATTCACTCTGGATGATCCTGCCATCGGTCAGGATCTGGTAACGATAGTAGTTGTCTATGCTCGACAGATAGGTGGTGTTGGTGCTGGCCGGATTCTTGGGCACATAGAATGTCTGCGTGTTGGACGACAGATTCCTCGTGCCACCGGCTGTTCCGGCTCCCGTATGGGTGACGTAGTTGTCGCTGCTGTAGGCTGCCGTGTAACTCGTTCCGCCCGTCAGTCGATTGCCGCTTGCATCCACCCACGGCTGATAGGACACCGCCGGGTTGTAGTACAGCGTATTGGTGATGTAGTTCTGCATGTACATCGCCGCGTTGCCGCTGCTTTCGCTGGTGTAGCCGGTGCCTGTGGATACGCCATTGGCGTCCGGTGTGCTGCTGAAATTGCCGGAACCGGTGACCGCCGTGATGTCCTGGCTGTTCATGTTGCGCCAGGCCATCGATCCCGAGTCGTCGAGGATGAACAGGATGTTCGGCGCCACGCGGTTGCCCGTGGTCAACGGATCGTCGGGGATGGTGATGCCCGCGCTCACCGGCAGCGCCAGCAAGGTGCACAGGAAGGCGATCGGCGTGGCCCACCACTGGCGTGCGGCGCGCAAGCGCTTCGATCGATTCTGGATGTGTTGGCGGTTCATGGTTCAGGCCCCCGGCTTACCGGCTGACGACGTTGGCTTGCAGGAATACTTCGGATAGGCCCGGGCTGCGGCCGCGGGCGGTGACGCGGAACATGGGACGGAAGCATTCGTAGTCCATCGAATCCACGCTGCAGGACTTGCCGACCTTGGGTGCGTAGGCCTCGCCCACGTACTCGATGCGGTACGTCGAGCGCCCGTCGGGCGCCGTCAGCCAGACCGGCGCGGGCGCCGGCACCGCAGTGACGTCGCAGATGCCAGTACCGGCGCAAGTGACGCCCAACTCGGCCAGCGTCTTGCCGTACTGCAAATCCTCGATGGCGGGATTACCCAGTACGTCCTCCTGCGCCACGCGCAGCGCCGTTTCCGCCGCCTGGAAGGCCAGGCTGCGGTCACGCAGGTTGGCGCCCATGCGCTCCTGCATGCCCGAGCTGCGCAGTACCGCCACGCCCAGGATCGACATCGCGATCAACAGGATCAGCACCACCACCAGGGAGATACCGGCCTGCCCTTGCGGCAGGTGCGGAGCTCCCGACTGACGTCTCCGGTTCATTGGGGGCGGCTCCTCAGGCTGACCACATTGGAGGCGTTGCGGGCGAACGCCCGGCCTTCGATGTCTTCGCCCGTCAGGGTCATGTCGATGCGCACCGCGAGCACGTTGGTCCAGTTCGTCGGCGTCGGCGTGTAGGCGCCGTCCTCCAGATAGGTCACGCCGAGGTTCTGCACGCCCTGCGCGACTTCCTCGCGGGGCCCGCCCGAGCGGGAGACGAACAGGGAATTGTCCGCCACGAACCAGCGCGTGTTGCGGTACCGCGCCAGCATCACTGTCGAGGGCGGCGCCAAGGGATCGGCCGTCATCGCGATCGGAGTCGCCGGGGTGAAGCCGACCGTGGTGGCGTTGACGCTGGTCGCCCGCACCACGTACAGCTTGTTCGCATTGCAGAGCACCAGTTGGTCGTTCACCGAGAAGGCGTCGCGCGCATCGGCGATCTGGGCGGCATCCAGGGTGATCGAGGTGGTGGTGGAGTTGGTGATGCGATAAGCGGTGTCGTCGCCGGACACCACCGTGAACTCCGTCGCGGAGGCCGGGCTGCTGACGGGGGTGTTGAGGAAGGCGTTTTCCTGGGCGGTATTGGTGTGCTCTGTATCCGGCCTGGCCATGTTCGAGCAGGCGGAACCGCCGGCCGCACGGATGTCGCGCGACATCAACTCGAACACGATGCGCGCGTTTTCCTGGATGCGGTTCAGCCCGACGTTCGACCGGTAGGTCGTCTGGTTGGAGTGGAAGATGGCAAAAGCGGCGCCGACCACCAGCAGCCCGAGTATCAGGGCGACCATCAACTCCACCAGGCTGAAGCCGGCAGCGCCCTTGCGGGTGGAAATCCGCGCGAATCCGGCGGCGCTCATATGCGCGTCCCCGTGACCATGGTGCGGGCGTTGCCTCCGCCCGCACGGGTGTCGTCCCAGCGCACGGTGATCTGGCAATTGGCCGGACAGCCGGTGATCTGGCCGCACGTGGTGGTGTCCGCATTGCCGTTGCCGATGGTCGCCTTCAGCGAAGTGATCCATGCCCTGATGTCGTTCTGCGCCAGGGTGCCGCCCGCGGGAATCGCGCAGATCATGGCGCCGTTGTAGGCGTTTGCCTCAGTGCGGTTGGCACGCATGGCCTCGATGATGGCGCTGGTCTGGATCACCGCCTGGCTGCTTTCCAGCGAGCTCTGCCCGCCGCGCAGCGCGACCGATTGCATGGCCGCGACGCCGAGCAGGCCGATGCTGAGCACGACCACCGAGACCAGCACTTCAATCAGGCTCATGCCCTGCATGTGCCGGCGCGTGTGCGCCTGGCCGCGGCTGGGCGCGCAGGATGCGTGGGGCATCGTCTTCCGGCTCATGGACAGTTACCTCCGCCGTTGTTCTTGCTTGCATTGACGCTGCCGCTGACCAGCACGCTGACGATGCGCTGGTTGTCGGCAGGATTATCCGTGGGCATGCATACCGTCAGGCTCTGCTGGGCCCTGATGAGTCCAGAGGGGTTGAAACGGATGCCGTCGGCAGGACCGCTCAATTGCAACGTCCCGGCAACGGCCTGGTCGCGGATCACGTCGGTTTCACCGGTCGTGTTGTCCCGCCCGGTGACGATCCAGCGGCTCCAAGATGTCGTGTTGGTGCAGGTGGTGCCGTCGGCGCTGGCGCAGACCGTGACGCGGGCATTGCGGCGCACGGCTTCGGAGCGCGCCAACTGAAGCGAAGTCGTCACCTCTTCCGCCATCCCGCTCAACCGGTTGGAGTTGATCAGGGACTGCATGGCCGGCACCGCGACAGCGGCGATGATGGCGATCACCGCGATGGTGACCATCAGTTCGACCAGCGTGAACCCCGGGGCCGCGCCGTGCGGACGGCAGGAAGGGCCACGGCGGCGGCGTTGATGGGAAACAGGCATACCACTCCCCTTGTGGATGGCGGAAACGTTAGGCCAGCCCCCGGGCAGGCACCAGTCTTTCCCGAACGAACGGCGGGATCGGGGGTCCGAATGGCAGGATACCGCCTGTCCGTGCCCGTCCGGGGCAGGCATGATGCCCCCTCGACCGACCACCCGACAGGCCATGGCCCCACCCTCTCCCGCCGCACGGCTCAGCCCGCTGGATACGCTCTGGCAGGCGCGGACGCTGGTCTGGATGCTGCTGGCGGGCGAAGCGGTGGCGGCGGTGCTCGCCATCGCCCCGGGCGCCGGGAGCGACCGGCTGGCCTACTTCGGCATCGCCTCGCTCACGATCCAGTGGATCTCGCTGATGTCGCTGGGGCTGCTGTACCCGCTGCGCCACCGACTCGCCGTGGTCAGCCCCCCCTCCATGGCCCGGATCGGCCTGGGCGCCCTGCTGCTGAGTACGTGGATCGTGCTGGGACTGGCCTGGCTGGCGCTGCGCGATCTGGGGCTGATCCCGCAGGAGGCATGGCCGGCGTTCGCCCTGCAGGTCTCGGCCATCGCCCTGATCGTCGGGCTGCTCGGGTTGGCCGCGTTCCAGGCGCAGTGGCGGGCGCGGCAACTGGCCGTCAATGCGCAGCAGGCCAAGCTGGAGGCACTGCAGGCGAGGATCCGCCCGCACTTCCTTTTCAACACGCTCAACACCGGTATTTCGCTGCTGCATGCCCGGCCCGATACCGCCGAACGGCTGCTGCTGGACCTGTCGGACCTGTTCCGCGCCGCGCTGTCGCGACAGGACGCGGTCTCCCTGTCCGAAGAACTGTCCCTGGCGCGCCGCTACCTGGAGATCGAGCAACTCCGCCTGGGCGAACGCCTGCGCCTGGCCTGGCACTTGCCCGATGCCATTCCCGAAGCGAGGGTGCCCATCCTCTCGATCCAGCCGCTGGTGGAAAACGCCATCCGCCACGGCGTGGAGCCTTCCACCGACGGCGGCGACCTGCGTGTGGACCTGGAAACCGAAGCGGGCCAGCTAATCGTGTCGGTGACCAACAGCGTGCCCATCGCTCCGGTCCGGCCCACTACCGGGCATCAGGTGGGCCTCAGCTCGGTGCGCGCCCGCATCCATGCGATGACGCACGGGCGCGGCGGCGTCGAAACACGCACGGTGGAAGGCCACCATGTGGCGACCCTCCGTCTTCCGCTGGACGACTGAGGCAACCCAGCCCGGCTGCGCGGCTCAGGTCGCCACGCGGTAGCAGGGCTGGTATTCGCCGGCGATCTTCATCCGGCGCTGGCCCACGAACGCGCGCAGCAACGCATCCAGCGCCTGCATCATCTCCGCATCGCCGTGGATCTCGAACGGCCCGAACTGCTCGATGCGGCGCATGCCGTCTTCCTTCACGTTGCCCGCCACGATCCCGGAGAACGCGCGCCGCAGGTCCGCCGCCAGGTCGTGCACGGCACGGCCAGGACGCAGTTGCAGCGCGGCCATCGCCTCGTGGCTGGGGATGAACGGCTGCTGGTAATCCTGCGGGATCTGCACCGCCCAGTTGAAGAAGAACGAATCCTTGTGCTCGATGCGGTATTCGCGCACGCGGCGGATGCCGGCGATCATCTGCTTCGCCACCCGCGCCGGGTCGCCGATGATGATCTCGTAGCGCTCCGCCGCCGCATCGCCCAGGGTCAGGCGGATGAAGCGGTCGATCTGCTCGAAATACGGCGCGGCGATGGTCGGCCCGGTCAGGATCAGCGGGAACGGCAGGTGCGCGTTCTCCGGATGCAGCAGGATGCCCAGCAGGTAGAGGATCTCCTCCGCCGTGCCCACGCCGCCGGGGAACACGATGATGCCGTGGCCGATGCGGACGAACGCCTCCAGGCGCTTCTCGATGTCCGGCATGATGACCAGATGGTTGACGATCGGGTTGGGCGATTCGGCCGCGATGATGCCCGGCTCGGTGATGCCGATGTAGCGCGTCTTGTTCCGGCGCTGCTTGGCGTGGGCGATGGTGGCGCCCTTCATCGGCCCCTTCATCGCGCCGGGGCCGCAGCCCGTGCAGATGTCCAGCCCGCGCAGGCCCAGCTCGTAGCCCACCTGCTTGGTGTAGAGGTATTCGTCGCGCGAGATGGAGTGGCCGCCCCAGCACACCACCAGGTTGGGATCGGCCGGCCGCAGGATGCGCGCATTGCGCAGCAGGCCGAACACGGCGTTGGTGATGCCCGCCGAGGATTCCAGGTCGGCCGCGTATTCCGGCCCCAGCTCGATGGCGGTGTAGGCCAGGTCGCGGACTACCGCGAACAGCAGTTCGGCCACGCCGCGGATGATCTCGCCGTCGACGAAGGCCATCGCCGGCGCCTTGATCAGGTCGATGCGCACGCCGCGATCCTGCTGCAGCACCTGGATGTCGAAATCCGGGTAGAGGTCGCGCGCCGCCCGCGGATCGTCCGACGCGCTGCCGCTGGTCAGCACCGCCAGCGCACAGCGGCGCAGAAGTTCGTGCATGCCGCCCGCGGAGGCGTCGCGCAGGCGCGCCACTTCGGCGCGGGAAAGTACGTCCAGGCCACCGCGCGGATAGATCCGTGCGTCCTGCACCGGCAACGCCCTCGATGCCGTTTGGTTCATGGGAATTCCTGTAACTCGTTCGTGAGGAGCGGGACTGTAGCGCAGTCACGCAGGCAAGAGGAGCCTGCCCAAAAAGAAACGGCCGGGTCGCCCCGGCCGTTGGTGTTGCTTTCCACTGGTTACGTGATGCGCTATCAGAACTCGTAACGCAGGGTCATCAGCACGGACCACATCGAAACGACGCGGTTCTGGAAGACCGAGTTGGACTCGTAGACGGCAAGACGCTGCGTGTTCGGCAGAAGTTCCGTCGCCGTGGGCGTACCCAGGTTGTAGACATAACCGCCGTCGGCACGAACCGCATTGCCCATGGAGGCAAGGTAACGCGAATCGAAACCGCCCGGAACCTGCTCGGTAATGCCCCAATCCTTGTTCAGCATGTTGAGGAAGTTGTAGACATCCAGGCGCAGCACCGTGCGGTGCTTCTTGAAGAAGCCGGGCAGCTCCTGCTGAATGCCCAGATCCAACTGGTTCACCCAGGGCGTACGGGCGGAATTGCGTTCGGCGATCTGGCCGCGTCGTGCAGACAGGTAAGGATCGCTGTCGATGAACGCGTTGAACGCGGCGATCTGCGCGGCGGTGGCCGAGCCGTAGCTCACCCGCGGATCGTTGACCAGCGGAATGTAGGCCGGATCCTGGAAGATGCCGTCGCCATTCAGGTCGCCATTGATCAGCCACGTGTACGGCAGGCCGGTATGTCCGTTGTAGTACGCGGAAATACTGGTCTTGTAGTCACCGAAGAACGCGTGTTCCCAACCGAGCGATGCCTTGAGCTGGGTACGGATTTGCTGGGTGGCGGTCCTTGCGATCTCTTCGTTGGGATTCAGGCGCGACACGAACTGGTAGCTGGACCACGCCTGCGAAGACGTGTCCGATCCCACTTCGGTGGCATCCGTCCAGGTCACGCTGACGTTGCCGTACCAGCCGTTGCTCATCGGCTTGTTCAGGCTGAAGGTAATGGCCGTGGACTTGCCCTGATCGGTGTTGGTCAACAACGTGGACTGGTTGGAATAGCCGGCGATCAGGCCGTTGTTCTTGGCCGTACCGCCCAGGGTGACCCAGTAGCTGTCGCGTCCGTCCAGCAGCTTGCCGTTCGGGGTGCCGATGTTCAGCGCCTGGTAGAAGGCCGCATCCTTGGCGCGGAAGTGCTGGATTTCGGCCGTACCGATCAGGCCCCACCACGGCAGTTCGGCGTCATAGCCCAAGCTGGCCTTCCACATGGTCGGCATCTTGAAGTTCGGGTCGATCGCGTCCACCTGCGCGCGATAAGCGGAACCCGCCACGCTCGTGGCCGGAATCGGCTGGTTGTGGGGATCGGCGCTGGGGTCGTAGATCTGAGTGATGCGGTCATTGACGCAGCCGCTCACCGTCGCCGTCGTCCTGTAGGCACAGAAGGCCACCGCATTGACGCCATTGTTCTGGAACGGATTGGCGAGCCACACGTACGGCGGAACGCTCTGGAACAGGCCGATGCCGCCGCGCAGTTGCGAATAGCGCGGGGTATCGAAGGTGTAGTTGAACGCGACGCGCGGCATCACGACCTTGTTGTCGGTACCTAGTTTGTAGTCGTTGCGGAAACCGAAGGTTTCCTCGAAGCCGGGCTTCACCGGAGGCCGGCCGTCGCTCTTAGGGATATTGACGCGGACGCCGTAGGTCAGCGAGAGGTTGTCGTTGACCTGCCAGGTGTCCTGGATGAACGGGCTGAGCTGGCTCATGCCCACCGTGGCGGCGGTGCTGAGTTCGTCGTCCGTCACCGTGAAGGTGTTGGTGGCGGCATTGTAGGTGGCCGGGCGGCGAACGTCATAGCGGTAGTAATTGCCCGCGATGAAGTCGGCAACGCTGTCGTAGCTGTACACGCCATGCAGGTCGCGGCCATACAGGTTCAGCGCCTCGTTCTTCAGCCAGTCGAAGCCGAACTTGAGCGCATGGTCGCCGGCATACAAGGTGCCGAACAGCGAGGCCGTGGTCTTCTTGCTGTCGATGGCGTTTTCGTGGCGATTGCGGTCTTCGCCGAAACGGATGCCGCCCTGGCTGCTGTTGTAGTTCTGGCTAGTGGTGGAACCGATGGTACCGATGTTGATCGTCGGGCCGTTGTTGGACGCATTGCCGGCCAACTGTTCAAACTTCTGCTGACTGACCTTGAATTCGGTGCTGAAGCTATCGCTCCAGTCGCTGAACAACTGCAGGCTGGTGTTCTTGGTGGTGCTGGTCTTGGTATACCAACGGGTGCTGAAGACAACGTAGTTGCCGCCCTGGTCGTAGGGCGACGGCAGCGTTTCTTCGGTCTGCTGGTAGGTCAGGCTGGCGCGGTGGTAGTCGCTGATGTTCCAGTCGATCTTGCCCAGATAGCGCTTCAGGCTGAGCTCGACGCCCAGGCCGCCCTCATAGGTGCCGGGCTCCAGGCCCTGCGCCCTGGCGGCCGCGATCACGGCATCCAGATCGGCCTGGGAAATCTTGCCGCTTGCGATGTTCGCCGAGCTGGTCGCATCGCCGGCCAGGCCGGTGACGTCCTGTTCCTCGTACGAAGCGAAGAAGAACAGCTTGTCCTTGAGGATGGGGCCACCCAGGGTGAAGCCCTTCGTCACATCCCTGTCGAACTTGGTGTAATCCTTGTCCGTGACCGGATGCTTGCCGACCATGTCGTCGGCGTTCTTGAATACATAATAGGCCGAACCGTGGAACTCGTTGGTGCCCGACTTGGTGACCGCATTGATATTGGCACCGATGCTGTCCTGAGCCACATCATAGTCGCTGACCTTGATGTCGTAAGCCGCAATGGTATCGGTCGAGATCGGCGACCCCGTGTACGGCATGCCGTTGCTGTTCAGACCGAAGGGATCGTTCTGACCCAGGCCATCCACCGTGATGTTGTTGTAGCGGTTGTTCAGGCCCGCCACCGAAATGCGGCCCGTGCCCGGATCAGTGATCGCAATGCGGGGGTCGAGGCGAGCAACGTCATCCAGCGAACGGTTGGTCGCCGGTGTCAGATCCAGTTGGCGTCCGCTGATCGAGGTACCGACACCCTTGTTCTCGGGATTGAAAATGGCCAACGCCTCGCGAGAGCCGATCACGGCAACCGCGTCGAGCGTGGTGGCGTCGCCGGAGAACAGCTGGGCATCGACGCTACCGACCTTGTTCAGATCGAGATAGATGCCCTCTTCGGTATCGGTGCCCGCTCCCGCCTTGGTGACGGTGATGGTGTAGGGACCGCCGACACGCAAGCCCCGGGCGATGTAGCGGCCGCTCGCATCGGACGTAGCACGACTGACCGTACCGGACTCGACGTGCGTGATCACGACTTCGGCGCCTTGGACGGGCGCGCCACTGGCATCGGTGACCAGGCCGCCCACGCCGGCGGAGGTGCTCTGCGCGAACACGGGAGCGGCGGCGAGCGCGGCGACGAGGCCGAGGCTCAGCTTGGACAAGCGAAGACGACGGGATTGGTTCATCGGATAAACCTCAGGTACGGGAAGTTGTATGGCGAAGCTGGCTGGATGTGACGTGCGCGGAGCCGGCCGGTCAGGGCAGGCTCGGAGAGGGCTGGCAAGGGATTCCCAAGGCCCACGCGGCGTCCGCGGAGGTTAATAACAGGTTAACACGATAGGACCATTTTGTGACCGAAGCATGACGGTCTTTTGCGCCGCAACATGACGGATGGCGCACGCCTCCGGTCACCCCACCCGGCCGGGAAGGAAGCCGCGGCTCTCAGATGTTGGGCGGGGCCAGCTTGAGGTAGGTGCCAATGCCGTCCAGCACCATCTGGACGGAGATGGCGACAAGAAGCATGCCCATTAGCCGTTCGATCGCCGTCAATACGCGGCGGCCCAGCCACTTGTACAGGACCGTGGCGGAGAACAGGATGGCGGCGGTGACGCCCCAGGCCAGCAGCAGCGCCAGGCTCCAGTCGCCCAGCCGCGAGGGGTCGTTGCTGCCCATCAACATGACCGCGGCCATGCCCGAGGGGCCGGCCACCAGCGGGATCGCCAGCGGCACGATGAAGGGCTCGCCGCCCGGCACGTCGCCCATCAGTCCTTCCGGGCGCGGGAAGATCATCCGCACGCCGATCAGGAACAGCACGATGCCGCCGGCGATGGCAACCGACTCCTGGCGCAGATGCATCAGCTCCAGGGCGTACTTGCCGCACCAGAGGAACGCCATCAGCACCGCCAGGGCGATCAGCAGCTCGCGCACCACCACGATCCGCTGCCGGCGCGGCGGCAAGGGCTTGAGCACGCTCAGGAACACCGGGATGTTGCCCAGCGGGTCCAGGATCAGGAACAGCAGCAAGGCCGCCGACAGGATGGTCATGCGCGCACTTTCCAGACTTGGCCGCGGTGGGCGGCGCCCGCGGAGGACAGGAGGGTGACACAGGCGTCGGCGTAGTCGGCGGCCTCGCGGGCCTGCGCGTCGGTGTCGTCGGCATAGGCGCGGGAACGCAACCCGGTGCGCATGGGCCCCGGCTGCAACGCCGAAACGCGCACGCTGGACCCGGTCAGTTCGGCATGCAGCATGCCGACCAGCGCCGCCACGCCGTGCTCGGCCACGCCGTAGGCGCCCCAGTACGCCTGCCCCACCCGTTCCAGGTCGTCCAGCGCAAAGACCAGCGCCGCGTCGTCGGACTGCTTCAGCAGTGGCAGGCAGGCCTGCGACAGCCACCAGGGCGCGGTGAGGTTCACGTGCACGATGCGGGCGAACGCGGCCGGGTCGGTGTGCTCCAGCGGCGTCAGCCCCTTGAATTCGGCCGCGCAGTGCAGCACGCCGTCGAGCCGTCCGAGTTCGACCTGCAGGCGGTCGGCGAGTTCGGCGTAGTCGTCCGGCGAGGCGCCTTCCAGGTCCAGCGGATACAGCAAGGGCTCGGCGCCAGCCTGCGCGACTGCATCGTAGACGCGGTTCAACTTGGGCAGCTTGCGGCCGAGCAGCACCACGGTGGCGCCCGCGCCGGCGCAGGCGACCGCGGCAGCGCTGCCCAGCCCGCCGTGCGCACCGGTGACCAGCACCACGCGGCCGTCGAGCGCGCGCGGCGCACGCACGGGCAGTCCGAGCAGGCTCACTGCGAGAAAGCCTCGGCGACGATGCGCTGCAACTCGCCGGATTCGTGCAGCTCCAGGGTGATGTCGCAGCCGCCGATCAGTTCGCCGTTGATGAAGAGCTGCGGGAACGTGGGCCAGTTGGAGAAGCGCGGCAAGTTGGCGCGGATCTCCGGCTCCTCCAGCACGTTGACCGTGTGCAGGTGCTCGGCACCGGCCTCGCGCAGCGCCTGCATCGCACGGCTGGAGAAACCGCACATGGGGAACTGCGGCGTGCCCTTCATGAAGAGGACGATCGGGTGGCCTTCCACTTCGGCCTGGATGCGTTCCATCACCGGCATGCTGATTTCTCCTTCCTTGACGGTTTGGCAACCACCGTCGGGTACACTTTCGATCCGTTCCGCCGGCCACGCCCGCGGATGCCCATTGTAAGCCTTCGCGCCGCCCCGACGGTGCCGGGCCCGTCCTTCCACCCGCCTAGCACAAGGAACCCGAGCCATGGCCATCGAACTGCCCCCCCTGCCCTACGACCGCACCGCCCTGGAACCGCACATCTCCGGCGAGACCATCGACTACCACTACGGCAAGCACCACAAGACCTACGTGGACAACCTCAACAAGCTGATCGAGGGCACCGAGTTCGCCGACGCGTCGCTGGAGGAGATCGTGCGCAAGTCGCAGGGCGGCATGTTCAACAACGCGGCCCAAGTGTGGAACCACACCTTCTACTGGAACTGCCTGAAGCCCAACGGCGGCGGCGAGCCCACCGGCAAGCTGGCCGAGCTGATCAACAAGGCCTTCGGCGACTTCGCCAAGTTCAAGGAAGAGTTCACCAAGACCGCCATCGGCACCTTCGGTTCCGGCTGGGGCTGGCTGGTGCAGCGCCCGGACGGTTCGCTGGCGCTGGCCAGCACCTCCAACGCCGCCACCCCGCTCACCGGTGAGGACAAGCCGCTGCTGACCATCGACGTGTGGGAACACGCCTACTACATCGACTACCGCAACGCCCGCCCGAAGTACGTGGAATCGTTCTGGGCACTGGTCAACTGGGACTTCGTGGCCGGCAACCTGCGCTGAGCCCCGGCGCTGCCTGCAACGCGAACGGCCGGGGCGACCCGGCCGTTCCTGTTTTCGTGTTCCGCCCTGCCGCGGGCGGGCCGCGGCCAGAGGCGCCGCGGCGAGGAACATGAAGAACCGCACCATCGAATCCTCGACGCGGGACTGTTCAACGCCGCCGCATCGGCGGACACTGCGGCGTCCTTCCACCTAGCCACGCCATGGCCGCCCTGTCCTCCAGCCAGCTCATCCCTTACGCCGTGCCCGCCCTCGTGGCGCTGGTGGCCTATCGCAGGATCCGCCGCAACTTCGGCTTGCAACCCTGGCGCCCGGTGCGCATGGGCATCCGCCTAGCCCTGCTCGGCCTGGTGACGTTGCTGCTGGCCGTGGCGGCAGTGATGCTGCCGAACACCGCGCCGGCCGTCGCCGGCGGCCTGGCGGCGGGCCTCGTGCTGGGCGGGTTCGGGCTGCGGCACACGCACGCGGAATGGCGCGATGGCCGGGGCTGGTACACGCCGAATCCCTGGATCGGCCTGGCGCTCACCGCCCTGCTGCTCGGGCGGCTGGCGTGGCGGTTCCTGCATTCGGGCGTGCTCGCACAGCCCGCCCAGGCCAGTCCGCTGACGCTGGGCCTGGCGGCGCTGCTGCTCGGGTATTCGCTGGCCTACGGCATCGGCCTGGTACTGCGCATGCGCCGGCTGCAGGCCGGCGCCGCGCACTGAGGCCGTCAGCCCTTCAGCGCCGCCACCACCGGCGCCACCTGCGCCTGCCGGTCGAGCGCAAGGCCCACCTGCGCGAGGGCGCCCGCCAGATCGCCGGGCGAATCCGCGCGCAGCGTGGCGTGGCCCACCTTCCTGCCGGTGCGCGGCTCCTTGCCGTAGTCGTGCCAGTGCCCACCGGGCTCGCCCAGCACCGCGGACGCCGCCGGCATGGCGCCGATCCAGTTGAGCATGCAGGCATGGCCGAGCATGCGAGTGGCGCCCAGCGGCAGGCCGAGCACCGCACGCAGGTGGTTCTGGAACTGCGAGGTTTCGGAACCTTCCAGGGTCCAGTGCCCGGAATTGTGCACGCGCGGGGCCATCTCGTTCGCCAGCAGCCGACCGTCGCGGCAGAACAGCTCCAGCGCGAACACGCCCACATAGTCCAGCGCCTCGGCCAGGCGCTGCGCATGCGCGCGCGCCTCGGCCGCCAGCGCATCGTCCACCGCGGCCGGCGCCAGGCTGGCCGACAACACGCCATCCACGTGCCAGTTCTCGGTCAGCGGCCAGGTACGGAATTCGCCGTCGCGCCCGCGTACCGCGACCACCGACAGCTCGCGCTCGAACGGGATGAAGGCTTCGACGATCAGGCCCACGGTCGCGGCCTGCGCGCCCAGCGCTTCCCAGGCCGCATCCACGTCGCCGGCGCTGCGGATGCGGAACTGGCCCTTGCCGTCGTAGCCCAGCCGCCGCGTCTTGAGGATGCAGGTGCCGCCCAGCCGCGCCGCTTCCTCGCGCAACTGCGCCAGCGTCGCCACGTCGGCGAAGTCGCCCACCGGGATGCCCAGGTCGCGGAACAGGGTCTTCTCGACCAGCCGGTCCTGCGCCACGGCCAGCGCGCGCGGGCTGGGGAAGACCGGCACGCGCCGGGCCAGCCATTCGGCACTCTCGGCCGGCACGTTCTCGAAATCGAAAGTGGCCACGTCCACCTTCGAGGCGAACTCGGCCAGAGCAGCCTCGTCGCGGTAGTCGCCCACCAGCAGCGGCGCGAACTGGCCGGCGCACGCGTCGGACGCGGTGTCCATCACCAGGAAACGCAGGCCGAGCGGCGCACCGGAAAGCGCCAGCATGCGGGCCAGTTGCCCGCCCCCCAGGATGCCGACCGTGGTCATAGCGGCCGGCGCGGATCGTCGTGCGCCATCACGTCGTCGGTCTGGCGTTCGCGGAAAGCGTCCAGCGCCGCGCCGACGGCCGCGTGCTCCGGCGCCAGCAGCGCCGCCGCGAACAGCGCCGCATTGGCCGCGCCGGCGTTGCCGATGGCGAACGTGGCCACCGGGATGCCGGCCGGCATCTGCACGATGGACAGCAGCGAATCCATGCCGTTCAGCGCCTTGGACTGCACCGGCACGCCCAGCACCGGCACCGCCGTCTTCGCCGCCAGCATGCCCGGCAGGTGCGCCGCGCCGCCAGCGCCGGCGATGATGGCGCGCAGGCCGCGCGCGCGCGCTTGCTCGGCATAGGAGAACAGCACGTCCGGCGTGCGGTGCGCGGAGACCACCTTCACTTCGTAGGGAACGCCGAGCGCGTCGAGTTTCTGCGCGGCGTGCTGCATGGTCTCCCAGTCGGAGCGGGAGCCCATCACGATGCCCACGACGGGGCTGGAAACGGTGGCGGTCATGGCCGTCCTCGGTCGCAAAGACGTATTCTACCCTCCTTGCCGAACGACTGACGGATCCCTCCCCATGGACCGCAAACTGCTGGACATCCTCTGCTGCCCCGCGACCCGCCAGCCGCTGGCGCTGCTGGACGCGCGCGCGCTGGATGCGCTCAACCGCGCCATCGCCGCCGGCGGCGTCAAGCGCGCCGACGACACCGTGCAGGCCGATCCGCTGCGCGAAGCGCTGGTCACCCACGACCGCAAGAACGTCTACCGCGTCGACGACGGCATCCCGGTGCTGCTTGCGGAAGAAGCCATCGCCACCGCGCAGGTCGCGGACTTCCCCACGCGATGAACGCACGCCCCGCGCCGCCGCCGGCCGAGGCGATCGCCGACGACGTGGCGCGCGCGCTCGCCGAGGACGTGGGCGGCGGCGATGTCACCGCCGCCCTGCTGCCCGACACCGCCGACGTCGCCTACCTGCTGTGCAAGGAAGACGCCGTGCTCGCCGGCCGGCCCTGGTTCGACGCCTGCCATCGCGCGCTCGATCCCGGAGTGCGCATCGACTGGCGCGCGCAGGACGGCGACCGCGTGCGCGCCGGCACCGTGCTGGCCACGCTGTCCGGGCGCAGCCGCACGCTGGTGACGGCGGAACGCACCGCGCTCAATTTCCTGCAAACCCTGTCGGGCACGGCCACCGCCACCGCCGCCTATGTGGACGCAGTGGCGGGCACCGACTGCACCATCCTGGACACGCGCAAGACCCTGCCCGGCCTGCGGCTGGCGCAGAAGTACGCCGTGCGCTGCGGCGGCGGCCGCAACCACCGCATGGGCCTGTACGACGCGGTGATGCTGAAGGAGAACCACATCCGCGCCGCCGGTTCGCTGGCCGCCGCCATCCGCGCCGCGCGCACCGCCCAGCCCGCGCTGCCGCTGATCGTGGAAGTGGAAACGCTGGCGCAACTGGACGAGGCCCTGGCCATCGGCTGCGAGCGCATCCTGATCGACGATTTCGACGCCGGCACGCGGCGCGAAGCGGTGCGGCGCGCCAGGGCCGCGCCGTATGCCGGCCGCATCCCGCTGGAAGTGTCCGGCGGCGTGGATCTGTCCACACTGCGCGGCATCGCCGAGGACGGCGTGGATTTCGTTTCCATCGGCGGACTGACCAAGCACGTGCGCGCGGTCGACCTGTCGATGAAGCTGGGCCCGGCGCCCTGAGCCGGCCGGGAGCGGACGCATGTCGCCCTTGGCCACCCTGCTGTCGATGATCGCCGCCGGCGCGGCCTTCGCCTACTGGAACGCCGCGCGCGCCGCGGCCGAGCGCGCCGGTATGCTCGGCCGCAACGCCTGCCAAGCGGCCGGGGCGATCTGGCTGGACCAGAGCGTGCAGGCCAACGGCCTCAAACTGTGCCGCAGCGAAGACGGCTGGCTCTGCTTCGAGCGCAGCTTCCGCTTCGAATATTCCTACGACGGCATTGAGCGCCACACCGGTCGGCTGGTGCTGAGGAAGGGCGAACTGGTGTCGTTCGCAGGGCCGGTCATGCCCTCGGTGACGTCGATCGACCGGCACTGACCACCGGTTCTCGGCGCGCGAGCGCCCCCGTATGCCGGTGCTTCCGCCGCCGCGTGGCGCGCGGCTACTTGACCACACGCAGGAACGAAGGACGCTTGCCCGTCGCCGGCGGTTCGTCGCTTGGCGGCGTGTCCGGCGAGGGTGGCTCGTGGTCGTCGTCCGGCTCCGGCGCCGGGTCGGCGTCCTCGGGCAAGGCCATGCCCTGGCCGGTCTCGCGCGAATAGATGGCCAGCACCGCCGGGATCGGCACGTACACCGGATAGCTGACGCCGCCGAACCGCGCGGTGAAGCTGACCGCCTCGTTGTCGATCATCAGGCGCACCACCGCGCGCTCGGCGATGTTCAGCACCACCTTGCCTTCCTTTACCGCGCTGGCGGGCACCTGCACGCCGGGCAGGGTGGCGTCCACCAGCAGGTGCGGCGTCATGCCGTTGTCGGCGATCCACTCGTTCAGCGCCCGCAGCAGGTAGGGACGGTGGCTGGTCATGCGGGGAGTGGAAGCGGTCATGTGCGCAGTTTAGCCCCTCTCCCGGCGGGTGGAGAGGGGTAACAGGAATACGTGCCGCACAACGGCCGCGTCGTGCGCGGGCGATGCGCCGCGCCTTCGCGCCGACCGTAGCGGCCGTTTCGGTCCCGCGCAGCATGAGCGCACGGAAGTCGGCCGCTCCACCGATGCGGGAAGCGTTCGGCCAAGAAATCCTTGGAAATCCCTTCTCCCGGCGGGAGAAGGGAGCAGGCGCTACGCCGGGATCTCGCGCAGTTTCTTCTCCGCGTCCGTCAGGCTGCGCAGGAAGCCGGGGTTGCGGAAGATGCGGTTGCCGTAGTCCTCGATGGCCTTGCCGTCCTTCGGCAGCGGCACGTCCAGCGACGGCAGGCGCCAGATGATCGGGGCCATGGCGCAGTCGGCCAGGCTCATCTCGGGATTGAGGAAGAACTTGCTGGCCTTGAACAGCGGCACCGAAGCGGTCAGCAGTTCCTTCAGGCGCTTGCGGCCGGCCTCGGCCTGCTGCTTGTTGCCCAACTGGATGGCCTGCACCTGCGGCACCCAGTCGTGCTCGATGCGCAGCATCGCCAGGCGCAGGCGGGCACGGGACAGCGGGTCCACCGGCATCAGCGGCGGATGCGGGTAGCGCTCGTCCAGGTATTCGCTCACCACCGAGGCGGCGTACAGCACCAGGTCGCGCTCCACCAGGGTGGGCACGGAATGGTAGGGATTGAGGTCGATGAGGTCCTCGGGCGGATTCTGCGGATCCACCGCCACCAAGTCGTAGCTGACACCCTTGGCCGCCAGCACCAGGCGCACGCGGTGGCAGAGCACGTCATCGGTGGAGGAAAACAAAGTCAATGTATTGCGCATACGTGGACTCGCAGCCATCAAGGCTCTCCGACGACCGGAATCCGCCGATCGCACCGACGCCGCCAGCCCCTTGCCGGCGGTCGCCACGGTCCCTGAGTGTGCAATCCCCGCCCGAAAAAGCCAAGCAACCCCGGCCCGGCACTCCGTGCGGCGCGGCCAGAGGCCGGCGCCGTGGCGGAAGACGTGCGCGACGCCCCTTAGTGGACGTCCTTCCAGTACTCCTGCTTCAGCAGGTAGGCCAGGAAGGTCAGCGCGGCCAGGAACAGGATCACCCACACGCCGATGCTCTGGCGCTTGAGCGCGGCCGGCTCGCCGACGTACTCCAGGAAGTTGGTGATGTCGCGCGCGGTCCGGTCGAACTCCTGTCCGTTCTGGCGGCCGGCCTGGGTCACCTTCAGGCTCTCGACGTGGCGCTCGCCGGTGACCGGGTCGGCCGGACCGAACTCGGCGTGCTGCAGGCCCTGCAACTCCCACAGCGGGTTGGGCATCGAGGCGTTCGGGAACAGCTTGTTGTTCCAGCCCAGCGGGCGCGACTCGTCTAGATAGAACGACTTGAGGTAGGTGTAGATCCAGTCGCTGCCGCGCACGCGCGAGATCACGCTCAGGTCCGGCGGCATCTTGCCGAACCACTTGCCGGCCGGATCGTGCGGCATGGCCACCTGCACCTGCTCGCCGACCTTGGCGCCGGTGAAGTTGAGGTTGGCCATCACCTCGTCCTCGCTCAGTCCGAGGTCCTCGGCCATGCGCGAGTAGCGCAGGTACTTGAGCGAGTGGCAGCCGGAGCAGTAGTTCATGTAGAGCTGCGCGCCGCGCTGCAGCGAGGCGCGGTCGCCCAGGTCGTTGCCGGCCTGCAGGGTGGCGCCGCCCCCGGAAGCCAGGGCGGAGAACGAAATCAGCAACCCGCTGGCGAAAACAGCTAGGCGAGAGGCGAAAGTCTTAGTCATGCGTCGTCACCCGCGCCGGCACCGGCTTAGTCTTTTCGAACCCGAAGAAGGTGTAAACCCACAGGAAGATGAAGTAGCCGAAGTACAGCACCGTCAGCACGCGGCCGATGATGGTCTCCACCGGGTCGGTGCCCGGGCCGGCGCCGATCTTGCCCAGCCAGACGAAGCTGACCGCGAACACGGCCAGCGCGATCTTGAACGCCAGGCCGCGGTAGCGGACCGACTTGACCTTGCCGCGGTCCAGCCACGGCACCAGGAACAGGATCGCGATGGCGCCGAACATCACCAGCACGCCGCTCAGCTTGTGCGGGACCACGCGCAGCATCGCGTAGAAGGGCGTGTAGTACCACACCGGCTTGATGTGCTCGGGCGTCACCAAGCGGTTGGCCTCGGTGAAGTTGTCGTGCTCCAGGAACCAGCCGCCCATCGCCGGGGCGAAGAAGATCACGAACGCGGCCACGATCAGGAAGAAGCCCACGTAGAAGCCGTCTTTGACCGTGTAGTACGGGTGGAACGGCACGCCATCGGTGGGCGCCGTCGGCGACCAGCGGTTGCCCTTCGGGCCCTTCTTGATCTCCACGCCGTCGGGGTTGTTCGAGCCGACCTCGTGCAGCGCGAAGATGTGCAGCACCACCAGCAGCAGCAGCACCAGCGGCAGCGCGATCACGTGCAGGGCGAAGAAGCGGTTGAGGGTGGCGTCGCCAGGCAGGTAGTCGCCCATGATCCACTCGGTCAGGCCGTTGCCGATCACCGGGATCGCGCCGAACAGCGAGATGATCACCTTGGCGCCCCAGAACGACATCTGGCCCCACGGCAGCACGTAGCCCATGAAGGCTTCGGCCATCAGCACCAGGTAGATCAGCATGCCGAGGATCCACACCAGCTCGCGCGGCTTCTGGTACGAGCCGTACATCAGGCCGCGGAACATGTGGATGTAGACCACGATGAAGAACATCGAGGCGCCGGTGCTGTGCATGTAGCGGATCAGCCAGCCCCACTCCACGTCGCGCATGATGTACTCGACCGAGGCGAAGGCTTCCGTCGCGCTCGGCTTGAAGTGCATCGTCAGGAAGATGCCGGTCAGGATCTGGTTGACCAGCACCACGATCGACAGCACGCCGAAGATGTACCAGATGTTGAAGTTCTTGGGCGCGTAGTACTCGCTCATGTGCTTGCGGTACACGGGCATGAAGCCCGGCGCGCGCGCGTTGAACCAGTCCCAGACGCCGTTGGCGGTGCGGGTGATGATGTTCGCCATGGCTTACGCGCCCCCTTGCGGATCGAGGCCGATCACGATGGTGTTGTCATCCTGGTAGAAGTGCGGCGGCACCACCAGGTTGGTCGGCGCGGGCACGCCCTGGAACACGCGGCCGGCCATGTCGAAGCGCGACTTGTGGCAGGGGCAGAAGTAGCCGCCCTTCCAGTCGGGATCGTAGGGCTCGGGCTTGATCTCGGCGGCCATCTCGGGCGAACAGCCCAGGTGCGTGCACAGGCCCACCAGCACGGAGATCTCCGGCTTCAGCGAGCGGGTCTCGCCCGTGATGTAGGACGGCTGCTGGTCGGTGTTGGTCGACTCCGGGTCGCGCAGGCGCGCGTCCAGCGTCGGCAGCGCGTCCAGGATGGCCTTGGAGCGCTTGACGATCCAGATCGGCTGGCCGCGCCATTCCAGG
>CALJUL010000025.1 GCA_937975725.1 uncultured Pseudoxanthomonas sp. | reverse complement strand
AGGTCGCCAGCCGCAACGTCAAGGTGCTGGTGGTCGGCAACCCGGCCAACACCAACGCCTACATCGCCATGAAGTCCGCGCCCGACCTGCCGGCGAAGAACTTCACCGCCATGCTGCGCCTGGACCACAACCGTGCGCTGTCGCAACTGGCCGTCAAGGCCGGCGTGGCCGTGGCCGACATCGAGAAGCTGGTCGTGTGGGGCAACCACAGCCCGACCATGTACCCCGACTACCGCTTCGCCACCGCCAACGGCACGTCGCTGAAGGACGCCATCGGCGACGCTGACTGGAACGCCAACACCTTCATCCCGCAGGTGGGCAAGCGCGGCGCCGCGATCATCGAGGCGCGCGGCCTGTCCTCGGCCGCTTCGGCCGCCAACGCCGCCATCGACCACGTGCGCGACTGGGTGCTGGGCACCGGCGGCAAGTGGGTGACCATGGGCGTGCCATCCGACGGCAGCTACGGCATTCCGGAAGGCGTGATCTACGGCGTGCCGGTGACCTGCGCCGGCGGCGAGTACACCCGCGTGGAAGGCCTGCCGGTCGACGACTTCAGTCGCGCCGCGATGGACAAGACGCTGGCCGAGCTGGAAGAAGAGCGCGCCGGCGTGGCGCATCTGCTGGGCTGATTCCCGGCAACGGGATCACCGGAAGGGCGGCCATGGGCCGCCCTTTCTGTTTGTTCATGCGCTGCCGCATCGAATGAGGCGCGCATCCGCAGCCACGCATGGCGCAGCGGCATCGTCGTACTTGAGTTCCACGATGCGCAGTGGAGCGGCACTGCGAGCAGGGCGGCGATCGCGCGCAATGCCTGCAGCGAGGCGTAGGGGCGCGGCGTTGGTAAATCGCACGGAGGGCCGCTTCCGCGGCGCTCGTTCGCGTATGCACGGCTACGACCAAGGTCTCAGGGTGGAGCCGCGCGCCCGGGTCTATGCTGTGGCCGCTGTCCGCATTGGGAGGATCGCATGGCATACGAAGACGTCTACCGGCGTTCGGTCGAGCAGCCCGAAGCCTTCTGGGGCGAGGAGGCCAAGGCCATCCACTGGCACGTGCCGCCGCAGCGCATCCTCGATTATTCCCGTCCGCCGTTCCGGCGCTGGTTCGTCGGCGGCCTGACCAACCTCTGCTACAACGCGGTGGACCGGCACCTGGCCGAGCGCGGCGACCAGTTGGCGCTGGTGGCGGTGTCCACCGAGACCGGCGTCACCCGCGAGATCAGTTACCGCGAACTGCACCGCGAAGTGAACGCCTTCGCCGCCGTGCTGAAGAAGCTCGGCGTGGGCCGCGGCGACCGCGTGGTGGTCTACATGCCCAACATGGCCGAGGCCGTGTTCGCCATGCTCGCCTGCGCGCGCATCGGCGCGGTGCACTCGGTGGTGTTCGGCGGCTTCGCCGCGCACAACCTGGCGCTGCGCATCGACGACGCGCAGCCGAAGCTGCTGATCGCCGCCGACGCCGGCATCCGCGGCGGCAAGGTGATCCCGTACAAGCCGCTGGTGGACGAAGCCTGCGCGAAGGCCGCCACGCCGCCGCCGAAGGTGCTGATCGTCTCGCGCGGGCTGGACCCGGCAGAGCCGAAGGTGGCCGGCCGCGACGAGGACTACGCCGCCCTGCGCGCCGAGGTCGGCGATGCGCAGGTGGAAGTGGAATGGCTGGAATCCAACGAGCCCAGCTACCTGCTCTATACCTCCGGCACCACCGGCAAGCCCAAGGGCGTGCAGCGCGACGTGGGCGGCTACGCGGTGGCGATGGCGCTGTCCATGCGCACGGTGTTCGACGTGGGGCCGGGGCAGGTGATGTTCTCCACCTCCGACGTCGGCTGGGCGGTCGGGCATTCCTACAACGTCTACGGCCCGCTGATCGTCGGCGCCACCTCGCTGCTGTACGAAGGGCTGCCGGTCAATCCCGACCCCGGCATCTGGTGGGCGCTATGCGAGCAGTACGGCGTGCGCACCATGTTCTCCTCGCCGACCGCGGTGCGCGTGTTGAAGAAGCACGACATCGATTTCATCGAGCGCCACGACCTGTCCGCGCTGAAGTACCTGTTCCTCGCCGGCGAGCCGCTGGACGAGCCCACCGCGCAGTGGATCACCGCGGCGCTGGGCAAGCCGGTGATCGACAACTACTGGCAGACCGAGACCGGCTGGCCGGCGCTGACGCTGCTGCCGGGGCTGGACATGAAGCCGGTGCGCTTCGGCTCGCCGGGCTTCCCCAATCTCGGCTACCGGATGAAGGTGATCGACGAGGCGACGGGCGAGGAAGTCGGGCCCGGGCAGAAGGGCGTGCTGGTGATGCAGCCGCCGTTGCCGCCGGGTTGCATGACCACGATCTGGAACGACGACGCGCGCTTCCTGAGCAGCTACTTCGGCCATTTCAAGGAACTGCTGTACAGCTCGCTGGACTGGGCGATCCGCGACGAGGACGGCTATACCTTCATCCTCGGCCGCACCGACGACGTCATCAACGTTGCCGGCCACCGCCTGGGCACACGCGAGATCGAGGAGTCGGTGTCCGGCTACGCCGCGGTCGCGGAGGCGGCGGTGATCGGCGTGGCCGACGAGCTGAAAGGGCAGGTGCCGGTGGTGTTCGCCACGCTGCGCCAGGCTGCCAGCGAGCCGCACGAGCGCGCGCAGGCCGCCGACGGCATGCGCCGCACGGTGGAGCAGAACCTGGGCGCGGTGGCGCGGCCGGCGCGCGTCTACATCGTCAACGCGTTGCCCAAGACGCGCTCGGGCAAGCTGCTGCGTCGCTCGTTGCAGGCGCTGGCGCAGGGCGCCGATCCCGGCGACCTGTCCACGCTGGACGACCCCAACGCGCTGGAGGAAGTGAAGCGCGCATTGCAGCGCGGGCCGGACGTCGGCGGCTGAAAGAAACTCAGCGCGGCGGCGCGGGTGCCTGCGGGTCCACGCTGCCGTCCAGGGTCCACACCACCTCGCGGCCCTGCGGATCGCGGCTCAGCGCGAAGCGCGCACTGGCGCCGGGCGTCAACGGCAGCGGCGCGCGCGGCTTTTCCTCTGCATCGTCGTCGGCATCGGTGACGGCGCGCTCGCCCGTCCGTCCCGTCAGCGGCACGATGAACAGGCCGCGCGCATCGATGCTGCGGCGCGCCTTCGCATGCGCCAGGTCGCCGACGTCGGTGATGGCGCCGCCGGTCTCTGCCAGCGGATCGCGGAAGTTGACCAGCAGGTCGGCGCGTGCCGGCGGCCGCCCCGGCACCGCCAGCGTGCCGCCGCGCACCAGCAGGTCCGGCCACACGTCGCCGTTCTCGGGCAGTTCGCGGTACAGGCCGTGCGGCACGCCGGCGTGGCGGCCGGTTGCGATGCTGTCCAGCGCCGCCACCAGGCCGAGGAAATACAGCTTGCGCAGGCGCTGCTTCTGCACGTCGCCGTCGATGCCGCCGGCCTCGATCAGCACGGTGCTGGTGCCCCATTGCGTGGTGAGGTCGCCGAAGGCGCGCGGGTCGAAGGTCTCGTCCCAGCGCGCGATGTGGCCGGCCAGGTAGGGTTCCAGCGCGGTGCGGATCACGCCGGCCACTTCGATGGCGCGCGTGCGCACGTCGTTGACGTCGGCGGCATGGTTGTACGGCGGCGACAGCAGCGCGATGGCGGTGCCGCGCTCGGAATCGCCGGCGCGGTAGCCCACGCGCTGGTCGTGCAGGTTGAAGCCGTAGGTCGGCTTCACCCGGTCGTGCAGCGCCTTCAGCGTGCGCCCCTCGGGCGTGGCCAGCATGCGCGCGTCACGGTTGATGTCGATGCCTTGTGCGTTGCGGCGCTGGAAGCGCGCGGCGCCGTCGGGATTGAGCAGGGGCAGGAAGTGCAGGGTGGTGTTGGCGCGCAGTTGCTTCACCCGCGGATCGTCGGGGTGTTCGCCGAGGAAGCGGAACAGGTCCGCCAGCACCATCGTGGCCGTGCTCTCGTCGCCGTGCATCTGCGACCACAGCAGCACCTGCGTCCTGCCCTTGCCCCAGCGCACGTGGCGCAGCGGGCGGTCCTCCACGCTGCGGCCGATCTCTTCCACCTGGAACCCGCGCTTGCGGTCCAGCAAGGGCATGGCCACCGACCACCACTGCTCCGCGCTGAAGCTGCGGTCTTCCAGCCCCGGCGCGCGCAGCCCGGTGTCGTAGAGCGCGTCGAGCGCCGGCAGCCAAGCGGGCGGCGGCGGCACGGGCGTCGCCGCCGGTGCCGGTGCCGCGGGTGCGGCATCGGCCGGCGCGGGGTTGTCGGAGGCGTTACGGGCGATGGTGGTAGGCGTCATCATCGTCAGCAGCAGGGACAGGACGAGGGCAGGGCGCATCACGGGCGATGGGTGGAAGCGGACCCGTGAAGGGTCACTGCATGCGCGGGCGATGTCAAACCGGTGCGGGCCGCGATTCCGTCATGTCACTCCGAAGCCGGCGGCATGACGCCGGTATAGCGCGCGCGCGGGCGGATCAGCCGGCCCTGCGCCTGCTGCTCCAGCGCGTGCGCCAGCCAGCCGGCCAGCCGGCCCGCGGCGAACATCACCAGCGCCGGCGGCGCGGGCAGGCCGTTGGCGTGGCAGATCGCCGCCAGCATGAAATCGATGTTCGGGCGCAGGCCGCTGATGTCCTCGGTGGCGGCGACGATGGCCTCCAGCGCGCGCAGTCCGGCCGAGCCCGCGTGCTGCGTGCGCACGCGCGCCAGCAGTTCGGCCGCGCGCGGGTCGCCGTGCGGATACAGCGCGTGGCCGAAGCCCGGCAGGTCGTCGCCGCGCTGCCAGCGCTCGGCGACGAAGTCGCGCACCGACGCGGCTTCGCGCGCGTCCGCGATCAGCGCGTAGGCGCGCGCGGTGGCGCCGCCGTGGCGCGGTCCCGACAGCGCGGCCAATCCGCTGCACACGGTGGCGTGCAGGTGCGCACCGGTGGAGGCGACCACGCGCGCGGCGAAGGCGGAGACGTTCAGTTCGTGGTCGGCGCTGACGATCAGCGCGGCGCGTACGAGGTCGGCGAAGCCGTCGTCGCCCGGTTTCCATGCCTGTGCCAGGAGGCGGTGCACCGGGCCGTCGGAAGGCGGCCGCGCCACCAGCAGCGCGGCGTTGTGGCGTAGCAGCGCCGCGGCGATGCCGTGGCGGACCCGTTGCGCGGAATTGAACGAATGGCGCACGCCCGGCGCCAGCAGCGGAATCGCCGCCATCGCGCGCTCCAGCGGCGGCAGCGAAGCGTCCAGGGCGATGCCGGCGACCGCGGCCGGCCAGGGCGACGCGGCCGCCGCGGCGAACGGATCGTGGCCGCCGCAGTCCCACAGTTGTCGGGCCACGTCCTCCAGCGTCGCGCCCTCGCGCGCCATCGCGATGGCCGAGCGGCCGCGGTAGTACGGCCCGTCCGGGCGGATCAGCGAGATGCGCGTCTCCAGCACCGGCAGGCCGCGGTCCAGGCTCTGTGCCGCGCCGCGCGCCGCGCCGCGGCCGGCCTGTTTGCGCTGGGCCAGCCGCTCCACGTCCTGGCGCAGGTAGAGGCGGCTGCGGTGGTCGCGGCCCGGCCGCGATTCCAGCAGGCCGCGGCTGACGTAGGCGTACAGCGTGGCCTGGCTGATGCCGAGCAGGCGGCAGGTCTCGCGGGCGGACAGCAGGTCGGTGGAAGAGGCCATGCGGAAATATTGATTGATCCGATCAAGATTGATCAACCTGGGGGATGGTGCCAGATTGTCGGCCCGACACGGGGCGCCCTCCGCGCCCCCGCCGCCCGGCCCCCGCGGCCGGCACGGCCAGGCCGACGAAACAGGAGCCACGACGCATGAGCCTTCCTTCCGCTGCCACCCCTGCTTCCCAGGGCGCCCGATTCCGCGCCGTGCTTGCCGCCGAATCGCCGTTGCAGGTGATGGGCGCCATCACCGCCTATGCCGGCCTGATGGCCAGGCGCGTGGGCTACAAGGCGCTGTACCTGTCCGGTGGCGGCGTGGCCGCCAACTCGCTGGGCATGCCCGACCTGGGCATCAGCACCATGGAGGACGTGCTGACCGACGCACGCCGCATCGTCGACGCCACCGGGCTGCCACTGCTGGTGGACATCGACACCGGCTGGGGCGGCGCGTTCAACATCGCCCGTACCATTCGCTCGTTCGAGCGCGTCGGCGTGGCCGCGGTGCACATGGAGGACCAGGTGGGCCAGAAGCGCTGCGGCCACCGTCCCGGCAAGGAAGTCGTGCCGAAGGAGGAAATGATCGACCGGGTGAAGGCCGCCGTGGACGCGCGCACCGATCCCGGCTTCGTCGTCATGGCGCGCACCGACGCCGCCGCAGTGGAAGGCATCGACGCGGCCATCGAGCGCGCCGTGGCCTACGTCGAGGCCGGCGCCGACATGATCTTTCCCGAGGCGATGAAGACCCTGGACGACTACCGCCGCTTCAAGGCCGCGGTGAAGGTGCCGATCCTGGCCAACCTGACCGAGTTCGGCTCCACCCCGTTCTTCACCACCGACGACCTGCGCGGCGCCGGCGTGGACATCGCGCTGTACTGCTGCGGCGCCTACCGCGCCATGAACAAGGCCGCGCTGAACTTCTACGAGACCGTCCGCCGCGAGGGCACGCAGAAGAACATCGTGGACACCCTGCAGACCCGCGCCGAGCTGTACGACTTCCTCGGCTACCACGCCTACGAGGACAAGCTGGACGCGCTGTTCTCGAAGCAGGGCGGCTGACCCGCAACGGCATCCGCGCGCGCCATCGCGGGCGCACGCACCCACATCACGCAACGGGAGGACACCATGAGCGATACCGCACCGGCCACCGGCTTCAAGCCGAAGAAATCCGTCGCCCTGTCCGGCACCGCGGCCGGCAACACCGCGCTGTGCACGGTCGGCCGCACCGGCAACGATCTGCACTACCGCGGTTACGACATCCTGGACATCGCCACGACCAGCGAGTTCGAGGAAGTCGCCCACCTGCTGGTGCACGGCAAGCTGCCCAACCGCGCCGAGCTGGCCGGCTACAAGGCCAAGCTGAAGGCGCTGCGCGGCATCCCCGCGGCGGTGAAGGCGGCGCTGGAGCAACTGCCGCCGTCGGCGCACCCGATGGATGTGATGCGCACCGGCGTATCGGTGCTGGGCTGCGTGTCGCCGGAGAAGGACGACCACAACCACCCCGGCGCGCGCGACATCGCCGACAAGCTGATGGCCTCGCTGGGTTCCATGCTGCTGTACTGGTACCACTGGAGCCACAACGGCAAGCGCATCGACGTGGAGACCGACGACGACTCCATCGGCGGCCACTTCCTGCACCTGCTGCACGGCGAGACGCCGCGCGACTCGTGGGTGCGCGCCATGCACACCTCGCTGATCCTGTACGCGGAGCACGAGTTCAACGCTTCCACCTTCACCTGCCGCGTCATCGCCGGCACCGGCAGCGACATGCACAGCGCCATCGCCGGCGGCATCGGCGCGCTGCGCGGGCCCAAGCACGGCGGTGCCAACGAGGTGGCCTTCGAGGTGCAGAAGCGCTACGAGACGCCGGACGAGGCGGAAGCCGACATCAAGGCGCGGGTGGAGCGCAAGGAAGTCGTGATCGGCTTCGGCCACCCGGTCTACACCGTGGGCGACCCGCGCAACCAGGTGATCAAGCAGGTGGCGAAGGAACTGTCGGCCGAGCAGTCGAACATGAAGATGTACGACATCGCCGAGCGCCTGGAGTCGGTGATGTGGGACATCAAGAAGATGTTCCCCAACCTGGACTGGTTCAGCGCGGTCAGCTACCACATGATGGGCGTGCCGACGGCGATGTTCACGCCATTGTTCGTGATCGCGCGCACCAGCGGCTGGAGCGCGCACGTGATCGAGCAGCGCATTGACGGCAAGATCATCCGCCCCAGCGCCAACTACACCGGCCCGGAAGACCTGGCCTTCGTGCCGCTCGACCAGCGCTGACGCGGCGGTAGCGGTTCATGCGAACGGCCCTGTGGCTCGCGCCGCAGGGCCGTTTTCTTGCGGGCCTCGACCCGCTGCCGCGTTGTGCCGCCGGCCGCACGGCCGGCGATGCGTCAGGCCAGGCCTTCGGCCTTCAGTGCGGCCTGCACGCCGGGGTCGGCTTCCATGCGCTGCTTGAACGCCGCGATGTTGGGCAGGCCCGACAGGTCCACGCCGGTGGGCGCGGCCCAGCGCAGGGTGATGTAGAAGTAAGGATCGGCGAAGCTGCGGAAGCCGGCCAGCCAGTCGCGGCCTTCCAACTGCTTCTCGGCGGATTCGTACAGGCCGCGCAGGCGCTTGCGGGCGGCGTCCTTGATCGCGTCGTACTGCGCTTCGTCGCCGATGAACAGTGCCGGTCCGAACAGCGGCCGGTACGCCGGGTGCAGGTCGGAGTTGACGAAGGACAGCCAGCGCGTGGCCTGCGCGCGCTGCCGCGGCGAACCGTCGCCGGCGAGCTTCGCCTGCGGGTGCGTGTCGGCGATGTAGCCCATGATGGCGGCGTTCTGGGTCAGCACGAAATCGCCGTCCACGATGGCCGGCACCGCGCCGGTGGGATTGATCGCCAGGTAGGCCGGCGCCTTCATCTCGGCCGCCGTCAACACCTGCACCTCGAACGGCTGCCCGGTCCACTGCAGGGCGATGTGGTCGGCGGTCGAACAGGCGCCGGGCTTGGTGTAGAGCTTCATGCGGTGCTCCTGGCTGGAAAGAGGGAAGGCCGCGATTATCGCGGGCCTGGCGCGCTTCCGGCGTGATGCGTGGTGCAACGGAGCGTTGTGCGGCCGTGGCTTCCGTCGGGGCGGGATGCGGGCTCGAGGCTTCGGCGGATGCCGCGGTTCGGATTGCCGGCTTCGGGCGGGATGTCCCGGTTGCATGGGCCGGCGAGCGGGCGCGTGATGGTCGGGCTCCCGTTCTCTTGCACGTTATCTATCTATAGGAGAGGAGAACCAAGTGCCGTGCCCGGAATTTTCCATCCGCACGCATCCAGGCGCAGTGCAACGCGACCGGATGGCGGACGGCACGGATCGGTTTCAGCAAGAAAGTCCGGCTTGCTGCACATGCAGGCAGCTTTGGCCTGCGCGCCTCTGGGGTATGTCGCAGCGCCCGGGTGACGGATGATCCGGCCCGGCTTCAGGAGCGCGGCTTGAGCTGCTGCACGCGCAGGAAGGTGTGGTCGCCGATGGTGGCCACGTGGTAGGCGTTGCGCCAGCTCGGGCTGGCGATCTGGTGCGCCATGAAGTGGCTGGCGCCCGGGACGATTTCCTTGCGCTGGCCCGGCGGCAGCGCCCAGTTGCGCTCGGCGTTCAGCGCCACGCGGACCGATGCGGCCCAGGCGTCCGCGTTCTTCAGGCGGGTGTCGGGGCCGACGATGCCCGGGGCGAACTGCTTGCGGGCGGTGACCACTTGGCACATCGAGTCGCCCCACAGGCCGCTGTCGCGGCGGCGCAGGGCGACCTCGGCGACGGCCTGCTGGCCGCGCAGGGTCTGGTCGCGGGCTTCCAGGTACACGGTGGTGCTGAGGCAGAGCGAATCGGCGGCCGGCTGCGGCAGCATCTGCGACAGCCAGAGGATCCAGGCCAGTTTCATGGGAACTCCTTGCTCCGTCTTTCCCGCGCTCCTGCCTCTCCCGGTACGCAGGGAATGGCTCAGGTATGACGCGGCAGGGCGTTATGGGGAGGCAGCCTTCACACGGGCTGCCCGGGGACCGGCAAGGTCGGGCAGAGGGCCGCGAGCGCCGGGTCAGCCCGCCTGAACTGGTGGGCGGCGGACCGGAAAGTGCGCGCAAGGTAGGCGGGGGTGGCCCAACTCGGGCTGAACGGGACGGCTTGACGCCGGGGGGGCGGATCTGGCTGGAAATGTGAAGCGCGTCGCACCGGGAAGCCCCGTCGGGCGGGGAATGGGGGGCTTGGGAATCACCCAGGGGTCAGGCCGAAGCCGCGCCCCTGCCCGCAGATATTCGCGGCAAGGCCCCTCGCTTGGGCCTACTCAATGGCGCGCCGCGCGCATCCGCGAACCCGCCCCCTACAGGCGCGCCGCCAGCCGGCTGCCCTGGTCGATGGCGCGCTTGGCGTCCAGTTCGGCGGCCACGTCGGCACCGCCGATCAGGTGCGGGGCCTTGCCCAGGGCCAGCAGCCCGGGTTGAAGGTCGCGGCGCGGCTCCTGGCCGGCGCAGACGACCACGTGGTCCACGGGCAGCACCTGTTCCTGGCCGTCCACGCGGATGCGCATGCCGGCATCGTCCACGCCCAGGTACTCCACGCCGCCGAGCATCTTCACCTGCTTGGCCTTCAGCGTGGCCCGGTGTACCCAGCCGCTGGTCTTGCCCAGCCGCGCGCCGGGCTTGCCGGAGCTGCGCTGGAGCAGCCAGACCTCGCGCGCGGGCGGCTCCGGCTGTGGCCTGGCCATGCTGCCGCGGGCCTCGAAGGCCGGGTCCACGCCCCATTCGGCCATCCAGCGGGCCGGGTCCAGCGAGGGCGAGACGCCTTCGTGCACCAGGTATTCGGCCACGTCGAAGCCGATCCCGCCCGCGCCGATCAGCGCCGCGCGGCGGCCCACGGTCACCCGGCCGGACAGCACGTCCACATAACTGATGACCTTGACATGGTCCGCACCCGGGAAGGCCACCCGGCGCGGGGTGATGCCGGTCGCCAGCACCACTTCGTCGAAGCCGGTCAGGTCGGTGGCGGCCACCGGTGTGGACAGCCTCACGTCCACCCGCGTCTCCTCCAGCCGGTGGCGGAAGTAGCGAAGGGTCTCGTGGAACTCCTCCTTGCCCGGGATCTTCTTGGCGTAGTTGAACTGCCCGCCGATCTCGTCGGCGGCGTCGAACAGGGTCACCCGGTGGCCGCGCTCGGCCGCCACGGTGGCGCAGGCCAGGCCGGCCGGACCGGCGCCGACCACGGCGATGGTCTTCGGCGCGAACGTCTTCTTATAGACGAGGTCGGTTTCGTGGCAGGCGCGCGGATTGACTAGGCAACTCGCCAGCCTGTTCTCGAACACGTGGTCCAGGCAGGCCTGGTTGCAGGCGATGCAGGTGTTGATGGCATGCGCACGGCCGCCGCGCGCCTTCTCCACCCACTGCGGGTCGGCCAGCAGCGGCCGCGCCAGCGAAACCATGTCGGCCTTGCCGGCGGCGAGGATGCCTTCGGCCACGGCCGGCATGTTGATGCGGTTGGTGGCGACCAGCGGCACCCGCACGTGCGGCTTGAGCTTGGCAGTCACGTCCACGAAGGCCGCGCGCGGCACCGAGGTGACGATGGTCGGTACGCGCGCCTCGTGCCAGCCGATGCCGGAATTGATGATCGTCGCGCCGGCGGCTTCCACCGCCTTGGCCTGCATGACGATCTCGTCCCACTGGTTGCCGTCCTCCACCAGGTCCAGCAGCGACAGCCGGTAGATGAGGATGAAGTCCGGGCCGACCGCCTCGCGCACGCGGCGCACGATCTCCACCGCGAAGCGCATCCGCTTCTCCGGCGTGCCGCCCCAGGCGTCGCTGCGCCGGTTGGTACGCGGGGCGGTGAATTCGTTGATGAAGTAGCCTTCCGAACCCATGATCTCCACGCCGTCGTAGCCGGCATCGCGCGCCAGCCGGGCCGCGTTGGCGTAGGCACCGATCTGGCGCTCCACGCCGCGCGCGGACAGGGCGCGCGGGGTGAACGGGTTGATCGGCGCCTTGAGCTTCGACGGCGCCACGGTCAGCGGGTGGTAGCCGTAGCGGCCGGCATGCAGCAACTGGGCGCAGATCTTCGCCCCGTGCTCGTGCACGGCCCGGGTCACGAAGCGGTGCGGCCGCGCTTCCCACGGCCACGACAGCTTGCCGCCGAACGGCTTGAGCCAGCCCACCAGGTTGGGCGAGAAGCCGCCGGTGACGAGCAGCCCGGCGCCGCCGGCCGCGCGTTCGGCGAAATAGGCCGCCAGCCGCGGGAAGTCCCGCGCGCGGTCCTCCAGCCCGGTGTGCATGGAGCCCATCAGCACGCGGTTGCGGAGCGTGGCGAAGCCCAGGTCCAGCGGGGCGAACAGGTGCGGGTAGTGGGCGTTCGGCGCGGCGGCGGAGGGCAAGGGCATGCTGGCGATGGATACGCTTGCGTATGGGTGGGCGCACGATGCCGTGCCGCGGCCGCGAGCGCAAGCCTGCCGCGCCAACCGGCGCATGCCCGCGCCGGCGGGCGCGGCAGGGCACAGACCGCGCCGGCTTGCAAGAGTTGTCCGGCCCGGCGGGCTCGGGGACCATAGGGCACCCAGGTTCCCGGGACTTCATTGGACGCCGCCCCACCGCCCCTGCACGACTACCTGCGCGCCGGCATCGCCGCCGCGGACCTGCCGGACCTCCACCCCCTGCTTTCCGCCCGCGACCTGCTGCGGGCCTTCTCGACGCTGTTCCACGGCGGCGAGGAGAGCGTCATGGTGCGCCTGCTGGTCCTGCGCACCATCGGCGAGCGCGGACAGGCGCCGGACTGGGCGCCGCAGGAACTGCGCGACCAGTTCGCCTACCTGGACCCGGTCAAGTTCGACACCGTGCTCGGCCGCCTGCGCGAGAACGGCCTGCTGCTGTGGGACGCGCAGAGCCAGCGCTACCGCATCAGCCCGGTCGGCCGGCAGGCACTGGCGGCCATCGGCCTGCTGCTGCAGTTCAACCGCGAAGGCGACGAACTGGCCTACGTCACCGCGCAGCTTGCCGCCGGCCAGGCGATGGGCCGGGTCACCGCCGACGACCTCCAGCACCTGCTGTCGCGCCTGAACGAACTGCGCGAGGACTTCGACCAGGCCGTGCTCAGCGGTTCCGAGCACCGCATCCAGCGCGCCGCCGACACCCTGCAGTCGGTGTGGCAGTGGGTGGAGAAGGGCACCGCGCTGATCCGCGACATCGCCGCCGACGGCGAACTGGATACAGCCACCCACCGCGTCGCCCAGCAGATCGGCCGCGCCCAGAGCGCACTGCTGCGGCAGGCGTCGGTGTTCCAGCGCGCGCTCAACCAGCTCGACCGCCACCGCGTCCACCTCGGCGCCAGCGGCCTGTCCTCGTCCGACGTCAACCGCTACCTGCGCGCGCTGGACAGCGATGCGCTGGCCGCGCTGGCCGACGGCGTGCTGGCGCGCATGCCGCAGCCGGCGTTCGCGCTGGGCCCCATCGCGCTGGACGTGGCCGAGTACGAACTGGTCGAACGCGAGCGCGAGGCGCAGGACGACGCCTCGCTGCCGCCGTCGCAGGCGGCCCCGGTCGATGCCCAGGCGCCGGTCGCGCAGAACGACTATGCCCACGCCGAACAATGGCTCGACCAGTTGGCCGCGTTGGACGCCGAGGCGCCGCTGTCGGACTGGGTGCCGCAGGACGGCTTCGCCCTCAGCGCCTACCGGCTGTCGCTGCTCGGCCTGATCGGCGATGCCGGCGCGGAGAACCGCCACGGCGTCACCGCCTCGCTGGCGCAGTTGCCGATGCAGTGGCACGTGGAACCCGCATTCGAATCCGTGCAGCGCGCCGGCGTGGCCTACATGAGCCGCGGCCGGCTGTTGCCGCAGACCCCGGAGGCGCCGGCCGAGCCCGCGCCTCCCCGCAGGAAGAAAGCCCGCACCGCATGAACGACCCCATCGCTTCCCTGATCGCCCGGTTGCTGGCCGAGCGCTGGCTGCCGCGCGAGGACCGCGCCGTGCGCCAGGTGCTGGTCGACGCCGAACTGCGCGACGACCTGGACTGCCGTCTCGCCGCCGCCGGCCTGCGCCTGCTCGAACATCCCTACGCCGCGCACGTCGCCGTCGGCATCGCGTGCGCGCAGGAGAGCGACGTGTTCGGCCACGGCGACGCCTGGGCGGCCAGCAACCTGTCGCTGGGCCGCGACACCGTCGCGCTGCTGGTGGTGCTGTGGGCGCTGCTGGTGCTGCCCAAGCGCCAGCGCCAGGTCGCGCGGCAGGAGGGCGAGCGCCAGCACGAGCAGGAACAGATGTTCGCCGAACTCAAGCCGGTGCCGGTGGGCGCGGAGGTGATCGAGCCCATCAACGAGCGCACGCTGCTGGCCGACTTCGCCGACAAGCTCGGCGGCAAGGGCCGGTTGCAGATGAACCTGGGCACCTTGCAGCGGCACGGCTTCATCGTGCGTCGCCGCGAGCGCATCCACGAGGGGCCGCTGCTGGACCTGGCCTTCGACTACGAGCGCATCGCCAGCCGGGTGATGGACGGCGCGCTGGCCTTCGTGATCGAGCAGGCGCGGCAGTCGCAGGCCGACGCCGGGTTGTCCGGGGAGTCCGCGAACGACGGGCCCGCGGAAGAAGCCAGCGAGGAGCAGGCCGATGTTTGAATTCCGCAGTCTGGAAGTCGTGCACTGGGACTACTGGCAGCGCTACACGCTGCCGCTGGATGCCTCCATCATCACCGTCGTCGGGCCGAACGGCTCCGGCAAGACCACGCTGCTCGACGCCCTGCGCACGTTGCTGGCCATCGACGACCGCGACATGGCACGCGACTACAAGACCTACCTGCGCCACAACGGCAAGCCGTACGCGTGGCTGCGCGCGGTGGTCAGCAACCCGGTCGACCGGCGCGGCAAGCGCGCGTTCTTCCCGCACATGGACGAGCAGGTCACCATCGCCTGCCGCATCCGCAAGCGCGGCGGCGACTGGTCGCGCGACTACCAGATCGTCGCCGGCGACGTGTCGGTGGAGACGCTGGACCAGGGCGGCGACTGGCTGGGCGTGCGCGACTACCGCGTGCGGCTGGCCGGCGCCGGCCTGAGCCGCGCCATCTGCCGCGTGCTGACGCTGGAGCAGGGCGCCACCGACAAGCTGTGCCAACTGTCGCCGCGCGAACTGCTGCAACTGGTGTTCGACGTGTTCGAGGACAAGGCCGTGCTGGACGACTACCAGCGCGCCCGCAACGAGCAGTTCGACGTGGAGAAGGAGATCGGCCAGTTGCAGCAAGGGCTGGCCGAACTGCACCTCAAGCTGGAATCGGCGCGCGCCGACGTGCGCTCGTTCGAGGACGGCCTGTCGCTGCGCACGCAGCGCGACCGCCTGCACGCCGAGATCGCGCCCAAGGTGGAACTGGCCGACCAGCGCGCCGCCATCGAAGGCGCGCGCCCGCGCCTGACCGGCCTGCGCCGTGCGTTGCGCGAGCGCGGCCACGTGCACGAAACCCTGCTCGCGCAGGAAGTCGCCGCGCACCTGCAACGCGACCGGCTGCGGCAGGAACTGGAGCAGGCGCGCGCCCGCGTCGGCGAGGTCGAGGCCGAGTTCACCCACGCGCGCGACCATGCGCGCGACGCCGAGGCGCTGGTGCGCCGGCACGACGAACTAGCGCGCTTGCAGGCCGAGCGCGGCGGCGCCGACGTGGACGCGCTGAGCCGCCGGATCGAGGATGGCCGTCGCCGCCAGGCCGAACTGAAGCTGGACGCCGAGCGCGACCGCCAGCGCGCCGGCGAAGTCGCCGCGCAGATGGCGGCGCTGAGCGGCGGCGGGCGCGTGGTGGAGCCGTTCGAGCGCGATTTCCGCGCGGCGCTGGAGCGTCAGGGCATCGCCCACCGCGTGCTGACCGAACTGGTCGAAGTAGCCGATCCCGAATGGGCGGTCGCGGTGGAGGCCGTGCTCGCGCCGTACCGCCACCTGGTCCTGCTGGAGCATCCCGGGGATGCGCGCGAAGCGTGGCGATTGGGTGAGCAGATGCAGTACCGCCACTTCGTCGTCGCCGACCGCGCACCGGTGGAGAAGGCCGCCAAGGGTTCGTTGCTGGAAGTGGTGCGTTTCTCCGACGACCCGCCGGCCTGGCTGCCGCGCCACCTGGACCGCATCCAGCGCGTGGCCGACGTCGAAGCCGGCCAGCGCCTGCCCAAGGGCCAGGACTGGATCACCGCCAAGGGCTACCTGCGCGAACAGCGCGGCGGCCGCCACGTCGGCGGCGGCGCGCATCACTTCGGCGCGGGCGCGCGGCAGGCGCAACTGGCGTCGCTGCGCGCCGAACAGGCCGCCCTCCAGCAGCGCGCGCATGCGCGCGAGGAAGAACTGGCCGCGCTGCGCACGCAACTGGACGGTCTGCAATCGCGTTTGCTGGGCCTGGATGCCGGGCAGGAACTGGTGACCCGCGCGGCCGAGTTCGCCGACGCCGCCGAGCGCTTGCCCGCGCTGGCCGAAGCCGCCCAGCAGGCCGCCGCCGCGCTGGCCGGCCTGCGCCAGCGGCTGGACGGACTGGAAGCGCAGGACAAGGCCGAGAGCATCGCCGCCGCCAGCCGTGCCGGCGAGATCAAGGCGCTGGCGAACGAACTGCGCGAGCGCGGCCAGCAGATCGACCAGGAACGGCGCGCGCTGGCGCAGCGCATCGTCGAGTTCCGCCGCCGCCGCGCGCAGATGCCGGCGGCGTGGCGCAGCGCCGCGGCCCTGCGCGCCGCGCGCGAGGAATACGAGAGCGCCGGCGCCGTGCGCCGCGAGCTGGAACGCATCGACGAGCGGCTGACGCGCGGCGGCTACGTGGAGGACGAGGGCTGCGTGGCGCTGCGCGACAAGTTCGCCGCCGACTACGCCGGCCTCGAAGCGGCCATCGGCAAGCGCGAAACGCACCTGCACCGCGCCCGCCGCCTGACCGAGGAGGCGCGCGGCGCCTACATCAACGTGCTGCGCGCCACCGTGCGCCGCTACAGGCGCAACCTGGCCGCGCTCGGTGACCTGGCCGGCATCGGCGTGGACGCCGAACTGCCGGAACTGGTCAACGAGGACACCGCGCTGGCGCAGGCTGGCCTGACCGTGCGCTTCGACTTCGACCGCAAGGGCTGGATCGGCCTGGACGACGGCGAAGCCTCCGGTGGCCAGCAGGTGATGAAGTCGCTGCTGCTGCTGGTGGCGCTGCTGCGCGACGAGGAGCAGCCGGGCGGCTTCGTCTTCATCGACGAGCCCTTCGCGCACCTGGATGTGGCCAACATCGAGAAGGTCGGCCGTTTCCTGCGCTCCACCGACGCGCAGTACATCCTGACCACGCCGATCACCCACAACGTCAACGTGTTCGAACCCTCCGACCTGGTGCTGGCCACCAGCAAGCGCCGCGCCGGCAGCGCCTGGGCCGAACCCGTCGCCGTCCTCAAGCGCGACCGCACCACCGAAGCCGCCTGAGGACCCCCTGTAGGAGGGGCTTCAGCCCCGACCACGGATTCCGGAGAAGCGTTTTAGCCACGGATCAACGCGGATCACACGGATAAAGCGGTGCCTTTTGCCTTATCCGTGTGATCCGCGTTGATCGTGTTTCGCGCTTTTTGCTTTTGTTGGGTCTGCTTGTCCTGTCGGTCCATGGTCGGGACTGAAGCCCCTCCTACAGGGTTGCCAGCCGGCGGTGCGCTTTGTGCAGGTTGGCGGCATTGATTGGTGCCGGCATCCCGGTGGCTGCTGCGTATCAGGAGCGGCTTCACTTACGGCCATGGATTCCGGAGAGGCGTTTCCGACACGGATCAACGCAGATCACACGGATAAAGCCGGTTGCCTTTTGCCTTATCCGCGTTCATCCGCTTGATCCGTGTTTCCGCTTTCCGCTTTTGTTGGCCCTGCGGGTTCTGTGGGTTGGCGGTCGGGGCTGAAGCCCTCCTGCAGGCGCCCTCACCAGCCGGCGACCACCAGCTTGCCGATGGTTGTGCCGGACTCCAGGCGGCGGTGGGCTTCGCGCAAGTTGGCGGCGTTGATCGGCGACAGTGTTCCGGTCAGCGTGCCGCGCATGACGCCGGTGTCGAGCAGGTGCGCGACGCGTTCCAGGATCGCGCCCTGTTCGCCCATGTCCTCGGTGCGGTAGCGCGGACGGGCGAACATCATTTCCCAGTGGATGCCGATGCACTTGGCCTTGTACGGGTCGCCGATCCGCAGCTCGCCGCGCGGCTCCACGATCAGGCCCAGATGGCCCTGCGGCGCCAGCAGTTCGCCCAGTTCGGTCCAGTAGCGGTCGGTGTCGGCCAGGTTGATCGCGGCATCGATGCGGTCGAACCCCAGCGCCTGCAACTGCGGCGCCAGCGCTTCGCGGTGGTTCACCACGTGATCGGCGCCCAGCAGGCGGCACCATTCCGCGGTCTCCGCGCGCGAGGCGGTGGCGACGACGACGAAGCCGGCCAGCTTGGCCAACTGGATGGCGACCGAACCCACGCCGCCGGCGCCGCCGATCACCAGCAGTGACTTGCCGTCGCCGCCGCCGTCGGGCGCGTAGCCCATGCGCTCGAACAGCAGTTCCCAGGCGGTGATCGCGGTCAGCGGCAGCGCGGCGGCCTGGGCGAAGTCCAGCGACGCCGGCTTGCGGCCGACGATGCGCTCGTCGACCAGGTGGAACTGCGCGTCGGTGCCGGGACGAGTGACGTCGCCGGCGTAGTAGACCGCATCGCCGGGCCTGAAGCGGGTGACCGCCTCGCCGACGGCTTCGACCACGCCGGCGGCGTCGTAGCCCAGCACCTTGGGCTGCGCTTCGACCTGCGGCTTGGGCGCGCGCAGCTTGGTGTCCACGGGGTTCACCGACACCGCTTCGATGCGCACCAGCAGGTCGTGGCCGGTGGCGACGGGTTTCTCGATCTCCACGTCCAGCAGCGATTGCGGATCGTCGATGGGTAGGTAGCGGGTCAGGGCGACGGCTTTCATGGGGGATTCCTGAGGGGAGGAGGGCAGGAGGGACGGACCGGATGCTACGCGCTTGCTCGCAGGGGGCATGCAGGGAAGAGGGAGCAGGGGAATGCGTGCCGCGGAGTGGATACGGCTTTGCCGTGCGGGTGGGCTTGCGGTGATCTCCGGCCTTGGCGGATCGAAGCAGGCCGGCGGATGGGCCACGCCGGTCGTGTTCCTGCTTGCAGGAGCAGGGGCCGGTGCGATCGATCAGGCCGCGGCATCGAAGGCGAAGGCATCCAGCGCCAGGCCGCCCATTTCCACGTCGCGATGCAGCAGCCGTCCCTTCGCACCTTCTCCGCCCGCCCCCAAGGCCACGTAGAGGGGATACAGGTGTTCGGGGGTGGGATGGTTGCGGTGGGCATCCGGCAGGGCCGTCCAGTCGAGCGCGCCCGCCACGTCGCCGGCCAGCAGCCGGGCGCGCAGGGCCTCGGTGAACGCGGCGACCCAGGGGTGTTCCGGCGCCTGTGCCTGGCCCCAGTCGAGCGCGCGCAGATTGTGCGAGAACCCGCCGGAGCCGACCACCAGCACGCCCTGTCCGCGCAGCGGTGCAAGCGCGAGGCCGAGCCGGTAATGCCATTCGGCGGTCCGCGCCGGGTCCACCGACAGCGCCACCACCGGGATGTCGGCCTGCGGGTACATGCGCCGCAGGGGTACCCAGACCCCATGGTCGAGGCCGTGGCGGTCGTCGGCCAGGGCGGCGAAGCCGGCGCCGTCCAGCAGGGCAACGACCTGGGCCGCCAATCCGGGAGCGCCGGGCGATCCGTAGCGGATCCGGTAGAGCGGCGCCGGGAAGCCGCCGAAGTCGTGGACCGTCTCCGGCGCCGGGGCGGCAGTGACGGTCGGCCGGGGCCGGGTGAAATGCGCGGAGGCCACCACGATGGCCCGTGGGCGCGGCAACCGTTCGCCCAGCCGGTCCAGGAAGCGGCCGGTGGGGGAGTCCTCCACGGCCAGCAGCGGAGAGCCGTGCGAGAGAAAGAGCGAGGGCGGGGTGGTGAGCGTGGCCATGCCGGCAGGATCGGGCCGGGGCGGCGGCCGGCCAAGCCCGAGGCGCGGTCCGGACCGTTGCCGGCATGCAACAATGGTGCCCCGAGGCTGCCCGCCGGCGGGCCGGGTATGGGATAGTGTTAACAGCACCCAACTTGTTATGGTACCGTTAACACAGTCTTCACCCGGTGCCGCATAATCTGTTCAGCAAGGCGATGGCTGGCTGTCGTCACGCATAACAACTACAAGAATCGCCGGAACCACACACGTCACGTATTTCGGTTTCTCTACAACTGGACTTCCACAAGGAGCTGCAAATGAACAAGAAACTTCTCTGCGCCGCGCTGTTGGGCGGCCTGAGCCTTGCGAACCACGCCATGGCCCAGGAGTTCGACGACCGTTGGTACCTGACCGGTTCGGCCGGCTTCAACCTGCAGGACAACGACCGCACCACCCGCAACGCGCCGTTCGTGGGCCTGGGCCTGGGCAAGTTCATCAGCCCGAACTGGTCGCTCGACGGTGAACTGAACTACCAGAACCCGAAGTTCGAAGACAACCAGGACCTGAACTGGAGCCAGTACGGCTTCTCGCTGGACCTGCGCCGTCATTTCGTGCAGGAAGGCCGCGGCTGGAACCCCTACATCTTGGCTGGCCTGGGCCTGCAGCGCTCGGATGAAGAGTACGACGCCAACCCGAACCCGAACTCCCCGGGCCAGGTGCGCGACAACAACCTCGCCGCCAAGCTGGGCGTCGGCCTGCAGACCACGCTCGACAAGCGCGTCGGCGTGCGCGCCGAAGTGGCCTACCGCGCCGACTTCAACGACCAGAGCCATGCCGCTCCGAACGAAGACTGGTTCGGCGACGTGCTGGCCTCCGTCGGCGTCGTGATCCCGCTGGGCCCGAAGGCCGCCGAAGCCGCTCCGGCCCCGGCGCCGGCTCCGACCACCACCTGCGCCGATCTGGACGACGACGGCGACGGCGTGAACAACTGCGACGACAAGTGCCCCGGTTCGCAGGCTGGCCAGACCATCGGTCCGGACGGCTGCCCGGTGCCGGTCTCGATCGACCTGAAGGGCGTGAACTTCGACTTCGACAAGGCCACCCTGCGTCCGGACGCCGTGGCGATCCTGAGCGAGGCCGTCCAGATCCTGAAGCGTTACCCCGACCTGCGCGTCGAAGTGGCCGGCCACACCGACCTGTGCGGCAAGGATGCGTACAACCAGGGTCTGTCGCAGCGTCGCGCTCAGGCCGTGTACGACTACCTGACCAGCAACGGCGTGTCCTCCTCGCGTCTGGTGGGCCCGATCGGTTACGGCGAGAGCCGTCCGCTGGAGCCGACCGCGCAGACCCTGCCGGGCTGCAAGAACGAGCGCAACCGTCGTACGGAACTGAACGTCCAGAACTGATCGGACGCTCGATCCAGCACCACGCGAAGCCCGGCCATGTGCCGGGCTTCGTCTTTCTGCGCTTCTGTTTCTCATCGCGTTTTTCTCCGCAACCCTGTTTTCCCTGCGACCGGAGGGCCGGCGATTCCGTGATGCGGTTTCCGGCTTGCGCATCCGGGCGCGCGTGCGCGCCGCGATTCCTTGCCATGCCGGGAGGCGCTGCCTACACTCGCGGCACGCCAATGCTTGAGGAGTTCCGCCGATGCGCCGCCATGTTCTCGCTAGCCTGCTGTGCATCGCCGCAATTCCCGCCGCACACGCCGCCGCCCCCGATTGCGCGGGCAGCCTGGTGCAGCCGCCGCTCGCGGCGCCGGCCACGGTGATCGCGCCGGTGGCGCCGGAGTTCACCGCCATCGCCACCCAGCTCGGCGCGCCCACCGGCGTGCTGGCCTCGCAGGCGTTCGACGAAGCGCAGTCGGTGGACCGCGTGTTGCTGCGGCTGCGCATCGAGGGCTGCCGCAACATCGCCAAGGCGCTGCCGGCCGCGAACGCCGCGCCCGCCGCGGCGATGGCTTCCAGTCCCGCGGCCTACCAGCCGAAGACGGAATTCGACAACACCCCGTGGCGCTTCGACATGAACCAGAACGGCAAGCGCATGACGGCGGAAGAGTTCGACGCGTGGATGAAGTCGCGCGGCGTTCGCGTGGCCAAGGGCGCCGGCCCGGCCGCGGCGCCGGCCCAGCCCGCGCCGGCCGAAGCGGCCAAGAAAGACTGATCCGCGGCGCGCCGGGTGTTCCCGGCGGCGCCAGCACACGCCCGCGATGACGAAACCGCGCCCGCCCCGGCCTTCTACGCGCCGGCCGGCGAAGCCGCGTCCTGCGCACGCGCCGGCGGGCGCCGGGCCGCGGCACGGCTTGGCGCGTGCCCTGTCCAAGCTGGGCGTGTGCTCGCGCACGCAGGCCGCGGGCTGGATCGCCGAAGGCCGCGTCGCCGTTGACGGCAGGACGGTGCGCGATCCGGAGTTCCCGGTGGTGCCGGGCCAGGCGAAGCTGAGCGTCGACGGCCGGCCCATGCCCGAGCACCGCCGCGTCTACCTGATGCTCAACAAGCCGCGCGGGCTGGTCACCAGCGCGCAGGACGAGCGCGGGCGCGACACGGTGTACGCCTGCCTTGCCGGCAGCGGCCTGCCGTGGGTGGCGCCGGTCGGCCGGCTCGACAAGGCCAGCGAAGGACTGCTGCTGTTATGCAACGATCCGGCATGGGCGGCCCGCGTGACCGACCCCGCCACCGGCCCGTGCAAGACCTACCACGTGCAGGTGGACCGCATTCCCGACGATGCCCTGCTGCGCGCGCTGGAAGCCGGCGTGGACGACGACGGCGAACGCCTGTCCGCCCGCCGCGTCGCCCTGCTGCGCGCGGGCGAACGCAATGCCTGGCTGGAAGTGGTGCTGGACGAAGGCCGCAACCGCCAGATCCGCCGGCTGCTGGCGGCGTTCGGCATCGGCGTGCTGCGGCTGGTGCGGGTGGCGATCGGCCCGCTGGCGCTGGGCGACCTGGGCAAGGGCGAATGGCGGGAGTTGCACGAAGACGAGCGCAAGGCCCTGTCGCTGCGCGGGTGATCGCCGATTGCGCGACCGCGGTCAGGGTTCGCGCCCGTGCGCGTCCCTACACTCGCCAGGACATTCTTCGGGGAACGATCATGCCGGTACACGTGAAGCGCCTGGCGGCGAGCACCGCCCTGCCGGTCGCCCTCTGCCTGCTGGCGGCCTGCGCCAGCCACGGGCAGGGGACGGCCGCGAAGGGAGCGAAGGCGGAGGACGTGGTGGTCGTCCGCAGCAACAATCCGCTGGACTACCGGTTCGATATGCAGCAGCAGGGCCGGCAGATGACGGCCGACGAGTTCGACGCCTGGATGAAGGTGCGCGGCATCCGCATCGCCAAGGGGCCGCCTGCGAAGAAGCCGGCGACCGCGGCGGTGCGCAAGAACGCCCGCTGAGCTGCCTCAGTCCTTCAGCACGCCGAGTTCGCGCCCGATCCGGACGAAGGCGTCGATGGCGCGGTCCAGGTGTTCGCGCGTGTGCGCCGCGCTCATCTGCGTGCGGATGCGCGCCTGGCCCTTGGGCACCACGGGGAAGAAGAAGCCGATCGCGTAGATGCCTTCCTCCAGCAGCCGCTCGGCGAAGCGCTGCGCCAGCGGCGCGTCGTACAGCATCACCGGGCTGATCGGGCGCACGCCGGGCTTCACGTCGAAGCCGGCGGCGGTCATCTTCTCGCGGAAATAGGCGGTGTTCGCGGCCAGCCGCTCGCGCAGTTCGCCGGCCGCGTCCAGCATCTCGAACGCCTTGATGCCGGCGGCGACCACGTGCGGCGGCAGCGAGTTGGAGAACAGGTACGGCCGCGAGCGCTGGCGCAGCAGTTCGACCACTTCCCTGCGCGCCGTGGTGAAGCCGCCCAGCGCGCCGCCCATCGCCTTGCCCAGCGTGCCGGTGAAGATGTCGATGCGATCCAGCACGCCCTTGACCTCGGCCGAGCCGCGGCCGGTGGCGCCGAGGAAACCGGTGGCGTGGCATTCGTCGATGTGCACCAGCGCGCCGTACTTCTTCGCCAGCGCGGTGATCTCGTCCAGCGGGGCGATGAAGCCGTCCATCGAGAACACGCCGTCGGTGGTGACGAGCTTGGTCCGGCAGCCGGCGGCGTCGGCTGCCTGCAACTGCGCCTCCAGGTCGGCCATGTCGCAGTTGGCGTAGCGGAAGCGCTTGGCCTTGCACAGGCGCACGCCGTCGATGATGGAGGCGTGGTTGAGCGCGTCGGAGATGATCGCGTCGTTCTCGTCCAGCAGCGGCTCGAACAGGCCGCCGTTGGCATCGAAGCAGGCGGCGTAGAGGATGGTGTCCTCGGTGCCGAAGAAGTCGGCGATGGTCTTCTCCAGCCGCTTGTGCAGGTCCTGCGTGCCGCAGATGAAGCGCACGCTGGCCATGCCGAAGCCGTGGGTGTCCAGCGCGTCCTTCGCCGCGGCGATGATGTCCGGGTGGTCGGCCAGGCCCAGGTAGTTGTTGGCGCAGAAGTTCAGCACCGTGCGGCCGTCCGCCAGGGTGATCTCGGCCGACTGCGGGCCGGTGATGATCCGCTCGGACTTGAACAGGCCCTGGGCGCGGATGGCATCCAGTTCTTCGGCGTAACGGGTGGTCGGGGACATGGCGGCATCGGGGATGAACGGGCCGTCATTCTAACCGCCGGTCGGCAGGCCGCCGGCCTGTTCATGCGTGTTGGGCATAAGCGCCCATCGCTTCGTCATTTCACCGTGGCGTTGTGCGCCCGCAGCATCACGTTTCCGGCCGAAGGGCCATGCGGGGGACGTGACGATGCGCGAGCGGGCGATGGGACGGCGACAGGGCAGGGGGGCGGTCTGGCTGGGCGCGCTGGCCTGTTCGCTGGCCGTGCCGGCGTTCGCGCAGGAGCGGCCGCCCACGGTGGAAGAACTGCTGCAACGGCTGGAAGCGCTGGAGCGCCGCGTCGGCGAGGCACCACCCGCCGACGGCGAAGGCGCGGCCACGCTGGGCGACCTGGACCAGCGCCTGCGGGTGCTGGAGCGCCGCCTGGAATTGCAGCAGGAAGAACAGGCAGCCAAGGCCAAGGAGGCGCCGGCGCTGGCGGTGAACGACAAGGGCGTTTCGCTCAAGTCCGCCGGCGGCGACTACGAATTCAGGCTGCGCGCGCTGGTGCAGGGCGACGCCCGCTTCTTCTTCGACGACGATGGAGCGCCGCAGAACGACACCTTCCTGTTCCGCCGCATCCGTCCGACCCTCGAAGGCTCGCTGGGCAAGCTGGTGGCGTTCCGGCTGACGCCGGAGTTCGCCGGCGACGGCGCCACCATCGTCGATGCCTACGTGGACGTGAAGCTGGACCCGGCCTTCACCCTGCGCGCCGGCAAGGTGAAGGGGCCGGTCGGGCTGGAGCGCTTGCAGTCCGGCGGCGCCATCGCGCTGATCGAGCGCGGCTTCCCCACCGAACTGGCACCCAACCGCGATCTTGGCGTGCAGGCGCAGGGCGAGTTCGCCGACGGCCGCGTGAGCTACGTGGCCGGCGTCTACAACGGCGCGCCGGACGGCCGCGACGCCGCGACCGCCAATCCCGACGACGCGTTCGAATATGCAGGCCGGCTGTTCTTCGAGCCGTTCAAGAACACCAGCAGTCCGTGGTCGGGGCTGGGCTTCGGCATCGCAGGCAGCATCGGCGACAAGCAGGGCGCGGGCAACAACTTCCTGCCGCGCTACCGCACCCAGGGGCAGGCGCAGTTCTTCAACTACCGGTCCACGGTGGCGGCCGACGGCGAGCACCGCCGTTTCTCGCCGCAGGGCTACCTGTACCGCGGCCGCTTCGGCCTGCTGGCCGAGTACATCGTGTCGAAGCAGGAGCTGCGGGTCACCGGCGGCGCGGCGGCCGGCCTCCGCGCGGAACTGGAGAACTCCGCCTGGCAGGCCACCGCCAGTTGGGTGCTGACCGGCGAGGACGCCGGCTACCGCGGCGTGGCGAAGCCGTCCAGGCCGTTCAGCCCCGGCGGCGGCTGGGGTGCGTGGGAGATCGTCGGCCGCTACGGCGAACTGGAGATCGACGGCGACGCCTTCCCGCTATTCGCCGACGCGGCGGTGTCCGCGCGCCGCGCCAGGGCATGGACGCTGGGCGTCAACTGGTACCTCACCAGCAACCTCAAGCTGGTCGTCAACTACCTGGACACCCGCTTCGACGGCGGCGCCGCGACCGGCGACCGCGAAGACGAAAAAGCCGTGTTCTCGCGACTGCAGGTCGCGTTCTGATCCTGGAGGACAAGCCATGAAACTTTCCCGCATCCGCCGCCACGCGCGCATCGCGCTGCTCGCCTTCGGCCTGACCGTGGCCGCGGCGGCCGGCGCCCGCGACGTCAAGCTGCTCAACGTCTCCTATGACCCCACGCGCGAGTTCTACCGCGAGTTCAACGCCGCCTTCGCCGCCGAATGGCAGAAGACCAAGGGCCAGAAGGTCAGCATCGAGACCTCGCACGGCGGCTCCGGCAAGCAGGCGCGCTCGGTGATCGATGGATTGGAGGCCGACGTGGTGACGCTGGCGCTGGCCTACGACGTGGATTCCATCGCCCAGCGCGCCAGGCTGTTCCCGGCCGACTGGCAGAAGCGCCTGCCGGACAACAGCGCGCCATACACCTCCACCATCGTGTTCCTGGTGCGCAAGGGCAATCCGAAGAACATCCGCGACTGGCACGACCTAGTGAAGCCGGGCATCTCGGTGGTCACGCCCAATCCCAAGACCTCCGGCGGCGCGCGCTGGAACTACCTGGCGGCGTGGGCCTACGGGCTGAAGATCTTCAAGGGCGACGAGGAGAAGACGCGCAACTTCGTGCGCGCGATCTTCCGCAACGTGCCGGTGCTGGACACCGGCGCGCGCGGCGCCACCACCACCTTCGTCCAGCGCGGCATCGGCGACGTGCTGCTGGCGTGGGAGAACGAGGCGTTCCTGTCCATCGAGGAACTCGGCCCGGACAAGTTCGACATCGTGGTGCCGTCGCTGTCGATCCTGGCCGAGCCGCCGGTGGCGCTGGTGGACCGCAACGTGGACAAGCACGGCACCCGCGAAGTGGCGCAGGCGTACCTGAAATACCTGTACTCGCCCGCCGGCCAGCGCCTGGCCGCCAAGCACTACTACCGCCCGCGCCATCCGGAGTACGCCGATCCCGCCGACGTGAAGCGCTTCCCCAAGCTGGAGCTGGTCACCATCGACGGCGTGTTCGGCTCGTGGGCGAAGGCGCAGGCCACGCACTTCGCCGACGGCGGCGTGTTCGATCGGATCCAGGCGAAGTAGCCATGGCGGCGGTCCGTCCCTGGCCGGGCAAGCCGCGCGCGCGGCGGGTGATGCCCGGTTTCGGCCTCAGCCTGGGCTATGCGCTGGCCTGGCTGGGGCTGATCGTGCTGGTGCCGCTAGTGGGCCTGTTCGTGAAGGCCAGCGGGCTGGGCTGGTCCGGCCTGTGGCAGGTGTGGACGGAGCCGCGCGTGCTGGCGGCGCTGCGGGTGAGCTTCGGCACCGCGCTGGCGGCGGCGGCGTTCAACGCGGTGGCGGGCACGCTGGTGGCCTGGGTGTTCGTGCGCTACCGCTTCCCCGGCAAGCGGCTGTTCGACGCGATGATCGACCTGCCGTTCGCGCTGCCTACCGCGGTGGCGGGGATCGCGCTGACCGCGCTGTACGGACCGACCGGCTGGATCGGCCGCTGGCTGGAAGCGGCCGGGATCAAGGTGGCGTACACGCCGCTGGGCATCACCCTGGCGCTGGTGTTCATCGGCCTGCCGTTCGTGGTGCGCGTGGTGCAGCCGGTGCTGGCCGAGGCGGAGCGCGAGCTGGAGGAGGCCGCGGCCACGCTCGGCGCCAGCCGCTGGCAGACGGTGCGGCGGGTGGTGCTGCCGTCGCTGTGGCCGGCGGTGCTGGCCGGCTTCGCGCTGGCGTTCGCGCGTGGGGTGGGCGAGTACGGCTCGGTGATCTTCATCGCCGGCAACCTGCCCCATGTGTCGGAGATCGCGCCGCTGCTGATCACGATCAAGCTGGAGGAGTTCGACTACGAAGGCGCCACCGCCATCGCGGCGGCCATGCTGCTGCTGTCGTTCGCGCTGCTGCTGGCGATCAACACGCTGCAATCGCGCCTGCAGCGCAGCGGCGCGCGGGCGGGGCGCTAGGATGAGCGAAGCGATTTCCGCCAGCATCGCCCTCGTGCCGAAGCCCGCCGCCGTGCAGGACCGCCCCGCCGCCGCGCGCCGCCATGCCGCCACCACCGAGCCGGTGTGGGTGCAGGCGCTGCTGGTGCTGGCGGCGCTGGGGTTCCTGGCCGCGTTCCTGCTGCTGCCGCTGGTGCTGGTGTTCGTGGAGGCGCTGCGCGGCGGCTGGGCCGCTTTCCTGGCGGCGGTGTCGGAAGCCGACGCGCTGGCCGCGGTGGAGCTGACCCTGGTGGTCGCCGCCATCGTGGTGCCGCTGAACCTGCTGTTCGGCGTGGCCGCGGCATGGGCGGTGAGCAAGCACGACTTCCCCGGCAAGCGCTGGCTGGTGACCCTGATCGACCTGCCGTTCGCGGTCTCGCCGGTGGTGGCGGGCCTGGTCTTCGTGCTGGTCTTCGGCGCGCAGGGCTGGGCCTGGCCGCTGATCGACGAGGGCTGGACCGGCACGCTGCCGCTGCTGGGCGAAGTGCACGTGCAACTGCCTAGGATCGTCTTCGCCTTGCCCGGCATCGTGCTGGCGACGCTGTTCGTGACCTTCCCCTTCATCGCCCGCGAACTGATGCCGCTGATGGAACAGCAGGGCACGGACGAGGAACTCGCTGCGCTGAGCCTGGGCGCCAATGGCTGGCAGACCTTCTGGCGCGTCACTCTGCCCAACATCCGCTGGGCGCTGCTGTACGGCGTGCTGCTATGCAGCGCGCGCTCGCTGGGCGAGTTCGGCGCGGTCTCGGTGGTGTCCGGCCACATCCGCGGCCGCACCAACACGCTGCCGCTGCACGTGGAGATCCTCTACAACGAATACGCCTACAGCGCCGCGTTCGCCGCGGCCTCGCTGCTGGCGTTGACCGCGCTGGTGACGCTGGCGCTGAAGACCTGGCTGGAATGGCGCCACGGCGAAGCGCTGGCGGCCAACCATCGGCATTGACGCGAAGACGTTTTTTGACACGGACAAGAGCGAAAAGAAGCGGATAAAGCGAAGATGAAGGCCAGGAAGCGGAACCGCATCTTCATTTTGTTTTCATCCGCTCTTTCCGCTCTTGTCCGTGTCGAAAAAAGAACACACAGGAGTAGCAGGACATGACCATCAGGATCGAACACCTGGGCAAGCGGTTCGGCGAATTCGCCGCGCTGGATGACGTGAACCTGGAGGTGCGCCGGGGCGAACTGCTGGCACTGCTGGGGCCGTCGGGTTCCGGCAAGACCACGCTGCTGCGCGCCATCGCCGGCCTGGAGCAGGCCGACGCCGGCCGCATCCTGTTCGACGGCGAGGACGCCACGCGCCTGAGCGTGCAGGCGCGGCGCGCCGGCTTCGTGTTCCAGCACTACGCGCTGTTCCGCCACCTGACGGTGGAGGAGAACATCGGCTTCGGCCTGCGCGTGCGCCGCGGCGCGGCGCGGGTGCCGGACGCGACGGTCCGCGCGCGCGTGGCCGAACTGCTGGCGCTGGTGCAACTGGAAGGGCTGGGCAGGCGCTATCCGGCGCAGCTCTCCGGCGGCCAGCGCCAGCGCGTGGCGCTGGCGCGCGCGCTGGCGATCGAGCCGCGCGTGCTGCTGCTGGACGAGCCGTTCGGCGCGCTCGACGCGCAGGTGCGCCGCGACCTGCGCCGCTGGCTGCGCGAACTGCACGACCGCACCGGCCTGACCACGCTGTTCGTCACCCACGACCAGGAGGAGGCGCTGGAACTGGCCGACCGCGTGGCCATCCTCAACCGCGGCCGCATCGAGCAGGTCGCCAGCCCGGCCGAAGCCTACGACGCGCCGGCGTCGCCGTTCGTGTATTCCTTCGTCGGCGCGGTGAACCGCATCCGCGGCGAATGGCGGCAGGGGCGCCTGCAGGTGGCCGGGCTGGCGCTGGAGGCGCGCGGCGGCGAAGGGGAGGCGGAGGTCTTCGTGCGGCCGGAGGACCTGCAACTGGTGGAGGGTGGCGACGCCTGGGCGGCGACCGTGGTGTCCGCGCAGCGCAACGGGCCGCGGCTGCGCCTGCGCACCCGCCTGCAGGCCACCGGCACGGAGGTGGAGGTCGAGTTGCCGGCGGACCGCGAAGGGGCCGACACCGCCGAGGGTCGGCCCGTCCGGCTGGCACCGAAACGGTTCGGCTGGTTTCCCCGCCAAGGTGCAACGGCACCTGTCTGAGGCGGCGTAATGCACTGAATTTTCTTGGAAAGGAGCCGCTATCCCTGTTCGTCGGCAGATACTTGACGAGCGCAATTGTTGCCTCGCAATATCGGCAGGCAGTTAAAAAACCGTGAAACCGCGATGACGGTTTCACCCGTCGCCCGCCCCCGCCACAGGAGAAACCATGAAGCCCCTCAAGCTCTGTACCGCCCTTGCCACTGCCTTGCTGCTGGCCCTGCCCATGGCGGCCTTCGCCCAGGACGCGGAAGGCGAGGAAGCGACTCCGCTGGTCAACTGGTCGCTCGCCGCCACGTCCGACTACGTGTGGCGCGGCGTGTCGCAGTCCGACGAGCACCCGACCGGGCAGGCCGGCCTGACCTTCAACATCCCCGGCGGCTTCTACGCGGGCGGCTGGGCCTCGGGCGTGGACTTCGGCGACGGCGACCCGAAGTTCGAAGTCGACTACTTCGTCGGCTACAACGTCGACTTCAGCGATTCGGTCAACTTCGACGTGATGCTCAACCGCTACACCTACCCGGGCGCCAACGAGTCGAACTTCAACGAGCTGATCACCAAGACCACCTTCGCCGACACCTACAGCCTGACCGCGGCCTACTCCAACGACTTCGGCGGCTCGGACACCGACGCCTGGTACGTGGCCGGCGGCGCCAGCTTCGGCCTGCCCAGGGATTTCAGCCTGGACCTGAACGTGGGCCGCAGCCTGTTCGACGATGCCTATTCCGAGGACTACACGGACTGGAGCGTGGGCGTGAGCAAGGGCTTCGGCATGGTCTCGGCGTCGCTGGGCTACTACGGCACCGACGGCAAGGGGCGCGACATCTACGGCAAGATGGCCGACAACCGCGTGGTGCTGACGCTCAGCGTCGGCAACTGATCCGCGCCGCCGACAGGCGAAAAAAAGGGCGCCCCATGGCGCCCTTTTTCTTCGCAGCGAGGTCGGCGGCCCTCAGTTCCAGCTCAGCACGACCTTGCCGGCCTTGCCCTGTTCCATCAGGTCGAAGCCTTCCTGGAAGCGGTCCACCGGCAACTGGTGGGTCAGCACCTTGCCCAGCGGGAAGCCGGACAGCACCAGTTGCGTCATCTTGTACCAGGTCTCGTACATGCGGCGGCCGTAGATGCCCTGCACGGTCAGGCCCTTGAAGATGATCTTGTCCCAGTCGCAGCCGGCGCCCTTGGGCATGATGCCGAGCATGGCGATCTTGCCGCCGTGGTACATGCAGTCGAGCATGTCGTTGAAGGCGCGCGGGTTGCCGCTCATCTCCAGGCCCACGTCGAAGCCCTCCATGTGCAGGTCGGCCATCACGTCCTTGAGCGAGGTGTTGGCCACGTTGACCACGCGGGTGGCGCCCATGTCGGCGGCCAGCTTCAGGCGGAAGTCGTTGACGTCGGTGACCACCACGTTGCGCGCGCCGATGTGCTTGCAGATGCCGGCGGCGATGATGCCGATGGGGCCGGCGCCGGTGATCAGCACGTCCTCGCCGATCACGTCGAATTCCAGCGCGCAGTGCGCGGCGTTGCCGTAGGGGTCGAAGAACGCCGCCAGCTCCGAGGGAATCTGGTCCGGGATCGGCCACAGGTTGCTGGCCGGCATCACCATGTACTCGGCGAAGGCGCCGTCCACGTTGACGCCGATGCCCACCGTGTTGGGGCACAGGTGCGGGCGGCCGCCGCGGCAGTTGCGGCAGTGCCCGCAGACGATGTGGCCCTCGGCCGAGACGCGCTGGCCGATCTCGTAGCCGGTCACCGCCGGGCCCAGTTGCGCAATGCGGCCGACGAACTCGTGGCCGATGGTCAGGCCCGGCTTGATCGTGCGCTGGCTCCATTCGTCCCACAGGTAGATGTGCAGGTCGGTGCCGCAGATCGCGGTCTTCTCCAGCTTGATCAGCACCTCGTTGGGGCCGGGCTGCGGGACGGGGATCTCCTCCATCCAGATGCCTTTGCCGGCCTCGCGCTTCACCAGCGCCTTCATCGTCTGTGCCATCGGGGCGTCGATCCAACTGGGAATGAGGGCGCGGATTATACGCCCGGGGTCCGCGTGCGCCGTGCCGCGGTGCGGCGGCGGGGAAGGGGATGCGCCGCATGTGGAAAGAGTTTGCGCAGGCGTTGCGGACCGTGGCGCGGGCGGTAGGCGCAGAGGCCGCGGGTTCGGTCGCGGCTTCAAGTCGTTGAAGCGCAAAGGCCGCACCGCCGTTTCCGCGGAAGACGACAGGACCGGCACGGCCATAGGACGAAAGTCATGGTCGGGGCGGGCTTTCGATGTCATTACAATCGCAACTTCCTGTCCGTTCCGGGGGTTCCATGCGTCTCCATCTGCTCGCCGCCGCCATCGCGGTCCCGCTTTCCCTGCCTGCCGCCACCGCCCATGCCGGCGAAGGCATGTGGGTGCCGCAGCAACTGCCGGAAATCGCCGGCCCGCTGAAGAAGGCCGGCCTGAAGCTATCGCCGCAGCAGATGGCCGACCTGACCGGCGACCCGATGGGCGCGGTGGTGGCGCTGGGCGGCTGCACCGCCAGCTTCGTGTCGCCCAACGGCCTGGTGGTGACCAACCACCATTGCGCCTACGGCGCCATCCAGTTGAACTCCACGCCGGAGAACAACCTCATCAAGAACGGCTTCAACGCGACCACGCCGGCGGACGAAGTCAGCGCCGGCCCCAATGCGCGCGTATTCGTGCTGGACGAGATCACCGACGTGACCAGGGACGCGCAGGCCGCCATCGCCGCGGCCGGCGCCGACGCGCTGGCCCGCACCCGGGCGCTGGAAAGCTTCGAGAAGAAGCTGATCGCCGATTGCGAGGCCGACGCCGGCTACCGCTGCCGCCTGTACAGCTTCCTCGGCGGCAACACCTACCGCCTGTTCAAGAACCTGGAGATCAAGGACGTGCGCCTGGCCTACGCGCCGCCCGGCAGCGTGGGCAAGTTCGGCGGCGACATCGACAACTGGATGTGGCCGCGGCACACCGGCGACTTCGCCTTCTACCGCGCCTACGTGGGCAAGGACGGCAAGCCGGCCGCGTTCTCCAAGGACAACGTGCCGTACCGGCCGAAGCACTGGCTGAAGTTCGCCGACCAGCCGCTGGGCGCGGGCGACTTCGTGATGGTGGCCGGCTACCCGGGCTCGACCAACCGCTACGCGCTGGCGGCGGAATTCGACAACACCGCGCAGTGGACCTACCCGACCATCGCGCGCCACTACAAGAACCAGATCGCGATGGTGCGGGAGGCCGGCGCGAAGAACGCCGACATCCAGGTCAAGTACGCCGCCACGATGGCCGGCTGGAACAACACCAGCAAGAACTACGACGGCCAGTTGGAAGGCTTCAAGCGCATCGACGCCGCCGGCCAGAAGCAGCGCGAGGAGGCCGCGGTGCTGGCGTGGCTGCAAGGGCAGGGCGCCACGGGCCGGGCGGCGCTGGACGCGCACACGAAGCTGCTGGCGCTGCTGGAGCAGAGCAAGGCCACGCGCGAGCGCGACCTGGCGCTGGCGATGTTCAACAACACGGCGACGATCGGTTCGGCCACGCAGTTGTACCGCCTGGCCATCGAGCGCGAGAAGCCGAACGCCGAGCGCGAGTCCGGCTACCAGGAGCGCGACCTGCCGGCCATCGAGGGCGCACAGAAGCAGCTTGAGCGCCGCTACGTGGCGGCGATGGACCGGCAGTTGCAGGAATACTGGTTGAACGAATACCTCAAGCTGCCCGCCGGCCAGCGCGTGGCCGCGGTGGACCAGTGGCTGGGCGGCAACGACGCGGCCGCGGTGAAGCGCGCGCTGGACCGCCTGGCGGGCACCGCGCTGGGCGGCACCGAGGAGCGGCTGAAGTGGTTCGCCGCCGACCGCAAGGCGTTCGAGGCGAGCAAGGACCCGGCCATCCAGTACGCGGTGGCGGTGATGCCCACGCTGCTGGCGCTGGAGCAGGAGCGCAAGACCCGCGCCGGCGAGAACCTGGCCGCGCGCCCGGTCTACCTGCAGGCGCTGGCCGACTACAAGAAGAGCCAGGGCCTGTTCGTCTATCCGGACGCCAACCTGTCGCTGCGCATCACCTTCGGCAACGTCAAGGGCTACGAGCCCCGTGACGGCGTGGCGTACACGCCGTTCACCACGCTGGAAGGCGTGGCCGCCAAGGAGACTGGCGAGGATCCGTTCGATTCGCCCAAGGCGCTGCTGGACGCGGTGGCTGCCAAGCGCTACGGCGGACTGGAGGACAAGCGCCTGGGCAGCGTGCCGGTGAACTACCTGTCCGACCTGGACATCACCGGCGGCAACTCCGGTTCGCCGGTGCTGGACGCGCACGGCAAGCTGGTCGGCCTGGCCTTCGACGGCAACTGGGAATCGGTCAGTTCCAACTGGGTGTTCGATCCGAAGATGACCCGCATGATCGCGGTGGACGGCCGCTACTTGCGCTGGATCATGCAGGAGGTCTATCCGGCGCCGCAGTTGCTGAAGGAAATCGGCGTCGCGAAGTAACCGATGAAACGATGTCGTGGTCCGGGACCTCGTTCCCGGGCCACGGCTGCTGCCGGAGTCACGCCGGGGCGCGGTCCGTCGCAGCGCATGGGCGCGGCGCGCGCCTGGGGTTTGCCGCGGCGCGGTATCATCCGCTCCCGTCCTCGTTTCCGGTTGCCGGAATCCGACACGGACACGTCCCCCAGAACCGGAAACACCGACGCATGCGCATCCTGCTTGCCCGCCATGGCGAAACGCCGTGGAACGCCGAAGGCCGCTACCAGGGCCAGATCGACATTCCCCTCTCGCCGGTGGGCGAAGCCCAGGCATCCGCGCTGGGCCAACGCCTGAAGGACGTGCGCATCGACCGCGCCGTCGCCTCGCCGCTGGCGCGCGCGCAGGCCACCGCCCGCTTCGCCCTGGGCGAGGCGCGCGCCGACATGCTGCAGACCGATGCCGACCTGCAGGAGATCGCGCACGGCGAGTGGGAAGGGCTGCTGGCCAGCGAGATCCAGGAGAAGGACCCGGCGCGCCTGCTGGCCTGGCGCGAGGAGCCGGACACGGTGCTGATGCCGGGCGGCGAATCGCTGCGGCAGGTGCTGGACCGTTCCTGGCGCGGGCTGGCGCGCGCCGCCGACGGCCTGGGCGGCGACGACACCCTGCTGGTGGTCGCGCACGACGCGGTCAATCGCGTCCTGCTGTGCCGCATCCTCGGCCTGCCCATCGCCAAGCTGTGGACCTTCCGCCAGGCGCCGACCACGCTCAATCTGCTGGAAGGCGGTTCGATCGACCAACTGGAAGTGGTGCGCCTGAACGACTGCGCCCACCACACGCCGTTCTTCGGCGAGGCCAAGCACCGCGCGCTGTAAGCGCGACGACACCGCACGCGGCCGCATCCGCCGCGCAGCAGCGACCGGGGGAACGTATGGGGAAGCACGGATTCGGCGTCCTGCTGTTGCTGGCAGCTTTCTGGTCCGCGCCGGCGTCCGCATGGGCGGACGGCGACGAAGACCCGCGCGTGCTGGAGGCCGTGCCTCCGCGTTACCCGCCCGAGGCGGCGCGCGCAGGGATCACCGGCACCACGGTGCTGGTCATCGATGTGACCGCGAAAGGCGAGGTCGGCAACATCCTGGTGGAGAAGTCCGCCGCCGACGCGTCGCTGGATGCGGCGGCCGTGGAGGCCGCGCGCAAGTGGACGTTCGCGCCCGCGCGGGTGAACGGGCGCCCGGTCGCGGGCCGGGTGCGCATGCCCGTCGACTTCAACATGGGCGACGACCGCGAATACCACCCCTACCTGGCGCGGATGGCGCCGGAGGACCGGGTGCCGCCGGTACCGATGGACGAACGCGGCCGCGTCCCCGGCTACATCCGCGACCCGCTGCCGATCGGCGCCGACACCGTGGCCGAAGCCCACGCCATGCTGCAGCGGCGTGGCCGGCTGCAAGACGTGCAGGGCGCCGCGCCCGGGCTGCTGCTCTACGTCGTCGCCGATGGCAAGGAATACAGCCAGTGGTGGCTGCATACGCAGGGCCGGCAGTCGCCGTCCCTGGTCCGGCGCAGGCTCGCCACCGACGGCATCCACGGCTTCTTCGTGACCCGCACGCTGTGCGAAGCCGCCGACACCAGCCTCTGTTTCGGATGGCAGATGTCGTTGCAGGAAACCGCCCCGCAGCCGGCGATCAAGCTGCCCGCGGACGACGCAGCGCCGGTGCCGCAGCCCGGGGCAGGAGAGTCCTGAGCGCGCGCCCGCGCGGCGGATGTCGCGAAGGGTTTTCCGGGCAGGAGCGGACTGCGCGCTGTCGATGATCCGGCGCCGCCGGACCGGCGGCGGGAAGCAAGCGTTCCGGGCCGGCCGCGGCGTCTGCGGTTCCATCGTTCCGGCCGCGCGCAAACGCTTCGATGCGATGCGCCGGTGCCGCACAGGCCGCGCGCGATCCCATCTCCCACGCCTCCCGCCGCGACACGCCGACCGGGGTGCGTGCGCGATAATGCCGCCCATGCGTACCCTCGACGAATGGCTGGCCTACATCGAACGCCAGCATCCGCAGTCCATCGAGCTGGGCCTGGAGCGCGTGCGCGAAGTTGCCGCGCGCATGGGGCTGGGCAAGCCGGCCGCGCGCGTGATCACCGTCGGCGGCACCAACGGCAAGGGTTCCACGGTGGCTTTCATCGAGGCCATCGCGCGTGCCGCCGGCTGGAAGGTCGGCGCCTACACGTCGCCGCACCTGCTGCGCTACAACGAGCGGGTGCGCATCGACGGCATGGAAGCGGACGATGCCGCGCTGGTCGAAGCCTTCGCCGTCGTGGAAGCCGCACGATCGGGCACCTCTTTCCCCGGGAGAGTCGAGGAAACGAACGGGCGAAGCCGCGATCCCGAAGCCTCCGGCGCGCTCGCCGGTTCCGCTGGCGGAGAGCCCGCTCCCATCATTCCGCTGACCTATTTCGAATTCGGCACGCTGGCCGCGCTGTGGCTGTTCCAGCGTGCCGGACTCGACCTCGCGGTGCTGGAAGTGGGCCTGGGCGGCCGGCTGGACGCGGTCAATGTGGTCGATCCGGACGTGGCCGTCATCACCACCGTGGACATCGATCACGTCGATTGGCTGGGCGAGGACCGCGAGTCCATCGGCGCCGAGAAGGCCGGCATCGCGCGCGCGTGGAAGCCGCTGGTGCTGGGCGAAGTGGATTCGCCGTCCAGCGTGCTGCGCCACGCCTACGCCATCGGCGCGAACGCGCTGCGGCTGGGCAGCGATTTCTTCCACGAGCCCATCGACGGCCGGCAGTGGCGCTGGCGCGAAGTCGGCGCCGAACTGGTGTTGCCGCCGCCCGCCTTGCCGGCGCCGGTGCAGCGCGCCAACGCCGCCACCGCCATCGCCGCACTGCGCGCGTTGCCGGGCGTGGAGCTGCCGGACGCCGCGTTCGCCGAGGGCGTGGCGCGCGCCGATGTGCCTGGCCGCCTGCAACGGGTGATGCGCGACGGCATCGAGTTCGTCCTCGACGTGGGCCACAACCCGCAGGCGGCGCGCGAACTGGCGGCGTGGTGGCGCGCGCAGCCGCCGGCCAGGACGCATGCGCTGTTCGCCGCGCTGGCGGACAAGGACGTGGCGGGTGTGGCGTCGGCGTTCGCCGGCCTGCCCCTGGCCTGGCATCTCGCCGGACTGGCGATGGGCGCGCGTTCGCAGAGCGCCGAAGCGCTGGCCGCGCGCCTGGCCGGCACGCCGGCCGCGGGCGCCGCGTTGCATGCGCACGTGGTCGATGCCGTGGCCGCGCTGCGCGCCGCGGCGTCGGCGGGCGAACGCGTGCTGGTGTTCGGCTCCTTCCACACCGTCGCCGAAGCGCTGGCGGCGTTGCATTCAGGTCCCTGACGGGTGGTGCGCGGGAAGCCGGCCGTATAATCGCCCCGGCATTCCCGCCGCATCGCCATGGACCCGGATGGATACTGCCCTGAAACAACGCCTGATCGGCGCGGTCGTGCTGGTGGCGCTGGCCGTCATCTTCCTGCCCATGTTGGTGAAAGGCCCCGCGCCGGACAGTGGCGTCTCCGACGTGCCGCTGGACGTGCCGGCCACGCCGGACGGGCAATACGAAACCCGCGAACTGCCCCTGGTCGCGCCGGGCGATGCGCCGGCCGGCGGCGCCGTGGGCATGCTGAATCCGCAACCGGCCGCGCCCGCCGCCGACGCCGATGCGGCGCCCGGCGCGGCGATGCTGCCGGCCGCCATCGCGGGCGGCAATTTCGCCGTCAGCTTCGGCGCCTACGCCAGCCAGGGCGATGCCGACGCGGTGAAGGCACGGCTGGAGCAGGCGCGCCTGCCGGGCTTCGTCGAACCCGCCACCATCAACGGCAAGCCGGCGTTCCGCGTCCGCGTCGGTCCCTACGCCGACCGCCCCACCGCCGAGGCCGCGCGCCTGGAAGCGGTGAAGGTGCGCAGCGACGTCAACGCGCAGGTCGTCGTCCTGGACGCCGACGCCACGGCACCCGCACCCGCACCCGCACCCGCACCCGCACCCGCACCGGCCGCTTCCGTGCCCGTCGCGGCGGTGCCCGCGCCGGCCGTCGCCACCCAGGCGTTGCCGCCGCAACCGGCCGCGCCCGCGGCCAAGCCCGCCACGCCGCCGGCCACGACGGCCCGCACCAGCGAGCCCAAGCCGGAACCCAGGCCCGCAGAATCCAAGCCCGCGCCCGCGGCCGAGAAACCCGCCCCGGCCCCGGCCGAAGCGCCGCGGCCGGCCGCCGCCAACGTGGGCTTCGCCGTGCAGCTCGGCGCGTTCGCCAACGCCGCCGACGCCAACGCGCTGCGCGACCGCGTGCGCAGCGGCGGCTTCAGCGCCTTCGTCGAGCAGGTGCGCACCGACAAGGGCACGCTCAACCGCGTGCGCGTGGGGCCGGTGGCCAGCCGCGCCGAGGCCGACCGGCTGAAAGCGCAGGTGGCGGCGAAGTTCGGCATCGACGGCATGGTCCGTCCGCATCCTTGAACGAGTCCGGCGGCCGCTTCCGCGGCATCGCCGGCAGGGCCGGGGCATGAGCGCGCTCGACCTGGTCCTGCTGGGCATCGTCGCCGTCTCGGCCCTGTTCGGGCTGATGCGCGGCTTCGTCGGCGTGCTGGCCTCGATGGCGGCGTGGGTGCTGGCCGGCTGGGTGGCGTTCCGGCACGGCGCGCAGGCCGCCTTTTGGCTGTCCGGCGATGGCCCGCCCACGGCCAGCGAAGTGCTGGCCGGCTATGCGCTGAGCTTCATCGCGGTGATGGTGTTCGTCGGCCTGACCGGCTGGGCGGTCAGGCAACTGGTGAAGTCGGTCGGGCTGTCGGGCCTGGACCGGCTGCTGGGCCTGGCCCTGGGCGTGGTGCGCGGCGCCTTCGTCGCCTGCGTGCTGTTGCTGCTGGCCTGTTTCACCCGCCTGCCGCGCGAACCTGAATGGCAGCGCTCGCCGGTGGTGCCGGTGCTGCTGCCCGGCGCCCGCTGGCTCAGCGCGTGGCTGCCGGAATGGACCGTGCAGGAACTGGACTTTGGCAACGGACGGCCGGCAGGCGATAATGCGCGCCTGAATCCCTTGCCCTTGCCGCTGGACGATCCCGGCGCCGAGGCGCGCGTCTCCCCGCCAGCTTCGCCCGAGGCGAAACCGGAGTAGGTCACCATGTGCGGCATCGTCGGAATCGTCGGCAACCAGAACGTTGCCGGCCAACTCTATGACGGGCTGACCGTCCTCCAGCACCGCGGCCAGGACGCGGCCGGCATCGCCACCGCCGACGGCACGCGCCTGCGCGTGCACAAGGACAACGGGCTGGTCCGCGATGTGTTCAACGCCAAGGCCATGAGCGTGCTGGAAGGCCGCGTGGGCATCGCCCACTGCCGCTATCCCACCGCCGGCTCGGAGGGCATGGACGAAGCGCAGCCGTTCTACGTCAACTCGCCCTACGGCATCGCGCTGGCGCACAACGGCAACCTGATCAACACCGAGGCGCTGCGCCAGGACGTGTTCGCGCAGGACCGCCGCAACATCAACACCGATTCGGACAGCGAAGTGCTGCTGAACGTGTTCGCGCACGAGCTGGACCTGCAGCGCACGCTCAGCCCCGAGGCCGCGATCCGCGCGGTGGCCGGCGTGCACCGCCGCTGCAAGGGTGGCTATGCGGTGGTCAGCGTGGTGCTGGGCCTGGGCCTGGTGGCGTTCCGCGACCCGCACGGCATCCGCCCGCTGGTGCTGGGCAAGCGCGAGCACAACGAGGGCACCGAGTACATCGTCGCCTCCGAGTCCGCCGCGCTGGACATCCTGGGCTTCGCCCGCGTGCGCGACGTGCAGCCGGGCGAGGCCATCGTCATCACCGCGCGCGGCGAGCTGTTCAGCGAGATCGCCGCCGACGCGCAGGACCACGCACCGTGCATCTTCGAGTACGTGTACTTCGCGCGGCCCGATTCGATGATCGACAACGTGTCGGTGCACAAGGCGCGCATGCGCATGGGCATCAAGCTGGGCGAGAAGATCCTGCGCCTGCGCCCGGACCACGACATCGACACCATCATCCCGATCCCCGACACCTCGCGCGACGCCGCGCTGGAGATCAGCAACGTGCTGGGGGTGAAGTACCGCGAGGGCTTCATCAAGAACCGCTACGTCGGCCGCACCTTCATCATGCCGGGGCAGGGCGAGCGGGTGAAGTCGGTGCGCCGCAAGCTCAACCCGATCAACCTGGAATTCCGCAACCGGGTGGTGCTGCTGGTGGACGACTCCATCGTGCGCGGCACCACCTCCAAGCAGATCGTGCAGATGGCGCGCGACGCCGGCGCGCGCAAGGTCTACCTGGCCAGCGCCGCGCCGCCGGTGCGCCATCCCAACATCTACGGCATCGACATGCCGGCGGTGGACGAACTGGTGGCGCACGGCCGCAGCGTGGAGGAGATCGAGAAGCTGCTGGGCTGCGACTGGCTGATCTACCAGGACCTGGACGACCTGGAAGCGGCGGTGCGCGAGGGCAATCCCAACCTGCCGCGCTTCGACTCCTCGTGCTTCGACGGCAAGTACGTGACCGGCATCGAGCCGGGCTATTTCGAGCGCATCGAGCAGATGCGCTCGGACGAGGCCAAGCGCAAGCGCCGCGTCGGCTGAGGCCGGTGCCGGACCCGCGATGACCACGCTGTTCGAGGCCGCGCGCGCCTGCTCGGACGCGGCCGACGTGGACGCAAAGGTCGCGCTGACCCAGCGGTACGCCGCCGCCTTCGCCCGCGGCGAACTTGCCGTTCCCGGAGACGCGCCGCCGCCGGAGCCGATCCGCATGCCGGGCCGGCCGGCGAAGCCGGTGCTGGTGCACCCGCGCGACCTGCCGCGCCGCGGCCTGGGCAGCGTGCAGGGCCGCGCGGCCTTCATCCATGCCATCGCCCACATCGAGCTCAACGCCATCGACCTGGCCTGGGACGCGGTGTACCGCTTCCGCGGGCTACCGCCTGAGTTCCACGCCGACTGGGTGCAGGTGGCGCACGACGAATCGCGCCACTTCGTGCTGCTGCGCGACCGCCTGCGCGGACTCGGCCACGACTACGGCGACTTCGACGCCCACAACGGCCTGTGGGAGATGACCGAGAAGACCGCGCACGACGGCCTGGCGCGGATGGCGCTGGTGCCGCGCGTGCTGGAGGCGCGCGGACTGGACGTGACGCCCGGCATGATCGTGAAGCTGCGCGAACTCGGCGACGACGCCACCGTGCAGATCCTGGAGCTCATCCTGCGCGAGGAAGTGGCGCACGTGGCCGCGGGCTCGCGCTGGTTCCGCTGGTACTGCGGACAGCGCGGCATCGAACCGCGCACGCGCTTCCGCGAACTCCTGCGCGAATACGCCGGCGGCTACCTGCACGGCCCCTTCAACATCGAAGCCCGCCTGCTGGCCGGTTTCGACGAAGACGAACTGGCCGCGCTGGAGGCGAAAGACTGACCCTCCCCTGTAGGAGCGGCTTCAGCCACGACCGCATGCTGTGGAAGCCATGGGCCACGGATTACGCGGATGAACGCGGATGAAGCTTCATTGAATCTGCTTTGCGAATTCATCACGCTCGCTTGCCTTATCCGCGTTCATCCGCGTGATCCGTGGCGAAAGACGCTTCTTTCTCCCGGTCGCGGCTGTGAAGCCGCTCCTACAGGAGGGCGCGGGTCACAGGCTGTCCAGCTTCATGCCTTCGGCGTCCACCCGCAGCACCGAGCCCTGCTCGTACCAGTCGCCCAGCACGATGCGGCGGCAGGGGCGGCCGTGGACGGATAGGTCGTGGATGGCGGGGCGGTGGGTGTGCCCGTGGATCAGCGTGTCGATGCCGAACTGCGCGAACGTGGCTTCCACCGCGGCGGGGGTCACGTCGGTCACGCTCTCGAACTGCGCGCGGTCGTGCTGCTTCATGCCGCCCTGGTGCGCCTGGCTGGCGGCGCGCGCCTGCGCGGCGAAGGCCAGCCGCGCGGCCAGCGGCTGGGCCAGGAACTGCGCCTGCCAGGCGGGATTGCGGGTCTGCGCGCGGAAAGCCTGGTAGGCCGTGTCGCTGGTGCACAACAGGTCGCCGTGCATCAGGATCGCCGGCGAGCCGTACAGCATCACCACCGCGGGGTCGGGCAGGATGCGCAGGCCGGCGCGGTGGGCGAAGTCCTGGCCGAGCAGGAAGTCGCGGTTGCCGCGGATCAGGAACACCGGCACGCCGGCATCGGCGACCTCGCGGATGCGGGCCGCGACGAAGGCCCCGGTCGCGGACGGATCGTCGTCGCCCACCCAGGCTTCGAACAGGTCGCCGAGGATGTACAGGGCGTCGGCCTGCCGCGCTTCGCGCTGCATGAACGTGCCGAACAGGTCGGTGATCGCCGGCCGCTCGGCGTCCAGGTGCAGGTCGGAGATGAAGAGGGTGGCCATGGCCCGGCCATTGTAGGCCGATGGCCGCAGAAGGCTGTAGGAGGCTGTAGGAGGGGCTTCAGCCCCGACCGCCTTCTCCGAAGCAATGGCGGGGTCCGAAGCCAATGGGCGGAGTACGAAACGGACGCGCCGCGGCGCACCAGTCGGATCAATCGCCGGGCCAATCGCCGGGCCAATCGCCGCGAAAGACTTCCGGCAGGACGTGCGGCCGGGGCCGAAACCCCTCCTACAGGTTAAAATTCGCGGGATTCCGTAGATCGAGTCCTCCATGGCCTGCCGCACCCGCTTCGCTCCCAGTCCCACCGGCTACCTGCACATCGGCGGCGCCCGCACCGCGCTGTACTGCTGGCTGGAGGCGCGCCACCGCGACGGCGATTTCATCCTGCGCATCGAGGACACCGACCGCGAGCGCAGCACCCAGGCGGCCATCGACGCGATCCTGGAGGCGATGGACTGGCTGGGCCTGGACTACGACGAAGGCCCGATCTACCAGACCCACCGCATCGACCGCTACCGCGAAGTGGCCGAGCACCTGGTCGCCGCCGGCAAGGCGTACTACGCCTACGAGACGAAGGAAGAACTCGAGGCCATGCGCGAGGCGGCGATGGCGGCCAAGGAGAAGCCGCGCTACGACGGCCGCGCGCGCGACCTCGGCCAGCCGTACCGCGACGACCCGAACCGCGTCATCCGCTTCAAGAACCCGACCGACGGCGTGGTGGCGTTCGACGACCTGATCAAGGGCCGCATCGAGATCGCCAACAGCGAACTGGACGACATGGTGATCTTCCGCCCGGACGGCTATCCGACCTACAACTTCGCCGTGGTCGTGGACGATTGGGACATGGGCATCACCGAGGTGATCCGCGGCGACGACCACATCAACAACACGCCGCGCCAGATCAACATCTACGAGGCGCTGGGCGCGCCGGTGCCGAAGTTCGCGCACATGCCGATGATCCTGGACGAGCAGGGCGCCAAGCTGTCCAAGCGCACCGGCGCGGCCGACGTGATGCAGTACAAGGACGCCGGCTACCTGCCGCACGCGCTGATCAACTACCTGGCGCGGCTGGGCTGGTCGCACGGCGACCAGGAACTGTTCACCCGGCAGGAACTGATCCGCCTATTCGACGTGAAGGACGTGAACTCCAAGGCCGCGCGCCTGGACATGGCCAAGCTGGGCTGGGTCAACCAGCACTACCTGAAGACCGACGACCCGGCCTCCATCGTCCCGCACCTCGTGTACCAACTGGAGAAGCTGGGCCTGGACGTCGCCCGGGGCCCGGCGCCGGTGGACGTGGTGGTCGCGCTGCGCGAGCGCGTGCAGACACTGAAGGAAATGGCCGAGAAGGCGATGGTCTGGTACCAGCCGCTGGATACCTACGACGAGGCCGCCGTCGCCAAGCACCTCAAGGCCGGCGCGGAAGCGCCGCTGGCCACGGCGCGCGAACGGCTGGCCGCGCTGGACGAGTGGACGGTCGACGGCGTTTCCGCGGCACTGCACGAGACCGCCGCCGCGCTGGAGATCGGCATGGGCAAGGTGGCGCAGCCGCTGCGCGTGGCGATCACCGGCACCCAGGTCAGCCCGGACATTTCGCACACCGTCTACCTGGCCGGGCGCGAGGAAGCCTTGAAACGCATCGACGCAGCGCTTATCAAGATAGACGCGACCGCCTGACCGGGAGTCCACCATGCCGCACGCCCATGCCTGCACCGACCCCAAGCACCACGTCCACGACGCGCAGGGCTTCGTGGCGGCGGTGGAGCGTGCCTGTCAGGAGCGCGGCCTGCGCCTGACGCCGATCCGCGCGCGTGTGCTGCAGTTGATCGCCGAGGCCGGCAAGCCGGTGAAAGCCTACGACCTGCTGGAATGGGTGCGCGCCACCAAGGGCGTCGGCGCCGACGCGCCGCCGACGGTGTACCGCGCGCTGGATTTCCTGATGGCCAACGGCTTCGTGCACAAGCTGGAATCGGTCAACGCCTTCGTCGCCTGCCACCATCCCAACAGCGCGCAGCATTCGGTGCCATTCCTGATCTGCGACCGCTGCCACAGCGCGGTGGAACTGGAGGACCGCGACGTCGTCACCCAACTGGAGGCGCGCGCCAAGGCGCTGGGCTTCCAGCCGCAGGCGCAGACGCTGGAAGTGCACGGCCTGTGCGCGCGCTGCGCTGCTGCCTGATCTTTCTGTAGGAGCGGCTCCAGCCGCGACCGTACGGTTTGATTGGCCACGGATTCGCGCGGATTCCCGTGAATAAGAACGCCAGGCTCTATCCGCGTTTGTCCGTGCGATCCGTGGTTTCATGTTTGCCTGGTTTTCCGGTCGCGGCTGAAGCCGCTCCTGCAGGGTGTGCGGGCGTGGGAAGAAATGACATGGGTTGCGGATTGGCGCGGATGCCGCGGATAAAGAAAATGCTTTATCCGCGTTCATCCGTGCGATCCGTGGCTTCGTGCTTTTCCGCTTTTCCCGGTCGCGACTTACGTCGCTCCTACATGCAGGGGCAAGGGAAATCAGGCTGCGGCCGGTACGGCTTCCGGCGGTTTTTCGCGGATGGGCAGGTTGGCGGCCGCCGCGATCAATGCCAGCGCCATGTCGGCGTACCACATCCACGTGTAGTCGCCGAGGCGTTCCAGCGCCACGCCGCCCAGCCAGGCGCCGAAGAAACCGCCCAACTGGTGCGAGAGCAGGGTCAGCCCGAACAGCGTGCCCAGATAGCGCGGGCCGAACAGCTTGCCCACCAGGCCGGCGGTCGGCGGCACCGTCGCCAGCCAGGTGAAGCCCAGCGCGGCGGCGAACACGTAGAACGTCAGCGGCGTGGGCGGCGCCAGCAGGTAGAGCGCGATCATCGCGGCGCGGCTGGCGTACATGGCCGCCAGGATCCACTTCATCCGCAAGCGTTGGCCCAGTGCGCCGGCGACCAGGCTGCCGGCCACGTTGAACAGGCCGATCAGCGCGATCGACACCGCCGACACGCTGGCCGGCAGGCCGCATAGCGCGATTTCGCCCGGCAGGTGGGTGACGAGGAAGGCGACGTGCACGCCACAGGTGAAGAAGCCCAGGTGCAGCATCCAGTAGCTGCGGTCGCGCAACGCGATGGCGACCTGCTGCCGCAGCGTGAGTTCGCCCACGGCGGTGGCCGGCCCGGTCGCCGCCGCCGGCGCGGGCCTGCGGCGCAACGGGAAGGCCAGCGGGATCGCCAGCAGCGAGGCCGCCGCCAGCGTGTACATCGCGCCGGCCCAGCCGGCGACGGCGATGACGGCCTGCACCAGCGGCGCGAACACGAACTGCCCCAGCGATCCGCCGGCGTTGATGAAGCCCGCCGCGAACGAGCGCTTCTCCGGCGCCAACTGCTGCGCGGTGGCGCCGATCAGGATCGAGAAACTGCCGGCGCCGGCGCCCGCCGCGGTCAGCAGGCCGAGGGTGAACATCAATCCCCAGGGCGAAGCCAGGTGCGGCGTCAGTGCCAGTCCCAGCGCCAGCAGCACCGCGCCCCACGCCAGCACGCCGGTGGAGCCGCGCTTGTCGGCGATGGCGCCGAACACCGGCTGCACCGCGCCCCAGGTGAACTGGCCGATCGCCAGCGCGAAGCTGATCGCGGCGATGCCGATGCCGGTGTCGCGGTGGATGGGCGCGACGAACAGTCCGGTGGTCTGGCGCGCGCCCATGGTGATCATCAGGGTGGCGGCCGCGGCCAGCAGCAGGCCCCAGTGCATGCGCGGCGCGGCGGAGAGAGGAGTAGTGGTGTTCAAGCAGACTCTTCCAGGTGCCGGCGCAGCAGATCGTCTAGATGGTCCAGATCGCGGTGCAGCCGTTCGATGCCGGCGGCGCCAAGCAGTCCGTCGAGGGTGTCCTGGGCCTGTCGCCACAGCGGCTTGGCGGCTGCCAGGCGCCTGCGGCCTTCGTCCGTGAGCGCGATCAGGCGTTGGCGTGCGTCACGGCCGCGCATGGTTTCCAGCCAGCCGGCGTCGACCAGCGGCGACAGGTTGCGGGTGAGGGTGGTGCGCTCCATGCCGAGTTCACCGGCCAGCTCGCCCAGCGCACGCGGCCCGCGCTCGGCGCGGCGCAGGATCGAATACTGGTTCAGGCTCAACCCGGCCGCCGCCAGAACGTGGTCGTAGAGCTGCGTCACGCGGCGACTGGCGCGGCGCAGGCGGAAGCAGGTGCACACGCTGGGCGTGGCGGGAAGCGTGCGGGGCATGCGAGTCGCATGGCGTCGGGGGGGTAGACATTATGTGTATATACACTCAATGCCGCAAGAAGGGTGGTCGTGCCGTGAGTGGCCGTTGTCTTGGGAATGGGCGCTTGTGCCGGAATCATGGCCGCCGACCGGACCCATGATGGGCGCGCAGTGGTGCGTGTCTGCGTGCAGGCTTGGCCTGTGTCGTGAGAGCAAGCGGCGTCGATGCGGCCAGTGGATCGCGTGCTCACGAACATCCCGTTGCACACGATGCCTGCGCCGGCAGGCGCAGGAGGCGTGGTTTTCCATCAGTCCAATCGAGGCGACCCGAAGTGCAGGGCAGGTGCCTCAGCCTTCTGCCCATGCGAAGAGCGATACCTGTGCGCCCCTTCAGCGCAGTCGAGACGAACATGCCTGGCGGGCCGCGGCCCGCCAGGCATCAGACGATGCCCGTGCGCTTGTCCGCACGGCAACACCGCCGCGCTGCGCACCATCGCGCTCAGAAATACGCGCGGATCCCGAACGCCACACCGCGGCCGGGCAGCGGTGCGTAGTCGCGCAGCAGCGAGGTATGCGGGCGCGCTTCCTCGTCGGTCAGGTTGCTGCCGTCCAGGAAGACCTCCCAACTGGACGCCGGGCGGTCCCAGCGGTAGGCCAGGTGCGCGTCCACCAGCGTGTAGGCCGCACTGGGCTCCTCGTTCTGCGCCACGTCGTCCTGCTTGGCGTAGCGCACGGCGCCCAGCGAGGCGCGCCATCCGCCCAGCGACCAGCCCAGGTCGGCGCCGAAGCGCATCGGCGCGATGCGCGGCAGGTAGCCGCCCTGTGCGATCTCGACCTCGTAGCCATGCGTGTGGTCGCCGTGCGGCACTTCGAACGCCACCGTGCGCGTGCCGCTGCCGTCCAGTTCGGCGCGCACGTAGTCGCCGTACAGCCGCAGGTCCCACTGCCCGGCGGCGCTTTCGGCGAGATGGATCTTCGCCTCGGCCTCGGCGCCGGTGAAGGTGGCATCGTCCTGCGTCCACAGGCGCACCGGGTAGCCCTGCTCCTCGATGCCGGTGTCGGCCAGGTAGATGAAGTCCTGGAATCGGGTCCGGTAGAGCGCCAGCTTCAGGTCCATGCGATCGGTATGCCAGTGCGCGCCGATCTCCGCGCGCACGGCCTTCTCGGTGTCCAGCGCTTCGTCGCCGATCTCGATGGAGCGGGTGGCGACGTGGGTGCCGCCGGCGAACGTTTCCTCGTTGGTCGGCGCGCGCTCGGAGCGGTCCAGGCCGAAGCGCAGGTCGAAGCCCTCGCTCAGGCGCCAGATGCCCGCGGCGGACAGGTTGAACGCATCGAAGTCGCGCGACGCGCGGTCGTCCGGCTTCAGCTTCACCTTGTCGTAGCGGCCGCCCAGTTCCAGCTTCCACGGGCCAAAATCCTTCTCCTGCACGACGAAGGCGCCCAGCGTGTCGGTGATGGTGGACGGCACGAAGGCTTCGTCGCCCACCGCGCTGAAGTCGGTGCTGCCGAACTGCAGGCCGAAGGCGCCGCGCCAGCCGTTCCAGGCTTTCTGCACCGCTTCCAGGCGCGCGTCGTAGCCCTTGTTGGCGAAGCGCGTGCCGATCTCGCCGCCTTCCAGTTCGAGGTGCTCGTAGTCGTTCCAGGCCGCGCGCAGGTTGAGGCTCTCCAGGAACGCGGCCGGGGCGTAGACGCCGGCCTTCAGGTCCAGCCGGTTCTGCGCCATGTCGATGCGCACCGGACCTTCTTCCTCGTGCTCGTCGTGGGCGTGGTCGTCTTCGCCGTCGTGGTCATGGTCGTGGTCGTGGTCGTCCTCGCCATGCACGTGCGCGCCGGCGGGGATGCCGTAGTTGCTGCGATAGGTACTGGCGGCCAGGCCGAAGTAGCCGCGTTCGCCGAGGTAGGTCGCGCCGACCGCACCGGCGCGGGTCTTCACCGCGCTGTTGGGCAGGGTGCCGCGCGGCTGTTCTTCTTCCTCGTGTCCTTCGTGCCCTTCATCTTCGTCGTGGTGCAGGATGGCGACGCCGGGAATATCGTAGTCGTCGGTGTCGCGCACCAGGCCGTCGACGTGCAGCACCCAGTTCCCGTTCACGCCGTCGAGGCGGAACATGCCGCTGCGTTCGTCGTTGACGGTGTTGCCGCGCACTTCCGCGCGCCCGCCGAACGGCTGGTCGGGCAGGGTTTCGGCCAGGCGGCCGTCGACCACGTTCACCGCGCCGCCGATGGCGCCGCTGCCGAACAGCAGCGTGGCCGGGCCCTTCAGCACTTCGATCTGGTCGGCGAGGAAGGGCTCGATGCTGACCGCGTGGTCGGCGCTGACGGTGGAGGCGTCCATCGAGCCGATGCCGCCGGACAGCACCTGCACGCGCGGGCCTTCCTGGCCGCGGATGATCGGCCGGCCCACGCCGGTGCCGAAGTACGTCGTTTGCACGCCGGGCAACTTGGCCACGGTTTCGCCGAGGGTGCCGGCCTTGGCCTTGTCCAGTTCTTCGCCGTACAGCACGTTGACCGGTGTGGCGACGGATTCGGCGTTGCCCTTCAGCGGCGATGCGGTGACGGTGACGGCGTCCAGGTCGGTGGCGTGCTGGTGCTGGCTGGCGGCTTCGTCGGCCAGGGCGGGGGCGGCCAGGGCCAGCAGGACGGCGCAAGCGAGCAGGCGGGGAGCGGGGGAGGGGCGGCGACGCAGGGATTGCATAGGGAGAGGCCACGCGTTGAGGGAAGGTCAATGATGTTATAATATACCAAAAGTGACAATATAACCCTCCCGAAGGTCATACTTGCCTCCCATGAAGCCCACCTTCCGCACGCTGATCGACCGCTTCGCCGCCGCAGGCTCGCTGATCTGCGCCCTGCATTGCGCGGTGGTGCCGCTGCTGCTGGCCGCGATCCCGTCGCTGGGCCTGTCGGTCTGGCTGGGGGACGGCTTCGAGCAGGCGTTCGTGGTGTTCGTGACCGTGCTGGGGATGTTCAGCCTGCTCTGGGGCTACCGCAGGCACCGCGCATTTCGCGCCCTGGGCATGCTGCTGTGCGGCCTGGCGGCCCTGTGGGCCGGGGTGCTCTACGCACCGCTGCACGAATCCGTGGTGCCGCACGCCATCGTGATGACGGTGGGCGGCATGCTGGTGGGCCTGGCCCACCTGGTGAACCTGCGCCTGAACCACTGGCACGTCCACGACGCCAGTTGCGCCCACTGACCCGTCCCCGCCCGCGGCCCGGCCCCTCCCCGCGGCGGGCCGCCCGGCCGCCGGCAAAGCCCCGCTGTGATAGGCTTTGCGCCTTCGCGCCGGGGCGCAGAGGCAGGCGAACGCCTTCGCAACGGCCCATCCCCGCGCGGATTTTTCATTGAATCAGGAGAACTACGATGGGCAAGGGTGATCGCAAGACGGCCAAGGGCAAGCGCTATTCGTCCAGCTATGGCAACGCGCGCAAGCACGCCGTCGCCAAGGCGGGTGTGGCCGCCACCGCCACCGCCAAGAAGGCCGTGGTGAAGGCGCCGGCGAAGAAGGCCGTGGCCAAGAAGACCGTCGCCAAGGCGTAATCGCCCGTGCCGGCACGGCCGGCCCGCCGCGAACGAGAACCCCGGCCCAGGCCGGGGTTCTTCGTTTGGGTGATGGCGAACGAGAGAGAAGGGAAGCGGAGCCGCGCCTCAGCGGAGCCGTCGTCCGCCGGCGTGGACGCCCGCGACCAGTTCGCCGCCCAGCCAGTACGCGAGTTCCGCCGGCTGGTTGATGCGCCAGCGTACGAAATCCGCGCGCTGCCCCGCTTCCAGCCGGCCGCGATCGTGCAGGCCCAGCGCGCGCGCGGCGTTGACGGTGGCCCCGCGCAGGGCTTCTTCCGGCGTCAGCCGGAAATGCGTGCAGGCCAGCGACATCGCCAGCCGCAGCGACTGCAACGGCGAAGTGCCCGGATTGCAGTCGGTGGCCACCGCCATCGGCACGCCGTGGGCACGGAAAGCCTCCAGCGGCGGCAGTTTGGTCTCGCGCAGCACGTGGAACGCGCCCGGCAGCAGCACCGCCACGGTGCCCGCGCGCGCCATCGCGGCGGCGCCGGCTTCGGAGGTGTATTCCACGTGATCGGCCGAGAGCCCGCCGAACTCCGCCACCAGCGCGGCACCTTCGCCGTCGCTCAACTGGTCGGCGTGCAGCTTGACCGGCAGGCCCAGCGCGCGTGCCGCCTCGAACACGCGCCGCGTCTGCGCGGCGGTGAAGCCGATGCGCTCGCAGAACGCATCCACCGCGTCCACCAAGCCCTCGGCATGCAGTTCGCCCAGCCAGTCGCAGACCGCGGCGACGTAGTTGTCGGCACGCCCGGCGTATTCCGGCGGCAGCGCATGCGCGCCCAGGAACGTGGTGCGCACCGTGATGCCCAGCTCCGCGCCGATGCGGCGCGCCACGCGCAGCATCTTGCGCTCGTTGTCCAGGTCCAGCCCGTAGCCGGACTTGATCTCCAGCGTGGTCGCGCCGTCGTCGCGCAACGCGCGCGCGCGCGACAGCGATTGCGCCAGCAGTTTGTCCTCGCTGGCGGCGCGGGTGGCGCGCACGGTGGAGACGATGCCGCCGCCGGCCCGCGCGATCTCCTCGTAGCTGGCACCTTGCAGCCGTTGCTCGAATTCGCCGGCGCGGTCGCCCGCGAACACCACGTGCGTGTGGCAGTCCACCAGCCCCGGCGTGATCCAGTCGCCGCCTGCGTCGATCACTTCGCTGGCCCTGCGCGCAGCGTCGGCCGGCAACGCCGAGGCCGCGCCCGCGAATCGCAGCACGCCGTCGCACCAGGCCAGCGCGCCGTCCTCGACGATGCCGTAGCCGGTGTCGCCGGCCAGCGTCACCAGCCGCGCGTTGAGCAGCAGCCCGTCCCAGCGGTCCGCGGTCGTGCCGTCCGTCATCCCTGCCTCCCGGCGTGTCCGTTCGTATCGTGGCGCGGGTCGTTGCCGCTGCCGCCGTCGCGCCCGTGCCGGCCGCGGGGCTGCGCCCGGCGTGCGGCGGAAGAACCGATGGCCGCATCGCCGGCAACGGCGATGGGCGGAACGGACGGTGCGAACGAAGCGGCGCTCATGGCGTGTGGTGCCTGGAAAGACACGGTAGCCTAGCGCATCCGCCGCAACGCCCGTTAGCGCCTGCCATGCAGCCTTCCGACATCGCCCGATCCATTGGGAAGACTTCCGCCGGTTGGCGCGTGCCCGCCGTCGCCAACCTGCATTCGCATGCCTTCCAGCGCGCGATGGCCGGGCTGGCCGAACGGCAGACGGATCCGCAGGACAGCTTCTGGACCTGGCGCGCGACCATGTACCGCTTCGCCGCGCGGATGACGCCGGACAGCACCTACGCGGTGGCCGCGCAGCTCTACGCCGAAATGCTTGAAGCGGGCTACACCACGGTGTGCGAATTCCACTACGTGCACCACCGCCCGGACGGCGTGCCCTACGACGATCCGGCCGCGATGTCGAAGGCGCTGATCGCCGCCGCGCGCGACACCGGCATCCGGCTGACCCTGCTGCCAGTGCTGTACATGACCGGCGGCTTCGACGGCCGTCCCTTGTCCGCGCGCCAGCAGCGCTTCGGCCACGACGTGCCCGGCTTCCTGCGCCTGCTCGACGCGCTGCGCCCGTTGCAGGACGAACGGCTGCGCCTCGGCTGCGCCTTCCACAGCCTGCGCGCGGTGCCCGGGACGGCGATGCGCGAAGCATTGGCCGCATTGCCGGCCGACGCGCCCGTGCACATCCACATCGCCGAGCAGGTGGGCGAAGTGCAGGACTGCCTGTCGGTCCGACACGCGCGGCCAGTGGAATGGCTGCTGCGCGAATTCCCGGTGGACCGGCGCTGGACCCTGGTGCATGCCACCCACCTGTCCACGGAGGAGGTGCGCGGCATCGCCGCCAGCGGCGCCACCGTGGCGATCTGCCCGACCACGGAAGCCAATCTGGGCGACGGCCTGTTCCCGCTGCGCGACTACCTGGACGCGGGCGGGCGCTGGGGCATTGGCTCGGATTCGCACGTGTCGGTGTCGCCGGTGGAGGAACTGCGCTGGCTGGAATACGGCCAGCGCCTGGTCACGCGCTGCCGCAACATCGCCGTGGCGCAGGATTCGCCCAGCGTGGGCGAAACGCTGCTGCGTGGCGTGCTGGACAGCGCGGCGGACGCGACCGGATTCACCGACGCGGCCGGCGACGTGGTCGTGCTCGACGCCGACGCGCCCGCGCTGGCTGGCGCAACGCCGGACGATCTGGTGGACCGCTGGCTGTTCGCCGGCAACCGGTCGCTGGTGAAGCAGGTGCAGGTGGCCGGCCGAGTGAGAGTGGACCAGGGGCGGCACGTCGATGCCGATGCGATTGCGGAGCGCTACCGCGAATGCATGGGCCGGCTGTTGCGGGATTGAGCGTTCGCCATCAGGACGTGTGGCTTGCCTGGTCGGACCATGAGGGCAGCGACATGATCAACCTTGCTTCTGCTGCCTTGCCGCATGGCGTGCATGCGATGTGCGTGCTGCTGGAAATTGAATGACTTGCCCAATCGCCGGCGCACGCCCCGATGCGGCTCAGCCGAACAGGTCGCCGGCCTCCGGCAACGCGCCTTCCAGCCGCAGCAGGAATTCCTTGGTCGGCAGGCCGCCGCCGAAGCCGGTCAGCGAGCCGTCGGCGCCGATCACGCGGTGGCAGGGCAGCACGATGGGCAGCGGGTTGCGGCCATTGGCCGCGCCGACCGCGCGCATCGCGGTGGGCTTGCCCACGCGCTGCGCCAGTTGTGCGTAGCTGATCGTCTGCCCGTAGGGGATGCCGGCCAGCGCGGTCCACACGCTGCGCTGGAAGTCGGTGCCGCGCGGCGACAGCGGCAGTTCGAACGTCCGGCGCCGGCCGGCGAAGTAGTCGTCCAGTTGCGCGGCGGCGGCGTCGAGCCAGCGGTGCTCGCCCGCGCGCCAGTCGTCGCGCTGCGCCGGATGGCGGTTGCTCGGGAATTCGATGGCGACCAGGCCAGTGTCGTCGGCGGCCAGCGTCAGCGTGCCGACGGGACTGTCGTGGTGGCGGTAGAGGATCATCGCGTGTTTCCCGTGCTGCCGGGCCGGTGGTGGGAGTGCGGGGCCGTGTCTTCGATGCTGATGGGAAACGCGGCGTCGTCCGTTGTGGAACGCGTGGGGACGCAGGGCCGGACGAGGCCTGCATCGCGGGTGTGTCCGGCCATGGACGATTGCCCGATGCGGGGGCCGTGCCTGTGTGTGCGGGTGTTCGTCATGCGGATGCGGTGTGGCGTGGTGGCAATGGAGGCGACGGTGATGGTTGGCAAAGCGGTCGCGACTTATGTCGCTCCTACAGTGGGTTCATGATGGGGCCAGGTTGCGGCGCGGCTGTGGGGGGTGCGGCTTGCCCATGCTGTCGCGCCAGAGCTGGATCACGGCGTAGGCGCGCCAGGGGCGCCAGGCTTCGGCGCGTGCGGACAGGGCGCGTGCGGTCATGCGGGTGCCATCGGTCGGCACGGCTTTCTGCAATACCAGGTCGTCGGCGGGAAAAGCGTCCGGATGGCCCAGCGCGCGCAGCGCCATGTAGTGCGCGGTCCACGGACCGATGCCGGGCAGCGCCACCCAGCGCGCGGCGAAATCCTCCAGCGTGCGTTCCGGGCGGAAGTCCACGCGGCCATCCAGCAGGGCGCGCGACAGCCCGCGCACGGTGTCGGCGCGCGCGCGGGTCAATCCGACTTCGGTCAGGTCCACACCGGCCAGGATGTCCGGCGTCGGGAACACGTGGGTCAGGCCATCGCCGAACGGCGCGGCCAGCGGCGTGCCGTGGCGCTGCGCCAGCCGCGCGGTCAGGGTGCGCGCGGCGGCTACGCTGACCTGCTGGCCGATCACCGCGCGCACCGCGATCTCGAAACCGTCCCAGCCGCTGGGCAGGCGCAGGCCGGGGCGCCGCTCCAGCAGCGGCCGCAGCCGTGCGTCCACGCCCAGCGCCTGGGCGATGGCATGCGGGTCGGCATCCAGGTCGAACATGCGGCGCAGGCGGCCGACGATGCCCAGCAGTTCCGCCGGCGCGGCGCCGTGCAGTTCCAGCCGCAGCGCGTGGTCGTCCGGCGACGCGCTCCATGCGCTGACGCGCAGCCAGCCCGGCGCGTCGGCCGTGCCGATCACGCGCGCATAGCTGCGTTCGTCCACCGCCTCCACGCCGGGCAGCGCGCGACCGCGCAGGAAATCCAGCATCGCGCCGAAGTCGTACGGCGGCCGGTAGCCCAGGCGCAGGGTCATCGTGCCGTGCGCCGGCGGCGCGTCGCGCTTGCGCAGTTGGCGCGGCGCCATCCGGTATTCCTCGCGGAAGGCGGTGTTGAAGCGGGTCAGGCTGCCGAAGCCGGCCGCCAGCGCCACCTGGGTGATCGGCAGCGCGGTCTCGGTGAGCAGTTGCTTGGCGAACAGCAGCCGGCGCGTGCCGTGCACTTCCACCGGGGTCGCGCCCAGGCGTTCGGTGAACAGTCGGCGCAACTGGCGTTCGCCCAGTCCCACCTTGCCGGCCAGCGCGGACAGCGGCGCTTCGGCCAGCGCGCCCTGGTCGATCAGCTTGAGCGCGCGTGCCACCACTTCGTCGCCGCGCCGCCACGTGCCGTCGCCCGGCGCCAGTTCCGGGCGGCAGCGCAGGCAGGGGCGGAAGCCGGCGGCCTCGGCCGCGGCGGCGTGGCGGTAGTAGACGATGTTGCGCGGCTTCGGCGGCGGCGCCGGGCACACCGGCCGGCAGTAGATGCCGGTGCTGGTGACGGCGGTGAAGAACAGCCCGTCGAAGCGCGCGTCGCGGCTCAGCCGCGCCTGTTCGCAGACGTGCGGATCGGGCAGGGCGGGGGCGGCGGAAGCGACCATGCGCGCAGGCTAGCACCGCGCGCCGGGCCGGACTCCCCGTTTCCGGACATCAATGCGCGGCGTCCGCCCGCGGTTGCAGCACCGGCAGGAACGTGGCCTCGGTGCCGTCGTTCGCCGCGGGCCGCACGTCCAGCAGGTGCGCCAGCAGCGGGTAGACGTCGACGTTGTCGAAGGCGGGCAGCGTCGCGCCGCGGCGGAAGTGCGGGCCGGCGGCGATGAACACCGCGCGCATCGACGGCAGCGCCGGGTCGTAGCCGTGCGAGCCGCGGTTGCGCTGCTCCGCCGGCTCGCGCCGCATGACCGAGGCGGGCAGCGCGTTCCAGCCTTCGTCGAACTGGCAGACGATGCGCGGTACGCGCGGATGCGTGCCGTAATGCCAGCGCGCGGGCAGGTCCTGCTTGCGCCAGCATTCGTAATGGTCGTGGCGGCCGAGCAGCCGGCGGGCGGCGGCATCCTCGTGGCCGGGGCGCGGGTTGAAACCGATCACCTGGCCGGTGCTGACCGCTTCGGCCTGCTCGTAGGCCGCCATGTCCTCGATGGCGATGTACTGGTGCGGCTCGACCGGCGCCATGCCGTGGTCGGACACCACGATCACGTCGGTGTCGCCGCGCAGGCCGTGGGCCTCCAGTGCGTCCAGGATGCGGCCGACGGCGGCGTCCACTTCGCGGATCGCCGCATGCGTCTGCGGCGCGTCGGGGCCCTCGTGATGGCCAGTGGTGTCGACCTGTTCGAAATACAGCGCGGCCAGCCGCGGGCGCGTCCGCGCCGGTTCGGTCATCCATGCCGCCACCTGGTCGGCGCGCTCGGCCGCGCCGATTTCCGGCGAATACGGCACCCAGCGGCTCGGGCGGCGGCCGTCGATGGGCGCCGCGTTGCCGGGCCAGGCCCAGATGGCGGTGCGCAGGCCGGCCTTCTCGGCGGTGTTCCAGATCGGTTCGCCCTGCCACCAGCGCGCGTCCGCGCCCGCGGCCTTGTCGGCCACCCTGAAGCCGCCCATGGTCTCGTCGCGCATGCTGTTGTGGATGATGCCGTGGCGGTCGGGCCGCAGGCCGGTGACCAGGGTGAAGTGGTTGGGGAACGTCAGCACCGGGTAGGACGGATTCATCCAGGCCGCGCGCACGCCTTCGCCGGCCAGGCGGTCCAGGTGGGGCGTGTCGCCGCGCCCGAGCGCATGCGCGGGCAGGCCGTCGATGGAGATCAGCACGACGCCGGTGGGGCGGGAAGGAGCGGGAGCGGACGGAGCGGGGAGGTGGCTGCAACCGGTCGCCCAGGCCAAGGCGGCCAGCATCGTCACCCTGACCAATGGCAGGCGCATGCGATACCGGAAAAGGCTTGAATCGGCCGAATCTTGGCAGACTCCGGAGGAATCCGCATGACAGGACGTGTCCTGTTCCCGGCCTGGCTGGTCCTGGCGCTGGCCGCCGGTCCCGCTGCCGCTGCATCGCCGCCGCAGGCCGTGGCCGAGGCCGAATGCGCGGTGTGGCAGCGCGAACTGAGCTTCGCCCGCTCGGTGGCCGAGCACGATGCGCGCGCGTTTGCCGAGCACCTGCACCCGGATGCCGCGTTCGGCGTCAACCGCAATCCCACGCGCGGGCGCGAGGCCATCGTCGCCGAATGGACGGGCCTGATCGACGGTACCGCCCTGGGGCTGAGCTGGTATCCGGCCGTGGTCACCCTGGGCGGCGACGGCCGTACGGCCTATTCCAGCGGCCCGGCGCTGTACGAGGACCCGAAGACCGGCGAGACCCGGCTCGGCCGTTTCGGCTCGGTCTGGCAACGCGGCGACGACGGCGTGTGGCGGGTGATCTTCGACGACGGCATCGCGCCGCAGAAGGCCGATGCCGAGGCGGTGCGCCGCTTCCGCGAAGGCCGGCGCGAGACCTGTCCCGGCTGAACGCGCTGAGGCGCGCCTGAACCGCCGCGGCCGCGTTCCGCTCCGGCACAGGCTGGGTGGCGTACAAAAGTCGGGTTCCTTTCCCGTTGGGAGCCGAAACCCATGAAACGCCTACTCCTCATCGCCCTCACCGCCGGCCTGGCCGTCGCCGCGCAAGCCCAACCGCCGGTCTCCACGTCGGCGACTGCAGACGCCGCCGATGGTCCGGCGAACGCCACTACCACTGACGCTACCGCACAGGCCGCACAGGCCGACGAAAACCCGACCGCGGCGACGCACCCCACCGACGCCCACTGCCTGCGCGCCACCGGCAGCCGCATCGCCAAGCGCGACGGCAAGTCGCGCTGCATCGCGCAGCCCGGGCGCGCCTACAGCCGCGAGGACATCGAGCGCACCGGCCAGACCAACGTGTACGACGCCTTGCGCACGCTGGATTCGGCGGTGAACTGATCGCGGATCGCAGACCGCGCGCCTTTGCAGGGCGCGCGGTCTTTCGCAGTCTCCGGCGACCGGCGCCCCGCTTCGGCGGGGCGTTCTGTTTCTGCATGCAGGGGACGGAAACGGACGAGGCTCTCAGCAGTCGTCCGACAACCGCGCCGTGTAGCGCAGGCCGCGCGCCAGGTGCGCGGCGAAGCGCGCGTCGGCGTAGACCGACGCATCGTGGCCCAGCCCGGTGTACCAGGCGCGCCCGCCGTCGTGTGGATGGCACCAGACGATCGGGTGGTCCTCGCCCATCGTGCCGCCGGCGTAGTCGCGCTCGTCCACGGTGGCGATCACTTGCACGCGGCCGCGCGGGTTGTGCCGGTAGTTGTACAGCTCGTCGGTGACCGGCCACGGATCGCCGGCGGCCCGGCCGTCGCGCTCGGGCCGCACGCGGGTGGCCTGCAGGCCGGGCGGGTGGCTGTGGAAATACGCGCCGACCAGGGCGCCGTACCAGGGCCAGTCGTATTCGGTGTCGGCCGCCGCGTGCACGCCGACGAATCCGCCGCCGCTGCGGACGAAGTCTTCCATCGCCGCCTGCTGCGCGGCGTCCAGCAGGTCGCCGGTGGTGTTGGCGAACACCACCGCGCGGTAGCGCGCCAGGTTGCCCGGCGAGAACGCGCCGGCGTCCTCGGTGTGGTCCACGGCCAGCCCGGCCTCGCCGGCCAGCGACCGCAACGTGGCGACGGCGACCGGAATGGAATCGTGCCGCCAGCCGGCGGTCCTGCTGAAGACGAGGATGCGGCCCCCGCTGCTGGCATCCGGCATCGGCGGCGGCGCCGGCGGCGCGGCGGCCATCGCCAGCGGCGCAAGCAGGGCGAAGGCGAGGCGTGCGGCGATCATGCCGGCGATTCTGTCACGGCCGCGATGACGATGACGCCGTGCAGCACGGCGGGCCTCGCGCCGGAGCCGCGCCCGCGCGGATAATGCGGGCCTGTCCGCCTCCGGAACGCAAGGCAATGTCCGATCCCCGCCACGATCCTTCCCGCGTCGTTCGCGCGCCGCGCGGCGCCGCGCTCACCTGCAAGTCCTGGCTCAGCGAAGCGCCGTTCCGCATGCTGCAGAACAACCTGGACGCGGAGGTCGCGGAGGATCCCGCCTCGCTGGTCGTCTACGGCGGCATCGGCCGCGCCGCGCGCGACTGGCGCTGCTTCGACGCGATCCTCGATGCGCTGAAGGAACTGGAAGACCACGAGACCCTGCTGGTGCAGTCCGGCAAGCCGGTCGGCGTGTTCCCCACGCATCCGGACGCGCCGCGCGTGCTGATCGCCAATTCCAACCTGGTGCCGCACTGGGCCACCTGGGAGCACTTCAACGAACTCGACCGCAAGGGATTGATGATGTACGGCCAGATGACGGCCGGCTCGTGGATCTATATCGGCAGCCAGGGCATCGTGCAGGGCACCTACGAGACCTTCGTGGAAATCGGCCGGCAGCACTACGGCGGCGATCTGGCCGGGCGCTGGATCCTCACCGCCGGCCTGGGTGGCATGGGCGGTGCGCAACCGCTGGCCGCGTCGCTGGCCGGCGCGTGCAGCCTGACCATCGAGTGCAGGCAGAGCCGCATCGACTTCCGACTGCGCACGCGCTACGTGGACGAGCAGGCCACCGACCTGGACGACGCGCTGGCGCGCATCCGCAGGTACACGGAGGCCGGCGCGGCGAAATCCATCGCGCTGCTGGGCAACGCGGCGGAAGTGCTGCCCGAGCTGGTGCGCCGCGGCGTGCGCCCGGACTGCGTGACCGACCAGACCAGTGCGCACGACCCGGTGCACGGCTACTTGCCGGTCGGCTGGACGCTGGAGCAATGGCAGGCCGAGCAGAAGGCCGAGCCCGAGCGCGTGCGCGACGCGGCCAAGCAGTCCATGCGCGTGCACGTGGAGGCCATGCTGGCCTTCCACGCGCAAGGCATCCCCACCGTGGACTACGGCAACAACATCCGCCAGATGGCCTTCGACGAGGGCTTGAAGAGCGCGTTCGACTTCCCCGGCTTCGTCCCGGCCTACGTGCGCCCGCTGTTCTGCCGCGGCGTGGGCCCGTTCCGCTGGGTGGCGCTGAGCGGCGATCCGGAGGACATCTACAGGACCGACGCGAAGGTCAAGGAACTGATCCCCGACGATGCGCACCTGCACCGCTGGCTGGACATGGCGCGCGAGCGCATCAGCTTCCAGGGCCTGCCGGCGCGCATCTGCTGGGTCGGCCTGGGCCTGCGCCACAGGCTGGGCCTGGCCTTCAACGAGATGGTGCGCAACGGCGAGCTCAAGGCACCGGTGGTGATCGGCCGCGACCACCTGGACAGCGGCAGCGTGGCCTCGCCCAACCGCGAGACCGAGGCGATGAAGGACGGCAGCGACGCCGTGTCCGACTGGCCGCTGCTCAACGCCATGCTCAACGTCGCCGGCGGCGCCACCTGGGTGTCGCTGCACCACGGCGGCGGCGTCGGCATGGGCTACAGCCAGCACAGCGGCGTGGTCGTCGTCTGCGACGGCAGCGAGGAAGCCGACAGGCGCATCGCCCGCGTGCTGTGGAACGACCCGGGCACCGGCGTGATGCGGCATGCCGATGCCGGCTACGAGATCGCCCGGCAATGCGCGAAGGAGCAGGGCCTGAAGTTGCCGATGGCCTGAGTTCACGACCCGCGTGCGGCAGGCGGACGGCTTGGGCTGGCGCGCCGTCCGGATTCGGGGATGGCGCTGCCGAAGGGGTGCGCGACCTGCCGCGGATTTCGCTGGGTACCGGCACCGCGCCGGATGACCGGCGCGCCGGCCGTCTTCAGGCCGCCGGTTCCATCGCCAGCGGCCTGCGGTGCGCGGCCAGACAGGACAGCACGCTCAGCACCACGAAGGCCAGCGCCGCGACTTCCAGCGCGGTCGGCGGACGCCGTTCCCACAGCAGGCCGTAGACCAGCGCAAACAGCGTCTCGAACAGGATCATCTGCCCCACCAGGGTCAGCGGCAGCAGGCGGCTCATCCGGTTCCACAGCGCGTTGCCGGCGATGGACGCCAGCACCGCCACGCCCGCCGACACCGCGCCGAACCGCAGCCATGCATCGACGCCGTGGTCCGCCGTGCCCAGCGCCAACGCCACCGGGACCAGCAGCAGGCTCTGCGCGCCGGTGACCAGGCCGGTCAACAGGTTCCAGTCGTGCGCGGACACCTGTTCCAGCCGCACCAGGCAGCGCGCGTTGCCGATCGCGTACGCGGTCCACGACGCCAGCGCGCCGATGGCGCACAGCAGGCCGAACACCGGCCGCCCGGCCTGGCCCGCGGCCGGGCCGCCGGCCAGCGCCTGCCAGCCGATGCACAACGCGCCGGCCGCGCACAGCAGCAGCGACGGCAGCAGCCTGCGCAGCGGCACCGCGCCGTGGTCGCGGCTGCCGATCACCGTCACCGCGACCGGCAGGAAGCCGATCACCAGCGAGGTCATCGCGATCCCGCCCTGCTGCACGGCGCTGGACAGCAGCAGGTAGTAGAGCGTGTTGCCGGCCAGCGCCAGCCAGGCCAGGTTCCACCACTGGCGCCGCGGCAGGCGCACGACCAGCGTCCGCCAGCGCGGGGCGATCAACGCCGCGGCGATCAGTCCGTAGCAGAGGTAGCGGCCGATGGTCAGTTGCAGCGGACTGAACGCCCGCACCAGTTCCGGCGCCAGGAAGACCAGGCCCCAGAGCGCGCCGGCGCCCATGCCGCAGGCGATCCCGGTCCACGCGCCGGACGCGCGGGAGAGGGGCAGGGCACGAGAGGAGGAGAGGGTGTTCATGCGAGCAATCTACTCGCAGGGATACGATGATTTTGCTCTATATTGGGGCCACAAACGCAACGATTGCTCGATCATGCCCAAGAAAGCCCCTACCCCCGGCTTCGTCCTGGACCGCTACGACCGGGCCATCCTGGACATCGTGCAGCGCGACAACAAGACGCCGCAGCGCGCCATCGCCGAAGCCGTGAACCTGTCCACGGCCGCCGTGCAGCGGCGCATCGCCGCCATGGAGAAGGCCGGGGTGATCGCCGCCAACGTCGCGGTCGTCGATCCGGAAGCCGTGTCCGCCACGATCACCGCCATCGTCGAAGTGCAGCTCAAGGACGAGCGCGCCGCCACGGCCGATCGCGCCAAGGCGCTGTTCCGCAACACGCCGGAAGTGCAGCAGTGCTTCTACGTGACCGGCGGGATCAGCTTCGTCCTGGTCATCGTCGCGCCGAACATGCCGACCTACGAAGGACTGACCCGGCGCCTGTTCGCCGAGAACGAACTGGTCGTCAGCTTCCGCACCCTGATCGCGCTGGACCGGGTGAAGGCCGGCACCGCCATCGTCGTTCCCTGAGGCGCGCGGCGCGCGCGGGAAAGCGTGCGTCGTGGCCACCGGCCGGCGTTCCCGCGGGCGGCGACGGCAGCGATGCTTCGCCGTGCGCCGTGCGCCGTGCGCCGTGCTCAGGCGCGCAAGTGCACTATCGGCACGAACCCGCCGTAGACCATGCGTGGGCCGTCGAAGGGTATCGGCGGATTGCCGGGATGGGCCGGGTCCATGCGCGGGTCTTCCATCATCTTCTTCATGCCGGCGTCGCGCGTGGCCTTGTCCGGCCACTCCACCCACGAGAACGCCACGCTCTCGTCGTCCTTCGCCTGCACGGCGCGGAAGAAGTCCGTCTGCTTGCCGTGCTGCACGTCGTCGCCCCAGCCCTCGATGATGCGGGTGGCGCCGTAGCCCATGAAGATCTTGTCGAAGAGGTCGGCGTACTCGGTGAAGGCCGCCTTGCCCTGCGTCGGCGCGGGAATGATGAAGCCGTCCACGTAGGCGGACGCTGTGCCGGGATCGCCCAGTTCGACTACCGGCACGAAGCCGCCGTAGATCAGCCGCTTGCCGTCGAAGGGCATGGGGTTGTTCTCCGGCGACAGGCGCGGGTCCTCCATCATCTTCTGCATGCCGGCGTCGCGGGTGGGCTTGTCGGGCCATTCGATCCACGAGAACACCACGCTCTCGTCGTCCTTCGCCTGCACGGCGCGGCGGAAATCGGTGACCTTGCCTTCGGGCACGTCGTCGCCCCAGCACTCGACCACGCGCGTGGCGCCCTGCTCGATGAACACGGGATCGCCCTGACGGGCGTGGTCGATGAACTTCTGCTTGTTGGCGGTGGGCACGGCGGCCACGAAACCATCGATGTATGGCATGGGAAACCTCCGGGGAACGCGGCGCCGGGAGAGCGCCTTCGTAGACACGACGAACCGGCGCGACCGGATTCGACACGCGACCGGCCGCGCACCGGCCCGCAGGCGTTCATCCTGCCATCCGGCCGAGGAAAAGCCATGTGACGGGCCTTCTGGCTGCGGATTCACGCGGATCAATACGCATAAATGCGGATTAACGCCGATAAACGCGGATGCCGCGGATAAGCCTTCCAGGCTTTGGTTCTCTTCCGCTTCATCCACTTGTCCGCTTCTGCCTCACCTGTTTCATCAACCCCATGGCTTCATCCGCGTTGATCCACGTCTCCCGCTTTTCCAGCCATGCGGTCGCGGCTGAAGCCGCTCCTACAGGAGGGACCGCGTTGCGGGTGAGATCCGTGTAGGAGGGGCTTCAGCCCCGACCTCCAACGAGCCGAGGCCAGAACCCAGCCCTCAACGCGCCATGCAACGCTGGTACCGCTCGTCCACCCGCGTGGCGAACCAGGCCGTGGTCAGTTCGCGGGTGATCTTCGGGCTCTCCAGCTTGATGCCCGGGATCACCGCACGCGGCAGCGGCTTGCCGGCGCGCGCCTCGGCCAGTGCGTAGACGCGCGCGTACAGCGCGGTCTGGTCGAAATCCAGGCGGTCGCCGCGTTCCAGCGCGTCGCGGATGCCGCGCGCGTCCATGCGCAGCTCGGCGGCCAGCATGCGCACCGCGCGTTCGGTCTGGCCGGGCCTGTCCAGCGGCGCGCCGGGCGCCAGCAGGTCGCCGTCCAGCGCCAACGGCACGCCGGCGGCGATGCCGGCCGCGTTCTGGAAGGCCGCGTTGCGGCTGGCGTACCAGCCTGCGTTGTAGTCGGCGAAGCGGTGCACCTTGCGCGTGTACGGCGTCCAGTAGCCCAGCAGGTGGGCGATGCCGAAGTACAGGCCGCCGCGGCGGGTGAACACTTCGTCGCGGATGCTGCCCTGCACCGGGTACGGATAGCCGGCCGCCTTCGACTCGGCGAACGGGATGCCCACCTGCATCGGCCCGCCGGTCTGCACCGGATTGAAGCCGGCGAACAACCGCCGGCCCAGCGGCACGCGGCCGATCATGTCCTCGTACAGTTCGCTCAGGTCGCGCTCGGTGCGCGCCGTCTGCAGGCGTTCGGCGTAGGTACGGCCGTCGGAGGAGGGCAGCGCCAGCGCGGCATCGACCAGCAGTCGCGGGACGTGCAGCGCGGCGGCGCGGCGGTCGATCTCGGCGCGGGCGATCCGGGGCAGGCCGGCCACCGCGGGATTGGCCACGTAGCCGGATTCCTGTTCGGTGATGGCCAGCACCGCGCAGATGTTCTCGCTGCCGGGCTCGATGCGCTGCGCGGCGAACGCGGCCTGGATGTCGGCGGCCCAGCCTTCGCGGTCGGCCACGCGGGCCGGCATGCGGCGGACGATCTCGTCGCGCACGTCGCCGGGCGGTCGGGTGGGAACGGGCGGCGCGCTGGCGCAGCCGGCGAGGGCGAGCGCCGCGAGCAGGGCGGGCAGGCGGCGCGTGGCGTGCGGCGGTTTCGGCATGCCGGCAGCATACGGAGCCGGGCGGCGGGCTGCACGGGCGCTGGCTTGCGCCGGCGGCGCCCGACGTGCGGATAATCGCGGCGGTTCCGTTGCACGCACGCCATGCACGACGCACTCGACAATCCCTTCTGGTCCGCGCTGGATTCGATCCATCGCCCGCTCGCCCTGCGCGAGGGCCCGGTGGCGCGGTATCCGGCCGACCATGCGCCGTTCCTGGGCGTGGCCGCGGCGGACGCCGAAGCCGGCGACGCGCTGGAAACGCTGGTGGCGCGCGACGAATCGGTCTACCTGATCGGCGTGGCCCCGCGCGTTCCGCCGGCATGGGAGCTGCACGCGTTCCGCCCGCTGGCGCAGATGGTCTGCGACGCGCCGCCGGCACCGGTGGAGGTGGACGGGATCGTGCCGCTGGGGCCGGCGCAGCGCGAGGACGTGCTGGCGCTCACCGCGCTGGTCTATCCGCATTATTTCCGCGCGCGCACCATGGAGATGGGGCGCTACTTCGGCATCTACCGCGACGGCCGGCTGGCGGCGATGATCGGCGAGCGCCTGGGCGACGTGGGCAGCCGCGAGATGAGCGCCATCTGCACGCACCCGGACTTCGCCGGGCAGGGCCATGCCGGACGGCTGACGGCCTGGCTGACCCGCGAGACCCTGGCGCGCGGCGTGCGGCCGTTCCTGCACGTCAGCCACGACAATCCGCGGGCCAAGGGCCTGTACGAAAGGCTGGGCTACCGGCTGCGGCGCGACATCGGGTTCTGGCGGCTGCGGCGGCGCGACTGAACGCCTAGCGGGGCGGAGCGATTGACGTCGCGCCGACATGCCGGCGGCTACCTTGGGGTCGCTTCCTGCCGCCCGGAGACGCACCATGCTCGAGATCCTTGCCAGCCCGCCGCACGTGGGCGCCTACCGTTTCATCGGCCGGTTGACCGGCGAGGACTACGACGCCTGCATCGCCGACCTGGAAGCGCGCTTGCAACGCTTCCCGCGGGTGGCGGTGGTCAGCGACGTGGCCGACATGGAGAGCCTGACGATGGAGGCGCTGAGCAAGGACCTGCGCTACGCCGTTTCGCAGTGGGGCGAATACGGCCGCTTCGCGCGCGTCGCGGTGGTGACCGACAAGCGCTGGCTGGTTGCTGTCACCGAACTGGCGGCGAAGTTCCTGCCGCACTCGGAGGTGCGCACGTTCGCGCCGGAGGAACGCGCGCAGGCGCTGGTGTGGGCGTCGGCGCTGGACCCGCAGGCGTCGCAGGACGCGGCGCGGGACTGAGCGCCCGTCACGGGAACAGCGCGCCGAAGGTCAGGGCGAGCGCCATGCCCAGACCCATGAAGGCCAGCCGGGGCAGCCAGGGCAGGGGGGCGTGGGCGGGGGAGCGGGGCATGGCGACATCCGAACCGATGGCGCGCGAACACGCCGTGAAAGCCCCTGTGCCCCTGATACGCCGCCGGCGGCCGCGACCGGCCAGATGCAGCGAGGCGCAGCCTGCGCGCGCGACGCAAGCCGCAATACCGCCCGGTTCCGGCGGTGCACGATGCCCGCCGCCGCGCCGGCTTCAGGCCGGGCTGCCGCGCAGTTCGCCGCGCGCCGCCGCGGTGGCTTCGTCCACCTCCATCGGGCGGCCGAAGAAATAGCCCTGCATCTCCTCGCAGCCCAGCCGTTGCAGGGCGGCCAGTTGTTCCTGCGTCTCCACGCCCTCGGCGATCACCCGCAGGCCCATTTCGCGTGCCAGCACGACGATGGTGCGGGCGATGGCGTGGTCGGCCCCGCCGGCGGCGATGCCGTCGACGAAGCTGCGGTCGATCTTCAGCAGGTCCAGCGGCAACTGCCGCAGGTAGGCCAGGCTGGAATAGCCGGTGCCGAAATCGTCCAGCGCCAGGCCGATGCCCAGCGCGTCCAGCGCCTGCAGCACGTGCTGCGCGGCGCCCATGTCTTCCACCAGCATGCTCTCGGTCAGTTCCAGCGTGAGCGCGTCGGCGGGCAGCGCGTGCCGGTGCAGGCAGTCGGCGATCCACGGCACCAGCCCGGGCTGTGCGAGCTGGCTGGCCGACAGGTTGACCGCCATGCTCAGGTCGCGCAGGCCCATGCCGCGCCAGCGCGCCAGTTGCCCGCAGGCCTGTTCCAGCACGAAGTGGCCGATGTCCTCCATCAGCCCGGCGCTTTCGGCCAGCGGGATGAACAGCGACGGCGGGATCTCGCCCCAGGCCGGATGGCGCCAGCGCGCCAGTGCCTCGAACCCGCTCAGCTTGAGCGAATCGCCGGCGACGATGGGCTGGTAGACCAGCCGCAACTGCCCGCGCGCCACCGCTTCGCGCAGCGCGGTCACCCGGCTGAGCCGGTCGCTGGCCTGCTGTTGCGAGGCCGCGGCGGGCAGGCGCACCTGGTTGCGACCGGCGCGCTTGGCCACGTGGCGCGCTTCGTCGGCGCTGCGCAACAGGCTTTGCAGGTCGTGCCCGTGCTCCGGTGCGTGCGCCAGGCCGATGCTGGCGGTCACCGTGAACGAGGGATGCGTCGTGTACAGCGCCAGCGGCTGGCCGACCGCGCGGCGGATGTCCTCGGCCACGCGGGTGAGCTGGTCGATGTCGATGGCGGGGAAGTGGGCCAGGAAGCCTTCGCCGCCGTAGCGGTAGACCTGGCCGAGCTCTGCGCAGGCGCCGCCGATGCGCTGGCCCATGCGCCGCAGCACTTCGTCGCCGCCGTCGTGGCCGAAGGAATCGTTGACCATGCCGAAACCGTCCAGGTCGACGATGGCCAGCCCGTGCCCGAGCGTGCTGCCGGCGGCGATGCGCTCGGAGATCAGCGTGGCCTGCGCCGAGAAGCGCGGCAGGCCGGTGGCGCTGTCCAGCGCGGCGGCGTCGTTGAGGCGGCGCTGCGCATCCAGCCGGCGCTCGGTCTCCAGCAGCAGCGACTGCGCGGTCTCGGCCACTTCGCGCGAGCGCCGCCGCGCCATGTCCAGCAGGAACAGCGCCAGTGCGATCAGCAGTCCGCTGCTCAGCCCGCCCACCACCAGCGCGCGCGGCAGGGCGAAGGAGTTCACCGCTGGCGGCGCCCACAGCTCCAGCGTCACCGGGTGGCCGGGCAGGTTGACGGTCTGCACCGACAGCGGCTGGCCCGAGGGGTCGCCTTGCTCCACCGGCGCGATGCCGTCGGCGGTGGCGCGCACCGGGCGGTCGGACATCGCCATGCGGCTGAGGGTGACGAGGAAATCGTCCAGCGCGATGAACGCCTGGGTGCGCCGCCCGGCCACGTCCACGGTCAGCCACCAGCCGCCGGCGACCGGTTGCAGCACGCCGCCCTCTGCGACCGGCGCTGGCGGCGAGGGCGCGGCCGGCAGCGCGGGGCCGGGCATGGCCCAGCGCAGCTCCGGGCCTTCGTCGCCGGCGCTGCGCACCACCCGGAACGCGATGTAGGTGCGGACCATCTCTTCGACGTGGTGGTCGAACACCTGCTGCATCGCCTCCGGGCGGGCCGCGGCCAGCGCCGCCGAGAGCTGGCGCAGCGAGCCGCGGCGCAGTTCGATGCCGCGCAGGAACGTGGGCTCGGCGGTGGCGATCTGGGTCTGCATGACCTTGCGCGTCATCGCATCGCGGTCGGCGGTGGCCGCCACCCAGTACATGCCGCCCAGCAGCAGCGCGGCGGCCATCGGCAGCACGTTGAACACGCGCTCGCGCAACGAGCCTTCGCCCACCACCGCCAGCGACAGCCCCAGCAGCACCAGTTGCAGCGTGGCGGTCAGCGAGATGCGGTAGCCGGAGGCGCCGGTGCCGTGGAAGGGCAGTTGCATCAGCAGGCCCAGCGCGGCCATGCCGGCCACCGAGGCCAGTGCGATGCCCAGCCCGCGCACCAGCCCGCGCCGCCACAGTTCCCAGCGCTGCCCGGCCGCGGGCATCACCGCCACCGCCACCCATGCGGTCAGCACGCCGTAGTCGGTGTAGCCGCCGATCAGCGGCACGTCGGCGCGCGGCAGCCAGCCGATGTCGAACAGTATCTGGTTCAACGGCGTGGTCATGCCGAACCGCGTCTGCAACAGCGTGAGTACCAGCGGCAGCGCGACCAGTGCCAGCGCGGCCCAGGCCAGGCGCAGGTGGCCGTACTGCCGGCACAGCATCGCCACCGCCACCAGCGCGACGCAGATCGCCGACAGCGGGCGCATCGGCAGGTAGTTCACGCCCATGCGGCCGACCAGACTGTCCGTGGCATGCCATCCCACCAGCGCCAGCAGCGTCAGCGCCAGCACGAACGCGGTCAGCTCCACCGAGGTTTCCAGGCGCATGCCGGCGCGCAGTGCGGGCGTGTTGACCAGCAGGAAGGTCGCCAGCGCCGACAGCGCCAGCGACCAACTGACCTCGCCGCCGGGACCGCCCGTCTGCAGGGCCGCCAGCACCGGTTGCGCCGCCAGCAACAGCAGCAGCGCGGCGAACAGGCGCAGCAGGAATTCCGGCCACGGGCCGCGCTCCAGCAGGCGCACCCAGGCGATGCCGCCCGCCGCCACCAGCACCAGGCAGCCCGCCAGCGAAGTGGTCTGCGCCCCGTGCACGGCCAGCAGCAGAGTGACGAACACCGCGACCACCAGGCGCACGCGCGCCCGCTCGTTGCGCCAGGTGGCGATCAGCACCAGCACGCCGACCAGCGGCAGGCTGTCGTCGAAGGCGTGGCCGGACCCTTCCCCCAGCAGCGCGAACGCAGCCGCCAGGCTCCAGGCCATCGCAGCCGCAAAACGCTGGGCCCACTGCATGGGCCGGCGAAGGTCCTGGTGTATTGCCAATCTCGTCCCCTGCAGGGCTCCGCCCCGTGCCAATGTGATACAAAAATCACATTAGTGCCGCAACCGGCACGCAGGCAGGTTGCAACCCGCCGCACGCTTTCGCGGTCGCGAAGCGCCGGATAAGGGCACCGGAAGGCGGTGCGATGCGCGGATTCCGCATCACGACCGCATGGCCGCGGCTGTCGTGGAAGCGATTACAGCCGCCGTGCGACGAAGAAGGGCCCGACCACTGCGATGAAGGCTTCCTCCCGCGCCATCCGCGCATCGGGGTGATCGCCATCATGGTTTCACGATGATGTACAGGCGCGGTCCATCCGCGCCGGTGCGCACCCTCCGTCATCAGGATGAATGCGCGCAAGCCCCGCTTGCTCAACGACTTGCGGCGCCGTTGGGAACGCATCGATGCCGCGCGCGCCGCCATGGCGGCGCAGCCTGAACATCCGTTTACGATCTTCACGCCTTGCATGAAGTCCGTGAACGACAGTCCCGGCGCAGCGCTTCGGAACAACCCGGCCTCCTGCGCACGCCCGCTGCCGTGCCGGATGCCCATGCAAGGAGACTCCTCCCATGGCAAGAACGTCCCGCCATGTCCTTCTCGCCGTCAGCCTGTCGGCCATCGCGCTCGGCGGCTGCTCCAACTACATCAAGCGCGCCGAATTCGACAGCACCATCGCCGAACTCCGCGCCACCGACCAGCGCCTGCAATCGCAGATCGACGCGCTCTCGCAGAAGCACGACGCCCTGGTCACGCAACTCGCGGGCCGCACGCGGGTGGAGACCGGCGCGCACTTCGCCACCAACGACGCCACCCTCAGCGAGCAGGACAAGCCGCTGCTGGACGACTTCGCGCGGGTGCTGCACGACAGCCATTCCGACGCCATCGTCACCGTCGAGGGCTTCGCCGATCCGGCCGGTTCGGCGGCGTACAACAAGCGCCTGGGCCAGCGCCGCGCCGAGGCCGTGCGCGACTACCTGGTGAGCACGGGCGGGCTGGCCGCCACCCAGGTGCGCGCGGTGAGCTACGGCGAAGACCGCAACCGCCAGGTGCGCGAAGGCGCCGTTGGCGACGCCGGCCGCGACAACCGCCGCGTGGCGCTGGTGATCGACTACGCGGGCGCGCCGCGCTCGGCGGCGCTGTAGGCCATCCCGCGGCCCGGCGGCGTCCGCGGCGCGGGACGCCGCCGGGGTTCATCGGCGAGTGGAACAGGGCGCGGGGTTTCGCCCTAGACTAGGGTACCTCCCACCTGCCGCGCGGCCGCCATGGCCGCGCGGCGTCCTGCACCGGATCCATGCTGTCCCGCCCTCTGCGCCCTTCCCGGATCGCCCCGTTGTTGCTCGCCGTCGCGGCCCTGGCCGGCTGCCGGGAGACTGCGCCGGAACTGGCGCCGGACGCGCAGGCGCAGGCGCCCGAGGCACGCACCGAAGGCCGCCCGTCGCCGCAGGCCGCCGGGGGCGACAACGGCGAGCGCAGCGACGGTGCGCTGTCCACCGGCCCGGCGCCGAAGGAGGGCGATGCCGCCGCCACAGACAACCTGCTGCCCACCGACTGGCCGGCGGCCAAGGTGACTTCAGGCAAGGCGTGGATAAGCTGCCAGGCCGACTACAACACCGAGGAAGGCGACGGCATTCCGCTGGAATCGCTGGCCTTCTTCAGCGTGGTCGACGCCCTGTCGCCGTGCCAGAAGGGCGGGGTGGTGCGGCTGCGCTACCAGGGCAAGATCGCCGCGGACTTCACCGAACTGGTCGTGCGCGTGTCCGACATCGCTCAGCGCATGGACATCGGCAAGCGCATCCTGGACCTGGACTCGGCCGGTGGCCAGGTCGAGGACGCGCTGAAGGTGGGCGACGCCATCGGCACGCGCCACTGGACCATCTGGGTGCGCGAGGATTCGGTCTGCCACAGCGCCTGCGTGTTCGTGCTGGGCGCGGGCGACAACCGGATGATCTCCGGCAAGGTCGGCGTGCACCGCATCATCCGCATGAGCTCCACCGCCACTACGCGCAGCCAGCTCAGCGAGGAACTGCGCGGCGTCTACGGGCGGGTGAAGGACTACCTGGAGCGCAACGGCGTGGCGGTGGCGGTGGCCGACCTGATGATGACCGTGCCCAACCGGCGCCTGCGCCTGCTCAGCGCGAACGAACTGCAGGAATACGGCCTGGACGGCACCAACGCCGCGCAGGACGACCTCGACCGGCTGCAACTGATGCGCCGCTGCGGCGACGACTTCGTGATGCGGCGGGACGCCTTCCTGCGCAACTTCGACGGCAAGTGCAAGACCGCAGGCGCGGGCCTGGACGACATGCAGGCCTGCGGCCTGGCGCTGCGCACCAAGTTCGGCTTCCCGGACGCCAAGTGCCCCGCCGACAGTCCCCTGTCCGAGTTCGACCGCATCGCGGACAGCGATGGCGAGCCCGCCCTGCCACCGGACAACACCTCGGGCACGTCGCCGTAAGCAGGGGAACGGCTGCCCGGTGCCGGGCCTCTTGCGTCGCCGGATTCAGCCCGCCGGGATCACCCGGATTTCCACTTCGTCGATCCGCACGGTCTGGCCCGCGCGGATCTTGGCGGTCTTGCGCAGTTCCACCGCACCGTCCACCGTCACCGCGCCGCTGGCGACGATGGCCTTGCCCTGGCCGCCACTGTCGGCGATGCCGACCAGTTTCAGCAACTGGTTGAGTTCCACGTATTCGTGGGCCCGGTCAAGGTCGAAGTCGATGCGCGGCATGCGCGCAGTCTACGCGACGGCTGGCTCAGTCGGCCTCGAAGCGGGCGATCTCCTCGATCTCCGCGCGTGCGCGGCGCAGGCTGCCGCCGGTCACGCTGTCCTCCATCGCCCTGGCCAGGCGCGTGCGCGCGGGATCGCGCGACCAGCGGTGGAACCAGGCCGTCGCCGCCAGCCCGGCCGCGCCGACGCCCAGCCCGGTCCACACCATGCTTGGTGCGCGGGCGTACAGATCGGTGCCGCCCAGGCCCGCCAGCACCATCAGCAGCGGCACCCACAGGAACCACCACGGCAGGCCGGCGAGCATGCCGTTGAGGACGTACGTGCGCCGCAGCGCGGCCAGCCGCTTCTGGATATCGAGGATGGGAAGCGCGTAATCGACCTGTCCGATGCGGCGCAGCGTTTCGCCGGCCATCGCGACGGTCGCGATGCCGTAGAGCTGCACGACGACGCCGGCCACGAGGGTCGTCCACGGCAGGCCGTCGGCAGACTGTCCGCCGCGGATCCACAGCAGCGCGGCCAGCAGGATGAAGGGCGCGCCGAACAGTGTCTGCACCACCTGGCCCCAGAACAGCGGGCGCAGGCGGGTGATCGCCTTGCGCTTGCGTTGTTCCAGCAGCACGCGGGTCTGCAGCGCGTCGTTGCGTTCCAGGTGGCGCGAGAGCGCCTGCCATGCTAGTTTCAGGTCGTCGGATTCCATGGCGGTCGTTCCGTGGGAAAGAGTCATCGGGTCAGAGCTCCTGGCGCAGCCGCTGTTTCAGCCGGCCGATCTTGGTGCCCACGTTGGTTTCGCTCAGGCCCAGCACGTCGGCGATTTCGCGGTGGCTGCGGTCTTCCAGGTAGAGCAGCAACAGGGCGCGGTCGAGCGGCGGCTGGGCCTGGATGAAGCGGTACAGCAGATCGACCTGCTGGCGGCCTTCGTGGTCGTGCGCCTGCGGATCAGCGAGTTCCCGGTGGCCTTCGTCCCAGGCCTCGGGCTGCACGCCGCGCGTGCGGCCGCGGACATGGGAGATCGCCACGTTCAGCGCGATCCGGTACATCCAGGTGGCGACCGGGCGCTGCGGGTCGTAGCGGGGCCAGGCGCGCCACAACTGCGCCGCGATCTCCTGCATCAGGTCGTCGCGGTCGTCCGGGTGCCAGGCATAGGTGCCGGCCACCTTGGCGACGATGCCGCGGTGGGCCTGCAGCAGGGCCTGGAAACCTTCGCGGGCGTCCGTGTCCGTGGTCATGGCGGGGGTGGATCGCATCCGGGCATCGGCTCGATTGTGCGGGTCTGGAAGGTGATTCGCCGCCGCGCCCGGAACATCACGGCCCGTGCCCGTGTGAAGGCACCGCCGTGCTGCAACGCGACAGCGGCCCCCCGAAGGCGCACAATACGCGGCTCGGCGCGCGGCTCCGCGACGCCCCCGGAGTCTCCGCATGTCCACCGAATCCCCCCCGTCCGCCCCCCTCCTGTTCGCCGACCTGGGCCTGCCGGCCCCCGTCATGGCGGCCGTCGCCGGAGTGGGCTACGAGACCCCGTCGCCAATCCAGGCCGCCACCATCCCCGCCATGCTGGCCGGCCGCGACGTGCTGGGCACGGCGCAGACCGGCACCGGCAAGACCGCGGCGTTCGCGCTGCCGGTGCTGGCCAACATCGACCTGGACGCGGCCCGACCGCAGGCGCTGGTGCTGGCGCCGACCCGCGAACTGGCCATCCAGGTGGCCGAGGCGTTCCAGAAATACGCGGCGAAGATCCCCGGCTTCCACGTGCTGCCGATCTACGGTGGCCAGAGCTACTACCCGCAGTTGCAGGCGCTCAAGCGCGGCGTGCACGTGGTGGTGGGCACCCCCGGCCGCGTGATCGACCATCTGGAGCGCGGCTCGCTGGACCTGTCCGGCCTGACCACGCTGGTGCTGGACGAAGCCGACGAGATGCTGCGCATGGGCTTCATCGACGACGTCGAGACCGTGCTGAAGAAGACGCCGGAGACGCGCCAGGTGGCACTGTTCTCCGCGACCATGCCGGCGGCGATCCGCCGCATCGCCCAGACCTACCTGAAGGAACCGGTCGAGGTCACCATCGCGGCCAAGACCACCACCTCGGCCAACATCCGCCAGCGCTACTGGTGGGTCAGCGGCATGCACAAGCTGGACGCGCTGACCCGCATCCTGGAAGTGGAGCCGTTCGACGGCATGATCGTGTTCGCCCGCACCAAGGCCGCCACCGAGGAACTGGCCGAGAAGCTGCAGGCGCGCGGCCTGGCCGCCGCCGCCATCAACGGCGACATGCAGCAGGCGCAGCGCGAGAAGACCATCCAGCAGCTCAAGGACGGCAAGCTGGACATCCTGGTCGCCACCGACGTGGCCGCGCGCGGCCTGGACGTGGAGCGCATCAGCCACGTGCTGAACTACGACATCCCCTACGACACCGAGAGCTACGTCCACCGCATCGGCCGCACCGGCCGCGCCGGACGCAGCGGCGAGGCGATCCTGTTCGTCACCCCGCGCGAGAAGGGCATGCTGCGCGCGATCGAGCGCGCCACCCGCCAGCCGATCGAGGAGATGCAGCTCCCGAGCGTGGAGGCGGTGAACGACCGCCGCGTGCAGAAGTTCCTCGACCGCATCACCGACACCCTGGGCTCGGGCCAGGCCGGCGAGTTCCGCGTGCTGGTCGAACGCTACGAGCGCGAGCAGAACGTGCCGGCGGTGGAGATCGCCGCCGCGCTGGCGAAGATGGTGCAGGGCGACACCCCGCTGCTGCTGTCGCAGGAGCGCGCCCCGCGCGAGCGTCCCGCCCGCAGCGAGACCTACGGCAACGCCCCGCGCCGCGAGCGCGAGGAGCGCACTGTAGGAGGGGCTTCGGCCCCGACCGCACGGCGCGGGCGAGATCATGAGGTCGGGGCCGAAGCCCCTCCTGCAAGAGCGCCGCGCGCCGACAAGCCGTCGCGCGGCGAACCCGATGTGGGCATGGAGACCTTCCGCATCGAGGTGGGCCATGTCCATGGCGTGAAGCCGGCCAACATCGTCGGCGCCATCGCCAACGAGGCCGGGCTGGAAAGCCGCTACATCGGCCGCATCGACATCCACCAGGACCACACCGTGCTGGACCTGCCCGAGGGCATGCCGCGCGAGGTGCTGATGCACCTGAAGAAGGTCTGGGTGTCCGGCCAGCAGTTGCGCATCCACCGCCTGGGCGAAGGCCAGGATGGCGGCACGGCGCGCGGCGATGCGCCGCCGCGTCGCTTTGTGCCCGGGAAGGGCAGGAGCGGACCGGGCAAGCCCGGCCCCAAGCCGCACCGCAAGGGCGCACCGCGGGGAAGCTGAGGCGGGCGTGGCATCCACGGGGGGCGTGGCACGGGACTTGCACGCGGGAGGCGTGTCCCGCGGTTGATCCGCGGGGCGACGGGGAACGGAGCGTTGTGAAGCATTCCAGGGGGCAATCGGGCTGGATCGCGGGGTGGCTGCTGCTGCTCGTGCTGTGGCCGTGCCTGGCTTCCGCCGCGCCACTGTCGGGCCGCGACTACCTGGTCACCGGCGCGCCGACCTCGGAACAGGCCCCGGTGCGCCACTGCACGCCGGAAGTGCTGGCGGGGCTGGACGAGCACGTCGATATTCCGCCCCCGCCCGGCGGCTGGTCGGGCGCGCCGCAGGCGGTGAACGTCTTCAACATCTTCGCCGGCGAAGTGCGGGTGCACCACGGCGACCGCGAGGTCTGCGGGCGCATGCACGACGCGCGCACGCGCGATTCGCGCTTCCGCGCCGGCGTGGGCATGGTGGTGGTGCCCCAGGCCGGCGACATGCAGCCGATCCGGGTGGCCTGGGCCAGGCCGCTGAAGGCCGACTGGATCCCGACCGTGCGCATCGGCGCGCCCAGCCCGGTCCAGCAGATCGACACCGCGCGCCTGCTGGTCCGCACGGCCTGCCTGGCGATCGCCATCGCGCTGGCGCTGAACGCGCTGATGGGCTTCCTGAGCGCGCGCGACGCGCTGTTCCTGGGCTATGCGCTGCTGTGCGCGGTCGCAGTGGTCTGGCAGGCGGTGCTGAGCGGCCTGAGCGGCTATCCCGAGCCCTGGCTGCCAGTGGGCGACGACGAATCGCGCTGGCTGGTGGCGTTCTCCTGCATGGGGATGTCGACTCTGCTCTACGTGCTGTGGACCCTGGTCGGCGGTAGCCGCCTGTGGCCGCGCTCGCGCCAGTGGGTGCTGTGGGTGGCCGGCGCGTGCTGGACCTTCGGCGTGCTGCTGGCGGTGATCCTGCCGATGCCGGCGCTGGGCCTGTTCGCGCTCGGCATCGACCGGGCCTTCGGCGCGGTCATGCCGCTGATCCTGGCGGTGGGCGCGCTGATGCTGTGGCGCCGGCACATGGACGCGGCGGCCGGGATCGCCGCGCTGCTGCCGTTCCTGGCCATGGGCCTGCTGGACCTGGCCTCCAACAAACTGCTGGTGGAATACCGGATCGAGGCCATCCAGCTCTCGATCACTTGGTTCCTGACCGTCACCGCCTACGTGGTCAACCTGCGGCTGGGACGCCTGCGCCGGCAGCGCGACGAGATGCAGACGCTGGCCGACACCGACGCCCTGACCGGCCTGCCGAACCGGCGCTCCGGCCTGCGCCGGCTGGAGCAGCACCTGCAGGCCGCGCGCGCCGAGGACACCGAGTTGTCGGTGGGCTTCCTGGACATCGACCTGTTCAAGCGCATCAACGACGTGCACGGCCACGCCGCCGGCGACCGTGTGCTGGTGGCGGTGGCGCAGACGCTGACCCTGGCGGTGCGCGACCCGGCCGACGTCATCCGCATGGGCGGCGAGGAGTTCCTGGTGATGCTGCCGGGCGTCGGCGCCGTGGCCGCGAAGGAGCGGCTGGAGGCCATGCGGCGGCTGGTGGCGGTGACCGGCGAGGAACTCGGCATCGCCGGGCTGGCGCTCACCGCCAGCATCGGCGTGGCCACCCTGCAGGACGACGACGTCGACGGCGCCTCGCTGCTGCGGCGCGCGGACGAAGCGATGTACGCCGCCAAGCGCGGCGGCCGCAACCGGGTGGTCGCGGCGCTGCCGCTGGCCGAAGCCGTTTCCTGAACCCGGCCCCGCGCCGGGCCGCTGCGGCATTCCGTCGCACTTCACCCTCAAGCATCGCCGCGATCGGCCGATGACCCTGATCAGGCAGGCCTCGTCGGGATGGCCGCCGAACGTTGGGGGTAGGAAGTGGACATCAGGGAAGTCGCGCCCGCCGGTCCGCATGACGGGCACGAGGGCGCAAAGCACCTGCACGGGTTGCCGTGGCGGGTGGCCGGGTTGATCCTGCTGTCGGGCATGGGCGCCCTGCTGATCGCCGCCATCCTGGAGATGCAGGCTGGCGCGACCGCATACATCGTCGGCGAAGGCCACTGGTCCAAGGCGCAGCAGCGGACCGTGCACAGCCTGTACCGCTACGCCGGCCAGGGCGACCCTGCCGATCTGGCCGAGGCGCGGCAGGCGCTGCGCGTGCCGCTCGGCGACCGCGACGCGCGCGAGGCGCTGGACCGGCGGCCGGTCGACCTGGAGGCCGCGCGCCGCGGCTTCCTGCAGGGCGAGAATGCGCCCGGCGACATCGAACGCATCGTCTGGATGTACCGGCTGTTCTCCGACGCGCCGTTCTTCCGCGATTCCGTGCGCCTGTGGAAGCAGGCCGAGACCGACATCCTGCGCCTGGCGCAGTTGGCCGACGAACTGGAACGGCGCCACCGCGACGGCCCGCTGGAGGCGGCCGAGATCGCCGCCTACCAGCAGCAACTGGACGGGATCGACCGCCGCCTGCGGCCGACCGAACTGGCCTTCTCCCGCGCCCTGGCCGACGGATCGCGGATGATCCGGGGCGCGCTGCTCGGGCTCAGCCTGCTGGCGGTCCTGGTGCTGTCCGCCTACGCGCTGCGGCTGATGTGGTGCACCCTGCGGCACGTGCGCGAGACCGAGAGCGAGTTCCGCGTGGCCTTCCACCAGTCGGTGGTGGGCATGCTCAAGATGGACCGCGAGGGGCGCTTCACCCAGGCCAACGAAGCGCTGGCGGGCATCCTCGACCAGCCGCTGTGCACGCTGCGCCAGTGGCGGCTGGAACAGGTGCTGCTGCGCGAGGACCTGCCGCGCGACGCGGCCGGCGGCATCGACTGGCCGCGGATGATGGCGCCGGGCGAGCGCCGCCTGCTGCGCGCGGACGGCAGCGTGCGCTGGGTGCGCTGGACGGCCTCGATGGTGGCCGGGCGCTCGCCGGCGCAGGACCAGGTGTTCGTGCTGATGGAGGACGTGTCCGACGCGCACGCGCTGGCCTGCGAGATCGCCCACCAGGCCAGCCACGACGAACTCACCGGCCTGATCAACCGGCGCGAGATCGCCCGCCGCCTGGAGCGGGCGCTGACGCAGGCGCGCGCGCAGCGGATGCGGCACGCGCTGTGCTACATCGACCTGGACCAGTTCAAGCTGGTCAACGATTCCTGCGGGCACGAGGCCGGCGACCGCTTCCTGTGCCACTTCGCCTCGGTGCTGTCGGCGCACCTGCGCCGTGACGACTGGCTGGGGCGGCTGGGCGGCGACGAATTCGCGGTGCTGCTGCACGACACCACCCTGGAGGGCGCCGAGGCGGCGATGGCGCGCGTGCACGCCATGCTGGCCACCGCCACCTTCCAGTGGGACGGGCGCACCTTCGGGCTCAACTGCAGCATCGGCGTGGCCGAGATGAACGAGAGCGCCGGCGACGTGGACTGGCTGCTGCGCGCCGCCGACGCCGCCTGCTACGTGGCCAAGGAAGAAGGACGCAACCGCATCCGCGGCTACCGCGACAGCGACCCGACCCTGTCGCGGCGCCGCCATGAACTGGAATGGGTGGCGCACACGCAACTGGCGATCAGCGAGAAGCGCCTGTGCCTGCACGCGCAGCGGATCGTGCCGCTGGACGGCAGCGACCGGCTGCAGTACGAGGTGCTGGTGCGCCTGCTCGACCGCGACGGCGTGCTGCACGCGCCCGGCGCCTTCCTGCCGGCGATGGAGCGCTACGGGCAGGCGCTGGCGGTGGACCGCTACGTGGTCGACGCCGTGTTCGAGCAGTTGGCGGCCAGCCCGGCGCACTTGGCCTGCCTGGACCTGTGCCACGTCAACGTGTCCGCGCAGTCCATCGCCGAGCCGGCCTTCCTGGAGCACGTGGACGGCCTGCTGGCCCGGCACCCGCAGGTCGCCTCGCGGCTGTGCTTCGAGATCACCGAGACCGCGGTGATCGGCAACCTCGACGACGCCTGCCGCTTCATCGACGTGCTGCACGCACACGGCTGCCGGGTGGCGCTGGACGATTTCGGCAGCGGCCTGTCCTCCTTCGGCTACCTCAAGCAACTGGCGGTGGACATCCTCAAGATCGACGGCAGCTTCATCCGCGACCTGAGCGACGGCGAGTCCGACGTGGCGCTGGTGCGCTCGATGAGCCAGATGGGCCGGGCGCTGGGCAAGGAGACCATCGCCGAATGGGTGGAGTCGGAGGCCGTCATGCGGCAACTGGCGGACCTGGGCATCTGCCACGTGCAGGGCTACGGCGTGCACGTGCCGTGCCCGCTGCCGGACCTGGTCGCGGCCTGGTCGTACGAGGAGGCCGCGCAGGCCGGATCGATGCGGCTCGCCGTGGCCGGCTGAGGATCGCGGATAATGGGCGGCATGACCGTCCGCCTCAACAAGCACATCGCCGACACCGGCTTCTGTTCCCGCCGCGAGGCCGACCGCCTGATCGGCGAGCGCCGCGTCACCGTCAACGGCCGGCCCGCCGGCGTGGGCGCGGTGGTGGGCGAGGGCGACACGGTGCTGGTGGACGGCCAGCCGCTGAAGGCGCGCACCGCCAGGGCCGGCAAGCGCCGGCACGTCTACATCGCGCTGAACAAGCCGGTGGGCGTCACCTGCACCACCGAGTCCTCGGTGAAGGGCAACATCGTGGACTTCGTGGGCCACGAGCAGCGCATCTTCCCGATCGGCCGGCTGGACAAGGACTCCGAAGGGCTGATCCTGCTGACCAGCAACGGCGACATCGTCAACCAGATCCTGCGCGCGGAGAACCGCCACGAGAAGGAATACCTGGTGGCGGTGAACAAGCCGGTCACCGACGAATTCCTGCGCGGCATGGCCCGCGGCGTGCGGGTGCACGGGCAGACGACGCTGCCGTGCCGCACCCGCCGCATCGCCAAGTTCGGCTTCGGCATCGTCCTCACCCAGGGCCTGAACCGGCAGATCCGGCTGATGGCCGCGGCCTTCGACTACCGCGTCACCCAGTTGCGGCGCGTGCGCATCGACAACGTGAAGCTGGGCGACCTGAAGCCGGGCCGCTGGCGCAACCTGACCGACCGCGAACTGCACGACCTGCTGCCGCAGCAGACGGAATGGTGAGCCGCCTGCGCCCGTGCGGGCCGCGCGTTCCCGCTGGTCCGCGAACCGCCGCGCGGGCCGCGCGCCGTCCCGGCCGGGACGATTGATCCTGATCAGTGCAGCCTGCGGCGGACGGTCGCAGAATGCTCCCGTGGGCGCGCATCCCGCGCGCGCGATCCGAGGAGCACGACGATGAACATCCTGCTGGCCGTGGACGGGAGCGAGATCGGCATGGCCGCCGTCCGCCACCTGGTCGAATTGAGCAAGTCGCTGGCCGAGCCGCCGTCCGTCACCCTGCTGTACGTCGACGCGCCGCTGCTGCGCTCGGTGGCGTTGAACCTGGGCAAGGAGGGCGTGGAGCGCTACCACGCCGAGAACGCCGCCTACGCGATGAAGAAGGCGCGCACCGCGATGAAGCGGGCCCGGCTGCCGTTCGCGGAGAAGTACGTGGTCGGCGAGGCCGCCGAGAGTATCGTCAAGCAGGCCAAGGCGCTGAAGTCGGAGCTGGTGGTCATGGGCACGCACGGCCGCGGCGCCCTGAAGCAGTTGCTGGTCGGCTCGGTGGCGCTGAAGGTCATCGCCACCAGCCCGGTGCCGGTGCTGGTCGCGCGCTGATCCGGTCCTGCCGCAGCGCGGCGGCGCTCAGTCGCCGCGGCTGCGCCACAGCGCCGGCCATTCGCCGGGGCTGCCGCCGCGGCACTGGCCCAGCCGGTGGTAGTGCCGAAGGTGGAAGTCGCGGCCGTCGAAGACCCAGCCCGCGCTTTCCCCGCAATCGGCGAGGCCGCGCCCCTTGGCGAAGTGGGACAGTTCGCCCTTCCCGTAGCTCGCGCCGGTGAATTCCTCCACGACGCGGGTTTCGCCGTCGACGGCGAACGGCAGCGCCAGCCGCACGCGCTGCGGCGTGCCCGATCCGTCGCGCCGCAGGCGGAACGCCAGGCTGGTGGACTGGTAGGCGCCGCGCCAGCATTCGACGAGGACCAGGGCTTCGTCCGCGTTCAGCGGCTCGGCCTCGTCGTAGGCCGAGCCGGCCTCGACGGAACAGTCCTCGCGCTGCAATTCCGCGGTTGCGCGCACGGTCTGTACCAGCCGTCGCCGCTGCGCGTCCGTCAGCGGCGGCGCGCCGGCGTGGGCGCGCGGCAGCACGGGGGCGGGCGCTGCGGCCGGCACCCGCGAGGCGGGCAACGGGCCGCGGCGGAGCAGGGCGGTGACCGTGCCCAGCCGGCCCTGGGTTTCGTCGATCAGCAGCAGTGCCGCGGACAGGCCGGCCAGCGAGGCGGCCGGGGCTCCGTCGCCGTCGCCGGCGCTGAGGCGCTCGCCGTTGCGGATGGCGTCGAGGAAGGCGTGTACTTGGGCGGCGTCGCGGCCGATGGGTTGCCGGCCGTCGTCGCCGGCGGCTGCGGGCTGCAGCAGCGCAGCCGCGGCGAAGGGTCGCCCGTCCAGGCGCAGCGTGGCCGGATCGATGGCGGTTTCCGCTTCCAGCAACAGGGTCGGGGCGCCGTCCGGCCCGGCTTCGCTGACCAGCCGCAGGATCAGTTGCGGATAGTCTTCGCCCGTGCCGGCCGCTTCGCAGCGGGCGGTGTTGTCGCAGGCCACCACCCAGTCCTTGATCTCACGGTAGACCGGCGCGCGCGATTGCGCGGCGGCGGCCGGGGACGGGCAGGCGACGGCCGCGAGCGCGGCCAGGGCCAGCGTGGCCGATGGAAGCGTGCAGCGGAGGAACATGGTCTCGGATCTCCGCCGGGTTCAGTCCACGATGCCCTTGGCTTCCGAAGTGCCCAGCACTTCCGGATGCTCGATCTTCTTCGGGCGTTGCAGCAGCGGATGCAGGAACACCGCCGCCAGGATGATGCCCACGCCCAGGTAGAACAGCGGGGTCAGTTCGCGCTGTTCGCCCAGCAGCACGATGGCCAGCACGATGGCGTAGACCGGCTCCAGGTTGGTGACCAGTTGCACGTTGTAGGCGCTGAGGTGGCGCAGCGCCACCAGCGACAGCGCGAACGGCAGCAGCGTGCAGGCCAGCGACAGCACCAGCAGCAGCGCCATGTCCTTCGGCCCGGGCAGGACGAACAATTCGCCGGCGAAGGCGGGGAACAGCACCGGCATCAGCGGCGCCAGCACGGTCAACAGCAGGGTACCGGCGCCCAGTTCCAGCCCGGTGATCGTCAGCGGCTCGCCATGGTCGATCAGGCGCTTGTTGAGCGGTCCGAACACCGCCACCAGCAGCGCCGACAGCGCGCCGACCAGTACGCCCAGGCGCATGCCGCCGGGGACGCCGCCGACCACCAGCGCCACGCCGGGCAGCACGGCGATGCCGAACATCAGCTCCCGCCAGGAGAACGGCCGCCGCGTCAGCCACGGCTCGATCACCGAGGTGAAGGCCGGCGCCAGCGCGATGCATGTCACCGCCACCGAGGCATTGGACAGCTTGATCGCGCCGTAGAAGGTCAGCCAGTGCAGTGCGACCACCAGGCCGATGCCGCAGTACGCCAGCACCAGCTTTGCCGGCATCGCCCGCAGCCCGCGCCAGACCCGCGGCAGCAGGGCCAGCGCCACCACCACCAGCAGCATGCGCCACCACACCAGCGGCAGCGCGGACAGGCTGATCAGCTTGCCCAGGATGGGAGTGAAGCCCCACAGCAAGACGCAGAAATGGATCTGCAACTGGGCGCGGTGGGAGGCGGTCATCGGCATCGGCGTATTGTGGCCGAAGCCGGCGTGCGCTGGCGACGGGCGGAAGACGAAGGCCGTGGGGGAGGGCGCATGCTTCGCCCGGTTGGTCCGTTCACGACCCGCGACCGCGTAGTCCGCGCCGATGCACGGCGCAGCGTGCCGGCGCATTCGACGGCATCGCCGCGGAAGATGCGCTGCGGCCTTCTGCCTCCATGCAGGCGCGGCTTCAGCCGCGACCGTCCCCGATCCGGCAACGCGATGACGAACATGCTGCGGTGGGTCCGGATGGCGAACGGAGAAGTTTCCCGCGCCGGCCTTGCATCGGCTTCAACCCGCATCCCGGCCATGAGGGCGCCGCTGTCCGGAGGCGGTCCGACCGCCATGCCAGGCATGTCCGGGTACGCGGTCGCGGCTTGCGTCGCTCCTGCGGGAGGGCGTGCTGGACGGATGCGGCGGGGCGTGCGATGTTCGCGCGCCATGGCTGCGCCGACCTCGCAGGATGACCGCATGAACCCCGGCGACGGATCGCGTCCGCTGCACCGCCCCTTCGACCGCGGGGACGCCCGGACGCTGGCGCTGTCGGCGCTGGGCGGCGCGCTGGAGTTCTACGATTTCGTGGTGTTCGTGTTCTTCGCCAAGGTGCTGGGCGCGCTGTTCTTCCCCGCCGGCACCGCGCCATGGCTGGCGCAGGTGCAGGTGTACGGCATCTTCGCCGCCGGCTACCTGGCGCGGCCGCTGGGCGGGATCGTGATGGCGCACTTCGGCGACCGGCTGGGCCGCAAGCGCATGTTCACCTTCAGCGTGTTCCTGATGTCGGTGCCCACGCTGCTGATCGGCCTGCTGCCCACGCATGCGCAGGTCGGGCTGCTGGCGCCGTTGCTGCTGCTGGCGCTGCGCATCGTGCAGGGCATCGCCGTGGGCGGCGAAGTGCCGGGCGCCTGGGTGTTCGTGGCCGAGCACGTGCCGCGCCGCCACGTCGGCTTCGCCTGCGCCACCCTGACCGCGGGGCTGACCGTCGGCATCCTGATCGGCTCGCTGCTGGCGGCCTGGATCAATGCGCATTTCCCCGCCGACGCGGTGCTGGCCTGGGTCTGGCGGGTGCCGTTCCTGCTGGGCGGCGCGTTCGGCTTCGTCGCGGTCTGGCTGCGGCGCTGGCTGCACGAGACGCCGGTGTTCGCCGAGATGCGCGAGCGCAAGCAACTCGCGCAGGAGTTGCCGGTGAAGCAGGTGCTGGCGCGGCATCGGCGCGGCGTGCTGGTGTCGATGCTGGCCTCGTGGCAGCTCACGGCGGCCATCGTGGTGATCGTGCTGATGACGCCGACGCTGGTGCAGACCTCGTTCGGCCTGCCCGCCGTGCTCGCCTTCGAAGGCAACAGCCTGGCGACGCTGGCGCTGGTGGCCGGCTGCCTGTGCGCCGGCCGGGCGGTGGACCGCTTCGGCGCCGGGCGCGCCCTGTTGTTCGGCTCGCTGGCGCTGGCGGTTGCCGCGTATGCGCTGTACGCACCGCTGGCGGCGGGGCGGACGGACGGCTTCCTGTTGCGCTACGCCATCGCCGGGTTCTGCTGCGGTGTGGTCGGCGTGGTACCGGCGCTGATGGTGGCCGCGTTCCCGCCGGAAGTACGCTTCTCCGGGCTGTCGTTCTCGTACAACGTGGCCTATGCGCTGTTCGGCGGCATCACGCCGCCGCTGATCGGCTGGCTGTCGCAGGCATGGGGCGGCATGGCGCCGGCGCACTACGTGGCGATCACCTGCGCGGTCGGGATCGGTCTGGCGCTGTGGCTGCGGCGCCGGCCGCTGGAGTATCAGGGAGTAGGGGAGCAGGTCGCCTGACCACGCGTTGTGGGCGGATCGATCGAGCGGTCGCGACTCGCGTCGCTCCTACGGGAGAAGCGATGCGCTGTAGGAGCGACGTGAGTCGCGACCATCAAAACAGAATGCCGATAGCGCAGGAGCAAGCGCATCGCCACCGTTCCCCATAAAACTCGCGCCGATGCGTCATCGACCCGCATCCCGGCCCGCTCTACGAACGCGCCAGCAACCGGATCAATTCCATCGCCGCCGCAGGATTGCGCTCCTTCGCACTGCCGATGAAGAACACGAACACATCGCGGCGCGCCGCGGCCGCGGCCGGCCCGGCGACGTGCGGCAGGTCCGCCGGATCGCCGCCGCCGGCCCAGGTCTTCGCGCGCGCCGCCCACCGTGCGAGTTCTTCCGGTGGATAGCCGGTGGCGACGGGACGCGAGCGCATCAGCCGCGCGTACACGAAGTCGGCGGAAAGATCGGCGAAGGAAGGATATTCCACCGAATCGGTGAACACGGTCGCCACCGCATGCCGGCGCGCCAGCGCGACCAGCGCGGCGTCCACCGCGGCGGGGTCGCGGATTTCCAGCACGTGCCGCAGCGGCCGACCGCCGGCCGCGCGCGGCAGCAGCGAGAGGAAGTCGTCCAGTTCGCCCAGGTCCACGCGCCGGCCCTGCTCGAACTGCCACACCAGCGGGCCCAGTGCGGCGCCCAGTTCGGCGATGCCGCCGACGAAATCTTCCATCTGCGCCCGGGTGGAGGCGAGCGCGCGCGCCCGCACGATCCGCTTGGGTGCCTTGGCCGAGAACACGAAGCCGGGCGGGACTTCGTCGCGCCACTTGGCGTAGGTGGCGGGTTTCTGCGCGCCGTAGTAGGTGCCGTTGATCTCGATGGCGGTCAGGTGGCGGCTGGCGTATTCGAGCTCGCGCCGCTGCACCAGGCCGGCCGGGTAGAAGTTGTCGCGCCAGGGCGCGAAGATCCAGCCGCCGATGCCGACGCGGATGCCGTCGATGGCGGCGGGTGGAGCGGCGAACAGGTCGTCCATGCGGGCGGATCGTCGTCAGGTCTTCCACGGATCATAGCTGCCGAACCACCACAGGTGGCCCTCGATGTCGCGGCAGGCGTAGCCGCGGCCGCCGTAGTCCTAGTCGGCGATGTCGATGACGATCTGCGCGCCGGCCGCCTTGGCGCGCGCGTAATGCGCGTCGGCGTCGTGCACGACCACGCAGCAGCCCTGCGTGCTCAGCCCGCCGGCATCCTTGGGTTGGAGGGTATGGGCGCCCCATGCGCTTTGCGTTTCCGCCGAGCCCAGCATGAGCATGCCGTTGCCGAAGCGAAGTTGCGCATGGTGCACGGTGTCGCCGTCGGCATGGACGGCGTGGCGCTCGAAGCCGAAGGCCCGGCACAGCCAGTCGATGGCCACCAGCGCGTTGTGGTAGCGCAGGCAGGGGATGATGGTGGACGTGGTGTCGGCGTAGAGGGTATCCATCGCGGTCTCCTTTGAGCGAAAGGCGGGGCCAGTGGAGGATACGGGTCTCTGCGTGTTCGAAAAGTCAGGGGCAGAGTGAGAGGCGGTTACTGGCTGTGGCGTGTCTGGAATGCTGTCTTGGGTCCCGTGCCGGATAGTGGTTGCCGCCATCGTTATCGCCATTGCTACTGCCAATATCACTGCCACTGATACACGTACCGATACTGCTATTGCTACTGCACAGTGGCAGTTGCAGTAGCGGCGCACCCGTCGGCATGCCGGCGTAAGCTCGGACCTTGCGGTAAGTGCATTCCGCCGCAGTTGCTGTTGGGTCGCCGCCAGTCCCTGCCAAGAGACAACGGCTATGGCGAATTTGCATCACGCGCCATGTCGTGGAAGCGCGACAAGTGCAGCCAGCCAACGACAACGACGCATGCCGGGTGAACGGTGCGGGTCGGCCTGCCGGTTCCGGCGATGCTCCATCCGGCCAGACAGAGCCTAGGCGGGCGCTCGCAGGGCGACCTGCATGACGGCTCCGACGGGGGCCTTCATGCAGCATAGCCAGGGACGGTGATGAGCGCGTTACCATCGTGCGGTATTCCACGAGGCAGCCCTTATGTCCTGGACCACCCCCGACCTGTGCGACCAATTTCCCGACGTGCGCGTGGCCGAGCCGCTGTTCCGCCACTATGGCGGGACCGTATGCTTCCACGGCCCGGTCGCCACGGTGCGCTGTTTCGAGGACAACTCGCGCGTGCGCGAGCTGGCCGCCACTCCGGGCGAGGGCCGGGTGATGGTGGTGGACGGCGGCGGCTCGCTGCGGCGTGCGCTGCTGGGTGACCAGATCGCGGAGAATGCAGTGAAGAACGGCTGGTCGGGTTTCGTCATCCACGGCTGCGTGCGCGACGTGGAAGCGCTGGCGCAACTGTCGCTGGGCGTGCTGGCGCTGGCCGCGCACCCCATGAAGACGGAGAAGCGCGGCCTGGGCGACACCGGCGTGGCGCTGCAGTTCGCCGGCATCGCACTTGCCCCCGGCGACTGGGCCTATGCCGACGGCAACGGCCTGATCGTCGCCAGCGGGCCGCTGGCATGAGGCCCCTGTAGGAGCGGCTTCAGCCGCGACCGCGGAGCACGCAAAAACATTGGCCACGGATCACGCGGATCACGCGGATCAAAGCCCGAAAGCTCTATCCGTGTTCATCCGCGTCATCCGTGGCCTGAAAAGTTTCTCTAGCTCTGCGGTCGCGGCTGAAGCCGCGACCACAGAGAGAGGGCTTCAGAGAATCGGTTCGTCCAGCATCAGCTCGCGCACGAAGCGCACCGGCGGCGCTCCGTAGGACAGCACCTGGTCGTGGTAGGCCTTCAGGTCGAACTGCGCGCCCTGGCGGGCCTCGACGGCCTTGCGCAGGTCGAAGTGCTCCTGCACGCCGACGAAGTAGGTGGGCAACTGCGCCGAGGTGAGCTGCGCGCGCGTCCACTTGCCGGCGGCCTCGCGTTCCTGCTGGAAGGTCTGCCGCACCATCAGGTCCATCGCCTGCTCGCGCGTCCAGCCGTCCACGTGCACGCCCTGGTCGAGGATGGCGTTGGCGATGGTGCGCAGGTAGAACTTCAACTGCACCAGGCGGAACAGCGGGTCGTTGTCCAGGTAGCCGGCGTCGGCCATCATCTTCTCGGTGTAGACCGCCCAGCCTTCGGCGAACATGCCCGAGCGCAGCACCGCGCGCAGCGTGGAGGGGAACTTGGCCGAATGCCAGCCTTCCAGGTAGTGGCCCGGCGTACCCTCGTGGATGCTCAGCAGGTGGATCATCCGGCTGTTGTATTCGCGCAGGAACGAATCGACCTGCTGCTGGCTCCAGTCCTCCGGGATCGGCGAGACCGCGTAGAAGGTCTTGAGGTTCTTGTCCAGCGGGCCGGGCGAATCGCAGTAGGCCACCGCCACGCCGCGCTGGAACTCCGGCATCTCGATGATCTCCACCGGCGCGTCCGGCAGGGTGACCAGGTCGTGCTTGCGCACGAACTCGGTGGCCTGCGCCAGCGCCGCTTCTGCGTCCGGCACCACCTTGTCGCGCGCCGGGCGCTCGGCATAGGCCAGTTCCAGCGCCGCCTCGATGGCCTTCTGCTGTTCGTCGGCCGTCGGCGTGTCCGGCAGCACGGGCGCGCCGGGCTTGTCCTTCAGCACGGTGCGGGCGATGCCGTACATCTCCTCGCGCACGCGCTTGAGCTCGCCTTCGGCGCGCTGCTTGATGTCGGCGCGCGACAGCGAGGACAGCAGGGCGAACTGCAGCTTCTGGTCGTATACCGCCTGGCCGACGCGGAAGTCGCCCTTGGCGTTCGGCACCAGCGTCTTGTCCAGCCATGCCTGGTGCTCGGCGACCGCCGCCTTGAGGCCGTCGATGGCGGCCTGCGCCTGTTCGCGCTCGGTGTTGGGAAGTTCCTTCAGGTGCGGCGTGATGAAGGTCTCGACGATGCTCAGGATACCGGCGTTCTGCCGGGCCACGGTCTCGGCGTGCACCTTGGGCACGCGCGCCGGGTCCAGGTTGGTGCGCGCCTGCGCCAGCAGCGCCGGGATCTTCTGCATGCGCGCGGTGGCGGATTTCAGGCGCTCGGGCAGCGGCGCGAACTCGCGCGCCATCAGGCCGTAGATCGCGCCGCCGGCCAGGTTGTTGTAGACCTGCGGGTCCCAGGCCCAATTCTGCAGCGTCTCGGCGGTCCAGATGTCGTACTGCAATTGGTTGCGCAGGATGGCCGCGTCCACCTGGTTCTCGCGCGACAGCGCGGCGGTGTCCAGCGCGTCCAGTTCGCCGAGGATCTTCTTGCTGAAGTCCAGGCCGCGCTGCCGGCCTTCGGCGCTCAGGTCGTCCAGCTCGCCGTCGTATTTGTGCTCGCCGATCTGGGTGGCGCCGACCGGGGAAAGTTGCAGCCAGCCCGCCAGCGCGCGCGCCGACAGGTCGGCGAAAGCGGCATCGGCCTTCGCCGTGGCGGCGGCTACCGGCGCGGCGGCATCGGCAGGGGCGGGAGCCTCGGACTTCTGGCAGGCGGCGAGCGAAGCCAGCAGGGCGGCGGCGAGCAGGGTGTGGCGCATCGGAGTGTCCTGTTCTGTTGCAGTGCGGCGGTGGCGGAAGCACACAGCATAGGCCGAACGTCATGCCGCTGCCCATGCCATTGGATTACCCTTCTGTCACACTCAGGCCCCGCGGAGAGCGACATGAAGCACGAAGGAAGCTGCCATTGCGGCAGGATCGCGTTCGAGGTGGAGGGCGACATCGTCGAGGTCGTGGATTGCAATTGTTCGTTGTGCCGGCGGCGCGGCGGGCTGCTGTGGTTCGGGCCGCGCGAGGCGCTGGCGCTGAAGACGCCGGAGGCGGACCTGTCTACGTACACCTTCAACAAGCGCCATATCCGCCACCATTTCTGCGCGACCTGCGGGATCGCGCCGTTCGGCGAGGCGGCGCATCCGAAGACCGGTGCGGCGATGGTGGCCGTCAACGTGCGCTGCCTGCCGGACGTGGACCTTGCTGCGCTGAAGGTCACCCGCTTCGACGGCGCCCAGCTCTGACGGTTGTCGCGTGGAAATGCTTCATGCCGGTTGTCGCATCGCCGATCAGTGGCGGTACGGTCGAGACGGGCATGCGGGACGATACGGCGACACAATGCCCAGGGAGATGACGATGCGTTCGAGTGCATGGCTGATGTGGATGGCCCTGCTGTTAGCGTCGCCGGCGCTGGCGGTCTGTCCGCCCGAGGGCACGGATGCGGGCTCGCTGCGGTTGTTGAGGGAACAGGCGTTCGCCGTGCCCGACGACGTGCTTGCCGCGCTGGCGGCGAGCCTGCCGGCTTGTCTGGCCGACCCGGACCCGACGCTGCGCGACGGCGTGGCCTACGAAGGCTTCAGCGCATGGCTGCGCGCGGACCGGCTGGACGTGGCACAGCGCCGTGCGCTACGCGACCGCCTCTACGCGATGCTGGACGAGGACGATGCCGAAGGCTTCGGCCCGCCGTTCGCCGCGCTGGTGCTGTCGGAAGTCGCGCGCACCGACCGCGTGGCGCCGTGGATGTCGGCGGAGGAACGCGCCGGCATGGTCGCGCGTGCGGCCGCTTACCTGGCTGCGGTACGCGATTACCGCGGCTTCGACGATGCCGAGGGCTGGCGCCATGGTGTCGCCCACGGCGCGGACTGGCTGCTGCAACTGGTGCTAAACGCACAGGTGGATCGCGCGCAGGTGGACGTGCTGCTGGCGGCGGTCGCGGCGCAGGCCGTGCCGGAAAGCGCGCATGCCTATGTCTTCGGCGAGCCTGGGCGATTGGCGCGGCCGGTGGTGTACGCCGCCCGGCGCGGACTGCTGGACGGGGACGAATGGATGCGCTGGTTCGCCGCGCTGCCGCCGCGGCTAGGGGATGCGCAACAAGCCTACGCCGACCGCGCATGGTTGGCGCGCCGGCACGACCTGATGGCTTTCCTGATGAGCGTTTACCTGGAAGCAGATCAGTCCGACGACCCCAGCGTCCGCGCGTTGAAGCCGGCCGTGGTGCATGCGCTCAAGGCCGTGCCCTGAAGGCCGCCACGCCCGGTCATCCGCTATGGCGGCCGAGGAAATCGTCCGGCATCGGCGGCAGCGGCGTGCGTTCGTCGCGTGCTTCTTCCTTCAGCCAGTCGATGAAGGCCTGCGCAGCGGCGCTGGGCGGCTTGTGCGCCGGGTGCACGGCGTAGTACGCGAAGCGCGCCTTCAGCGCCGGGCCCGGCAGTCGCACCAGTTCGTAGCGTTGCAGGTAGGGCTGCGCGATGTGGCGGCGCGCGAGCGCCGCGCCGACGCCGTAGACGGCTGCGCGCATCGCGTCGGTGCTGTCGTTGAAACTATGCATCGGCGGCAGGCGCAGGCCGCGCGCGCCGGCGTTGCGGAACCAGTCGCGCCAGCCCTGCAGGGCCAGGTCGGTGACCAGCGGCAGCCGCGCGATGTGGCGGGGTTCCTGCACGGCGTCGATGCCGGGCAATGCGGGCGAGGCGACCGGGAACAGTTCGTCGTCCATCAGGTGGTGCGTGGTCAGGCCGGCCCAGTGGCCGGGCCCGTGGCGGATGCCCAGCTCCGGGCCTTCGTCGTCGAAGCGCGTCAGTGAGATGCCGGTATCCACGTGCAGGCGGACGTGCGGATGGCGCGCGCAGAAGCGGGGCAGCCGTGGCAGCAGCCAGCAATAGGCCAGCGAGTGCAGGGTGGTGATGCGCAGCGTCGTGGTCCTGCCCGCGTGGCGCAGGTGGGTGGCCACGGCCTCGATGTCGCCGAGGGCGGCGTTGGCCGCGTCGGCCAGTTGCCGGCCCTCGACGGTGAGCTTGACGCCGCGCGCGTGGCGCTGGAACAGCACGACCCCCAGCAGCGCTTCCAGGCGCCGCACGTGGTGGCTCACCGCGCTGGCGGTGAGGTGCAGTTCGTCCGCGGCATGGGCGAAATTCTGGTGCCGCGCGGCGGCGGCGAAGACGCCCAGGGCGGGCAGCAAGGAAGGACGCAGGCTCATGGGGGTTCCAGGCACAAGCCAGATTTGTGGCTCGCCCGCATGGTACGCGCTTGCGCGGCAGACGGGCCGACCCAGAATGGCACCAGGCACGAACGAGGGCATCGCGATGGCGCAGGGAGACGGCATGGCCGGGACATGGCCGCAGGCGGCGGGACGCGACTGGCGCACGCCGCTGGAACTGTTGGCGCTGGGTGCGATCTGGGGTAGCTCGTTCCTGTTCATGCGGATCGCGGCGAACCCGTTCGGTCCCTTCGCGCTGGTGGAGGTGCGGCTGGCGCTGGGCGCGCTGATCCTGCTGCCGTTCCTGTGGCGCGAGCGCGCGCGTTTCCCGGCGCGGCTGTGGCCGAAGCTGGCGATCATCGGCGCGATCAATTCGGCGGTGCCGTTCCTGCTGTTCGCATGGGCGGCGCAGCGCTCGCCCGCGGCCATCGGCGCGATCTGCAACGCGATGACGGTGCTGTTCGCGGCGATGGTGGGGTTTTTGTTCTTCGGGCAGAAGATCGGATGGCGGCGTTCGCTCGCGTTGCTGGTGGGCTTCGCCGGCGTGGTGGTGCTGGCCACCAGCAAGGCCGGCGGCCTGAGCGTGGGTGGTGCGGTCGTGGCGGGCGCGACCGCCGCTCTGCTCTATGGCGTGGGCGTGAACCTGGTGCGCAGGCACATGGCCGGGCTGCCGCCCGCCGCTGCGGCTGCCGCCACGCTGAGCTGCGCGGCACTGCTGGTGCTGCCGTTCGCGGTGACGCATTGGCCCGCGGCCGCCGTCGGTGCCGGCGCATGGGGCGCCGCCATCGCCATCGGCGTGGTCTGCACCGGCTATGCCTTCCTGCTGTACTACCGGCTGATCCACCGCATCGGCCCGGCGCGCGCGTCGACGGTGACCTACCTGGTGCCGCTGTTCGGCGCAGGCTTCGCCTGGCTGTTCCTCGGCGAACCGATCACGCCCGCCATGCTGGCCGCCGGCGCGTTGATCCTGGGCAGCGTGGCCGCCAGCCAGCGCGCGGCGTGACGCCTGCCTCGTTGTTGTGGGAGCGACGTCAGTCGCGACCGTGGAAACAAAAAGCCATTAGCCGCGGATTACGCGGATACAGCCGCCAGATCTTATCCGCGTTTATCAGTGCAATCCGTGGCATAAGCGCTTTGATATGTGGCAGTGACGACTTGCATCGCCCTCGCAGGCTGCTTTCCCACACAAGATTTCCGAGGCGATGATGCAGAAGCGCGTGGTATTCGATTTCGAGATCGATTTCAGCAACGGCGGCGGCCTGCAAGGGCAGGATTTCCGCCTGGACATCGAAGGCAACGGCATCGGCGATGAGGCGCTGGCGGATTGCCTCGTCCGCGACATGCACCTGCTAATGGTGGGCGCGGTGCGCATCCGCAACAAGCGCATCGTCGAGGAGGCGCATAAGCGGCGATAAGCGCGGCATGCCTCACTCTTGAATTGTGTAGGAGCGACGTGAGTCGCGGCCGGGATGTTCCGGAAGGCTTGTACGGCTGATTGCGCGAAAGAGCGCGGAGATTTTCGTCGGGCCTGTCCGCGCTCTTCCGTGTGGTTCGTGGCCGAAAGGGCGTCTGTTTTTGCGGTCGCGACTTACGTCGCTCCTACAGGCGCCCGTACGCTTTCCGGGTGCGCCTTCAATGCTTGGCTTCGCGCACCGGCAACGGCACGTTGCACAGGTCGATGTGGCCGGCGGGCCGCACGTACCAGCCGTCGCGGCGGTTGCGGCGCGCCTCGGTGGCGGCGGTGAAGGTCTTCGAATCCGTGCGCAGGACCTGCAACGGCGTACGCTCGGCTTCCGGCACGTCGCTGGCCAGGCGGATGGCCTTGATCAGCGTGCGCTCTTCCGGCTTCTCGTAGAAGCCCATCGGCTCCGGGCCGCGCGCGATCGCGCTGAGCAGTTCCATGCCTTTCAGCACGCGGCCGACCAGGGTGATGTTGCGGTCCAGTTGTCGCGGCGACTGGCCGGTGACCACGTAGAGCTCGCTGCCGTTGCTGCTGTCCGGCGGCCCGCCGCGGCCCGCGCCCAGCGCGCCGTAGCAATGCGCCAGCCAGGCCGTGCCGGCCTCGGGATCGCGCGCGGCCGGAAAGCCGTCGGCGAAGCCGACCTGCGGTGCCCAGCCGTCGGCATCGGGCAGGCGGGTGAAGTCCAGGCCGGCGGCCGGGCGCTCGAATTCGGCCGGCAGCTTGTCCCTGGCGCCGCCGAGCGGCCTGGCCTTGGCGGCGTATTCGGCGTCGGCGTCGCCGAACTGGACGACGAAGTTGTCCTGCGCGCGGTAGACGCTCAGCCCGTTCCAGAAGCCCTCGTGCGCCAGCGTGCGGATGTTGGCCACGTGCGCGGGAGCGAAGGCGGGCGCCAGCTCGATCACCACGCGCCCGGCGTCCAGGTCCATGTAGAGCAGGTCGGCCGGGTCCGGCGTGCGCCAGTCGCTGTCCGGGGAGGCGTCCAGGATCTCCTTGGCGCTCAGGTACTTGGGCGGTTCGGCAGCGTGGGCGGCGGGGAGGGCGAGGGCACAGGCGAGCAGCAGGGGCGTCAGGCGCATGGCGGGTCCGGGCACGATGGAAGCCCCGATTGTAGGGAGGCCGGCGGTCCCGGTGACTAGTGGCACATCCGCTATATCAAACTTCGCAATAGCATCGTCTCCGACCTAGCGGACGTCCCGCGAAGGGGAAGCCATGAGCGATCCCGATGTCCACCTGAGGAAGTTCCAGAAGGAGTTGAGCGCCGGCACGGTGTCGCTGGCGCTGCTGGCGGTGCTGGCGCGCACCGGCGAGCCGCTGTACGGCTACCTGATCGCCAAGCAGCTCGAGCGCATCGGCGACGGCGTGCTCAGCGGCAAGCAGAGCGCGCTGTACCCGGTGCTGCGCAACCTGGAAGGCAACGGGCTGCTGGAGAGCTTCGTCGAGCCTTCCGTCGCCGGCCCGCCGCGCCGCTACTACCGCATCACCGAGGCAGGGCGGCAGACCCTGCGATCCTGGGCCGCCGCCTGGCGCGCCACCCGCGATTCCGTCGATTCCGTGCTTGAAGGGACAACCGAATGAACGCCACCACCGCCTGCAAGCCCTTGCCCATCACCATCCCCGAATACCTGGACCAGTTGCGCGCGGCGCTGGCCGGCGCCGACAAGGCCATGGTCCAGGACGCGCTGTACGACGCGGAGGAATACCTGCGCTCGGAAATGGCGGAGAACCCCGATCGCTCCGAGGCCGAGGTGATCGCGTCCGTCGCCGGCAGCTACGGCGCGCCCGAGGAAGTGGCCGACATCTACCGCGAGACCGAGGTGATGGTCACCCGCGCACTGCGCCCGCCCGCGCCGCCGAAGCGCAAGTCCCCGCTCGGCCGGTTCTTCGGCGTCGCCGCGGATCCGCACACCTACGGCGCGCTGTTCTACATGTTGCTGACGCTGGCGACGGGCATCTTCTATTTCACCTGGGTGGTCACCGGTGCCAGCGTGTCGGCCGGCCTGCTGGTCCTGATCGTCGGCGTCCCGCTGCTGCTGCTGTTCCTGATGTCGGTGCGGCTGCTGTCGCTGGTGGAAGGCCGCATCGTGGAAGTGCTGCTGGGCGAGCGCATGCCGCGCCGGCCGCTGTATACGCAGCGCGACAAGCCGTGGCTGACGCGCCTGAAGGAACTGTTCACCGATGGCCGCACCTGGACGGCGATGGGCTACATGTTGCTGATGCTGCCGCTGGGCACTGCCTATTTCACTATCGTGGTGACCCTGCTGACGACCTCGCTGAGCCTGATGGCGATGCCGGTCGCGCTGTTGCTGGGCCATGCCGGCGCGTTCGACGTGGACATCCTCAACCTGACGCCTGATTCGCCGCTGCTGTGGCTGCTGAGCTTCGTCGCCGGGTTCCTGCTGCTGTTCGCCACGCTGCACCTGGCGCGCGGCATCGGTCGCCTGCACGGCTGGCTGGCCAAGCACCTGCTGGTGCGCACGCCCGTGCTGTGAAATTCCCTGGCCGTAGGCGCGATGCAAATCGCGAACGAAGAAGCCGCCCAAGGGGCGGCTTCTTCATGAGGATGCGGACAGGCGCATGGTTGCGGGACACCGGTCACGACCCGTGTCGCGCCTGCGCCGGGGCGCAGCGGGTCAGCCGGCGTACTTGGCGATGAAGTCGCGCACTTGCGGATAGACGATCTCGCGCCAGCGGCGGCCGCTGAAGATGCCGTAGTGGCCGGCGCCGTCGACGGTGAGGTGCCGATGGTGGGCCTTGGGGATGCCGGTGCACAGATCGTGCGCGGCGGCGGTCTGGCCCTGGCCGGAGATGTCGTCCAGTTCGCCCTCGATGCTCATCAGCGCGGTCTTGCGGATCGCCGCCGGCGTCACCGGTTCGCCCTTGACCTTCCACATGCCGCGCGGCAGCAGGAATTCCTGGAACACGGTGCGGATGGTGTCCAGGTAGTACTCCGCCGGCATGTCCAGCACGGCGTTGTATTCGTCGTAGAACTTGCGGTGCGATTCGGCGTCCTGCAGGTCGCCCTTGACCAGATCGGAATAGAAGTCCCAGTGCGACATGAAGTGGCGGCTGGGATTCATCGCGATGAAGCCGGCGTGCTGCAGAAAGCCGGGGTACACGCGGCGGCCTTCGCCGGGGTAGGGCATGGGCACCGTGTGGATGACGTTGTTCTCGAACCACGACAACGGATTGCGTGTGGCCAGGCTGTTGACTTCGGTGGGGCTGCGGCGCGCGTCGATCGGGCCGCCCATCATCACCAGCGAGCGCGGCGTGGCTTCGCCGCGCGCGGCCATCAGCGATACCGCCGCCAGCACCGGCACGGTGGGCTGGCAGACGCTGATCACGTGCAGCTTCTCGGCGCCGATGTGGCGGATGAACTGCTCCACGCAGGCCACGTAGTCGTCCAGGCCGAACGCGCCCTCCGCCGTGGGCACCATGCGCGCGTCCACCCAGTCGGTCACGTAGACCTTGTGGTTGCGCAGCAGGGTGCGCACGGTGTCTCGGAGCAGGGTGGCGTGGTGGCCGGACAGCGGCGCCACGACCAGCACCACCGGATCGTCCTTCAGCGCGGCGATGGTGTCGGCGTCGTCGGTGTAGCGCTTGAAGCGCAGCAGCCGGCAGAACGGCGTCTTCAGCGCCTCCAGTTCGACGATGGGCACGGTGCGGCCGTGGGCCTCGACCTCACGGATGTCCCAGGCCGGCTTCTCGTAGTCCTTGCCGATGCGGTGGATCAGCTCGTTGCCGGCGGCGATGCGCTCGGCGCCGGGCATGTTGGACAACCAACTGGTGGGCGCGGAGAAGATGCGCGCGTTCGCTTCGGCCATATAGGCCAGCGGCGCCATCCATGCGCGTCCGAGTTCGTGCAGTTGGTACAGGGTCATGGCCGGGTGCGTTCCGCTTGGTGCTGCAGTGCAGCATGATACCGCAAGCCAGCCCTCCCGCGCGCGTGCCTGTTCAGTTTTGGCCTCAGCCCAGGGCTTCCAGCGCGGCGACATCGCCGGCTAGGTGGGGGCCGAGCCAGCAGTGGTTGCCCACCGCCTGGAAGCCCTGTTCGCCGAACGCCCGGCGGTACCAGGCGGCGGCGCGGGGCTGGAAGCCCTCGTGGTCGCCTTCGAATTCGTCCTCCTTGGAGAAGGTTTCCAGGAAGGCCACACCCCCGCACAGCGCCGCCAGTCCGGGCAGTCCGCGCCGCAGTTCGCGCGTGGGCACGTAGTGCATCACGTCCGAGCACACCAGCAGGTCGGCCGGCGCACAGGGCCGCAGGTACTGGAAATCCTCGAAACGGGCGAAATGCAGGTTGCGGCTGCGCCCGTAGCGGGCGACGGCGTATTCGCTGGCGTCGAAGCCGAGATAGCGCAGCTTCGGCCGCAGCTTCAGCAGCGGCGCGCGCCAGACGCCTTCGCCGCAGCCGATGTCCAGCACCGTGCGGACGGGGCGCTCCAGGTGGTACTCCGCCACCGCAACCGCCAGCGCCACCTTGCGCGCCAGCCGCGCGGCCCCGCCGATGTCGCCCTGGCGGTACCAGTGCTGGAAATAGGTGGCGTCGTAGTGCTTGGTCATGAGCGGCGGGCAGAAGGGAGGAGAGAAGGGAAAAGAAGGAAGGGAGCAAAGACGCCCCGCCCGTCATCCCGGCGCACGCCGGGATCCATTGCGCCGTTGCTCTTGCCGGACGAAGCAGGGCGACAGCAACATCAACATGGGTTCCAGCTTACGCTGGAACGACGGAACCTTGGCATCCCTCTACCATTGGACAGTCCCGTCGGCAGTATCGGAGAATCCCGTATCACCACCGCAAGCGACGGAGCCGGCCAGCGTGGACAAAGCCAGCCTCTACCTCTGGATCAAGACCTTTCACCTCGTCTTCGTCATCGCCTGGATGGCGACGGTGTTCTACCTGCCGCGCATCCTGGTCAACCTGGCCGAAACGCAGGGCCAGGCCGACGTGCAGGCGCGCCTGCTGCTGATGGGGCGCCGCCTGTACGGCTTCGGCCACAGCATGTTCGGCATCGCGGTGATCCTGGGGCTGGTGCTTTGGCTCGGCTACCGGGTGATCCCGGATTTCCAGACGATGGTGGGGTCCAGCATGGGGTGGCTCCACGCCAAGCTCGCGTTGGTGGCGCTGATGCTGGCGCACTTCATCGTCGCAGGCCGCTGGCTGAAGGGCGTGGCGAAAGGCAAATCGTTGCCGTCGCCGAAGGCGCTGCGCTGGTTTAACGAACTGCCGCTGTTCGCGTTGATCGCGGTGGTGTGGCTGGTGTTAGCGAAGCCGTTCTGACTATGTCCCGCTCGCGCGGGAGCATTCCGGCGCGTTGCGACGCGCCACCCATCGTGGCGCCCCTGTCTGCGCGGGGCGCGGTGTTGGCGGAGCCGTTCCGAGGCGGCTCCGCATGGCGGGCAGTGCCGGCCTGTTGTGTCGATGGCCGTCTTCATCGTTGCGTGCCCATCGCCGTGTGGTGGTGACGTTGCCTGTCGCCGTAGTGAGCGAAAAGCGGGGAACCGTTTCAGGTCCGAGCCTTATTCCCGATCTTCGCCAATGGCATGGCCTCTGCTTCCAGCCGCAACAGGGATCGCAGGCGCGCTGCGGGTCTCATCCGTCTGAATGCACCCAGCAAACGGCGTTCGAACTCGTCGTGGACCTCGTCCCCATCCGTGGCAGGGGTCTCGCTGTTGATGCCGACATAGCCGATCGCTCCGCGACCTGTCGCCAGCCATTCGTAGTTCACGTCGGTCAGCTTGGCGAGCTTTGCGAGTCGGGTGGATGCGGGCAGGATGTTGTCGGCGCCCTCCCAGTTCGCCACTGCGCTGCGGGTAACGCCCAGATTCACGGCAAGGGCTTCCTGGGAAAGGCCTGCCCGTTGGCGCGCGATCCGGATGCGCATAGAAAGTTTCATGCGTGTCTATTCAAATCAGTCGTTGAGCCGGGCAACCAAACTAAACGTGCGGATTGTCCGAAGCAACTCACAATAGTGCGTCAGGAATATTGACGGAAACTTGTAAAGTTTCGCTGGCAATCGCCTGGAAACGTTTGATGCGGAAGACGAAAGTAAATGTGATTGCTGGCGGGATTGGCATCTCGAAGAGAGTGATTGATTGAAGTGCATGCCGTTCGCGCGGCAGGATTGCCGGGAAGGCAAGAGGCAGGCAGCGTCGGTCGGAATGACGTCGAGCCTTCCGCATACAAGGACGCATCATCGCAATGACGCAACCGCTGTTCCGCCCCGAAGTCCTCGAAGCCAAGCGTGGCAGCTGGCTGGGTGGGATATCGCTGGCTCAGCCGCTGCGGTTGTGGCTGCTGACGCTGGCAGCGGCGACCGCCGCCACGGCCATCGTCCTGTTCGTGACCTTCGGTACGTACACGCGCCGCTCCACCGTGACTGGACAGCTGGTGCCATCGCAGGGCCTTGCCACCGTACTGGCGCCCGCTACCGGTGTAGTGACCAGGCTGGATGCGGTGGAGGGTGTCCGTGTCCAGGTGGGCGCAGCATTGGCGGTGGTCAGCGTGCCCCGCGCGACGTTGGCGTCGGGCGATACGCAGGTCGCGCTGGAGCAGCAGTTGGGCCAGCGGCAGGCGGGGCTGATGTCCGCGCAGGAGGCGCAGCAGCGGCAATTGCAGGCGCAGGCACAAGGTACACGGGAGCAACTGGCGGTCGCGCAGCGTGAGCTCAGGCAGATCGAGTCGGAAGTGGCGACCCGCCGGGACCAGATCCGTATTGCCAACGAAACGCTGGAGCGGCTGCGCCGGCTGGAGGATGGGCAGTACGTCAGCGTGCTGCAGATCAAGCAGCAGGAAGCAGGTGTGCTGGAGTACACGGGGCAGATGCAGGGCTTGCAGCGTCAGGCCATTGGTACGCGGCGTTTGATTGCGCAGTTGCAGCAGGCGGTGCGCGAGTTGCCCGCGCAGGAGAGGGCGAGCGAAGCAGGGTTCCAGCGCGAACTGGCACAGCTGGAGCAAGAGCGGGTGCAGACGCAGGCCGGCGGTGCGCTGGTGGTCAAGGCGCCGGTGGCCGGCGTGGTGGCAACGCAGGTAGTCAAACCGGGGCAGGCGGTACAGGCCGGCCAGCCGTTGATGACGTTGCTGCCGGGCGACGGACGCCTGGAGGCGGAACTGCTTGTGCCTAGTCGAGCCATCGGCTTCATCGAGCCGGGTGATCGCGTGTTGCTGCGCTATCAATCATTTCCTTACCAGAAGTTTGGTCATCAGGAGGGGCGCGTGGCGGCGATAAGTCGCAGCGCACTGAGTCCGAGTGAACTGGGCGCTTTGAGTGGCAATGCGCAGCAGGGCGAGCCGTTCTACCGGGTGACCGTATCTCTCGCCCGACAGGCGATCACGGCCTACGGTAAACCTGAGTCTCTCAGGCCTGGAATGGTACTGGATGCCGATGTGCTCGGCGAACGCAGAGCGTTGATTGAATGGATCTTCGAGCCGCTGTATTCACTGGGTGGAAAAGTCGCCAGTGGTTGACGTGCTCGGAGGTAATGAGATTGCCGGGAACGTTCCCGGACCCAGGGCGCAGGGGCTGCGCCAGAAAGCGAAAGGAGAAGGGCGATGCGTGGATTGAATATGGAAGAGTTGGGCGGTGTGAGTGGTGGCGTCGGCGAGGCACCCAATTATCCGGGTCAGGACCGTCAGCAGACGGAGTGGGAAATTCAGCAGTTCCTGGAGATGCTCCAGGAGCGTGAGCGTCAGCAGGCGGTTCGTGGTCGCTGAGCCGAGTTCCGTCACGGTTCGCCGACTGCTGCCGGCGCTACTGCTGGCATGCTCACCGGTGCTGGCGGATGAGCCGCCAGTGCCGCTGCTCTCGCCGGAAGAAGTGGCAGCGCTGGGCGGAGCTTCCGCTCGCATGATCGACGATTCAACATGCGAGGTGGTGTCTCCTGTGACGTACGGGAAGGGACAGGTCGTCGCGGGCGCTGATGTAGCCCTGTATCGCGCGGGGAAGCGCAAGCCATTCATGCATGCCATCACTCGCGAAGATGGTATTTACGTTGCCCGCTTTGCTGCGAAGCCGAATGAGGTCGTGTACGGACGGGCATATCGCGTGGAGCCGCGAACAGGAACGGTAAGTTTCGGGAATGCAACAAGAATGGTATGCGCTTTGGCAACCGTATCAGTGGGGAAAGTGAAGAGCGTTAGCCAGGAGCTGGTTGAGGACGTCAAGAGTGCCGTTTAAGGCGATTAAGACTAGGGCGAGCTTTTTGCTGTTAGCCTCGCCAGACAGGGACATGAATTGCCGGGTGTGTTCCCGGTCCATGATGCAGGGGAACTGCGTCACTCAAAAGGAGTTGTACTTAAAATGCGTGAACTTACTTTTAATGAGTTGTGCTCCATCGATGGAGGCTTGGAGAAGTGCGAGATGTCGACAGCCACTAAGGTGGAAATCGCTGTCATTTTCGCTGTGAGTCCGCTGATGGGCGTGGCGGCGATTGCTTCCTACTATTCAAAGCGTGATTGCTGAGCGGATGACTATGAAAGAGCTAACTCAAGATGAGACTCAGCATGTTGCAGGTGGTCTCGTTCCGACACTGATTGGTGCCGCAGTCACCATCGTGCTCGCTACAGCCGCTGCTGGTGCGTATTTGGGGGCTAATATGGCGGAGCGAGACAACGCACAAACGAAGTAAGGCTAAAAAATAGTCCCCCGCGGATGTGTATACATCCGCGGGGGGCAAAAATTTGGTGATTATTATGCCCAAGAAAAAAATGGCTTCAATTGCAATATTTGCTGCAGTATTAATATCCGTTTTCGCTTTCTTTTTAGGATTGATTCTTGGTGAGCGCATGGCGGAAAGAGATAATTTGAGAGCACAGAGCTTGTCGGAGAGTAGAGTCTCCGATGTCGGGAATTAATTTTTGATTAGATCGATACGGAGATTCGGAAGCGCTTCAAGGATTCTTTTAGCGTGTTATTTGCAGTGGATTTCAAATAGTCGGATGCCAAGGAGGGGCGTGGCTCTCAAGCCATGACGGAGATGAAGGCGATCATTCAGTCCGAGGCCGCAGAGTGCGGTCTCGCTTCCTTGATCACGGTGGCTGGTGCATACGGTATGCGCCTCGGCTTGGCGGAAATGCGCCATCGTTTTCCGCTGTCCCTCAAAGGTGCCAAGCTCAACCACCTGGTACACATCGCCCAGCAACTGGGTTTCAGTGCGCGTCCGTTGCGGCTGGACATGGACGACCTGGGCAAGCTCAAGCTGCCGTGCGTGCTGCACTGGGACCTGAACCACTTCGTGGTGCTGGCGAAAGTCGGCAAGGACAAAGTCACTATCCTCGATCCGGCCATCGGCGAGCGCAAACTCTCGCTGTCCGAGGTCTCCGATCACTTCACCGGCGTGGCGCTGGAACTTATGCCCACGGCTGAGTTCAAGCCGCAGAAGGCTGCGCCTGGGGTAACGGCGAGACAACTGACTGGCCCCATCCGTGGCCTTTGGCGGGCACTAGGGCAGATCCTGCTGCTGTCTGTGGCGCTGCAGGTGTTCGTGGTGCTGGCGCCGTTCTACATGCAGTGGGTGGTGGACCAGGTGCTGGTGTCGGCCGATCAAGACCTGCTGATGGTCCTGGGACTGGGTTTTGGGTTGGCACTGGTCCTGCAGATCGGCATTGGCGTGCTTCGCGGCTGGTCCGTGGTCTACCTCTCGTCTCGGCTGGGCCTGCAATGGATGGGCAACGTGTTCGCCCACCTGCTCAGACTGCCGCTGGACTATTTCGAGAAGCGGCATCTCGGCGACATCACCTCGCGAATGTCGTCGGTACAGGCTATCCAGCGCACCCTGACCACCAGCTTCGTCGAAGCCATCATCGATGGCCTGATGGCCGTGGTTACCTTGGGACTGATGCTGTTCTATAGCTGGAAGCTGGCGCTGGTGACGCTGCTGGCAGTCGTCCTGTACCTAGGCATCCGTGCCATCGCCTACCAACCCGTCCGCGATCGTACCGAGCAGCAACTGATCGCGGGCGCCAAGCAGCAGACGCACCTGTTGGAATCGTTGCGCGGGATGCAGAGCCTGAAGGTGGCGGGCGAGGAGTCTCAACGCCGCAGCACCTACGATAACCTGATGCACGACACCGTCAACCAGGAAGTGCGACTGGCGCGCATGGGGTTGGGGTTCAACAGTGCCAGCCAACTGGTGTTCGGCATCGAACGCATCGCCGTGATCTGGATCGGCGCCACGCTTGCGCTGCAGAACGTGTTCTCGGTCGGCATGCTGATCGCCTATCTGGCCTACAAGGACCAGTTCGCTGGCCGCATGGCGGCGCTGATCGACAAGTGGATCGAGTTCCGCATGCTGCGCCTGCACGGCGAACGACTGGCCGACATCGTGTTGACGCCGCCGGAGGAGTACTCCGGTCAGCCTGAGGCGCCACCCCCGGCCAGCATATGGATCGAAGTGGAGAACCTTTCCTTCCGCTACGGCGAGGGCGAGCAGTGGGTGCTGAAGGACTGCAGTTTCGCGATCGAGGCCGGGGAGTCCGTGGCGATCATCGGCGCCTCGGGTTGTGGCAAGACCACACTGGTCAAGCTGCTGCTGGGTCTACTGCCGCCCACGCAGGGTTGTATCCGGGTCGGTGGGCACGACCTTCACAAGATCGGCCCTCGCAATGTCCGCACGATCATCGGTGCCGTCATGCAGGACGACCAGTTATTCGCCGGCAGCGTGGCTGACAACATCAGCTTCTTCGACCCGGAGATGGACCAGGCACGTATCGAACACGCAGCGCGATTGGCTGCCGTACATGACGAGATCGCCGCGATGCCGATGGGCTATCACAGCCTGATCGGCGACATGGGCAGTTCGCTGTCGGGTGGGCAGAAGCAGCGCGTGATCCTGGCGCGGGCTTTGTATCGCAATCCGAAACTGCTGTTCCTGGACGAAGCGACCAGCCACCTCGATGTCATGAAGGAGCGGCTGGTCAACGATGCCGTGAAGGCGCTGAAGTTGACCAAGGTGATCGTCGCCCATCGTCCGGAAACCATCGCCAGTGCGGATCGCGTGCTGGTGATGGAGCAGGGGCGGGTCGTGCAGGAGATCCGGCCGCAATCACCGGTTCCGGAAGTTGCTGTGGCACCCGTCTGACCGCAGGAGCGGGATACCTGCAACCCCGTGGGCGGAATCACTTTTTCTCGAAATCCGCCGGTTTCGGCAGTTCCACCGGCACGCCGTTCGCGTCGCAGGTGCCGGCGGTGCAGAGTCTTGCGCGCAGCTTGGGCGTGGCCTGGACGATGAAGTGGTAGATGGTGTTCTGCTCGACGGTGCCGCGGACGGCTTCGCTGCCGGGGCCGATGGCCCAGATGCCGACGTCTTCGCCGCCGTGGGATTCGGACTTCAGCGGCACCAGAGCTTCCTGCAGGTAGTCCGGATGCTCGGTGTCCACGTGGTCCAGGTCGGGGCGGCCGTCGGCGGGTTCGACGCTGCTGGGGGCGTGGAGAAACCGCTTGGGACCGGCCGGCTGGCGATTGCTGGCGCCGGTGTAGCCGGGACCGTTGGCGTAGCTGAGGGTGGTGAAGGTGTGGCCGGTCTGGTCGCGGGCCAGGTTGCCGGGGGTGTCGTCCTCGCCGCCCTGGCCGCGCACCTTGCCCAGGATGGGATTGCCGCGCACCGGGTAGCCGACGAAGTTGAGCGTATGCGAATGGTCGGCGGTGACTAGGATCAGGGTGTCCTCGCGCGAGGTGGCCTCCAGCGCCGCTTCCACTGCCTGCGACATGGCGATGGTCTCGTCGAGCGCGCGGTAGGCGTTGCCGTAGTGGTTGGCGTGGTCGATGCGCGCGCCTTCCACCAGCAGCACGAAGCCTTCCGGATCGCGCGACAGGGTGCGGATGGCGGTGCGGGTCAGTTCGGCCAGCGAGGGCTCGCCGTCGTCGTCCTTGCGGCGCTCGTGCTCGAACTGCATGTGGTCGTATTCGAACAGGCCCAGCAGTTGCGGCGCGCCGGCGGCGGCGTGCAACTGGCGCGTGTTCCAGACGTAGGCGCCCTGCGGATGGGCCTGCTGCCATTCGGCCACCAGGTTGCGGCCGTCCAGGCGCTGGCCGACCTTGTCGTCGTATTCGGGGTCGCGTACGTCCGCGGGCAGGAATTCGCCGCGGCCGCCGGCCAGGGCGACGGTCGGGCCGCGCCCGTAGCGCGCGGAGGCGAGCAGTTGCCGGGCGATGTCGGTGCAGCCTGCGGCGACGGCTTCGGCCGGCAGGTCCGTGTCGTTCTCCCAGTCGCGATGCGAGGCGTGCGCGTAGGTCGCCGCCGGGGTGGCGTGGGTCAGGCGCGCGGTGGTGACGATGCCGGTGGCCAGGCCGGCGCTGTCGGCCAGGGTCAGCCAGCTCAGCAGGTCCTTGGAGCCGTCCGGGGTGCATTCGCCCTTGCGCCCGGCGGACACGCCGATGGCGCCCATGTGGGTCTTCACCCCGGTGGCGACCGCGGTCATGGTGCCGGCCGAATCCGGCGTCTGCGAATCGGTGTTGTAGGTCTTGCTGAAGGCGGTGTGCGGGAAGCGCTCCCAGCTCAGCAGGTTCTCTTCGCCCGGCGTGCCCTTGCGCTGGCCTTCGAGGATGCGTGCGGCGGCGACCGTGGTCAGGCTCATGCCGTCGCCGAGGAAGACGATCACGTTCCTGGCCTTGCCGCTCATAGCGCCGTTGGCGGCCGCCTTCGCCGCACCGCTGCGGTACCACCATTGCGGCGTTTCGCCCTGTGGGTGCGCCACGGGCGGCACGTCGACGGCGACGGCAGGGGAAGAGGCGGACGGCAGGCTGGCGCAGCCGGCGAGGAAGGTGAGCAGGGCGAGGCCGGCGAAGGGCGATGCGAAGGGGCGCAGGGACATGGCGAACGGGGGAGTCATGGTCGTCCCATTATGCCGCCCGTGCAGTGTCCTGTTCATGACACCCGCCATTCCGCCCGCAAGCTCGCCCCGTGGAGGGCCATGGGCTAAGGTGTCGCGTCCGTTTCCCCGAGTCGCGTTGGATGAAGCTGGTGTCGGCCTGGTTGAAGATTCCGTTCTGGCAGCGCGTCGTGGCCGGCTTCGTGCTGGGCGCGCTCGCAGGCTGGCTGATGGGGCCGGCCGCGGAGACCTGGCTCAAGCCGCTGGGCGACCTGTACGTGACCCTGATCAAGATGATCGCGGTGCCACTGGTGTTCTTCGCCGTGGTCAACGCGGTGTCCAGCCTGCATGGGCAGAAGTCCGTCGCGGCGCTGGGCGGGCGCACCTTCCTGTGGTTCGCGGTGACGGCGGCGCTGGCGGTGTGCGTGGGCCTGGCGGTGGGCTGGGTGGTGCAGCCGGGCAAGGGGCTGACCGGGCTGATGATGGCGCCGGACTACCAGGTGCGCGAAGTGCCCACGCCGGTGCAGGTGCTGCTGGACATCGTGCCGGCCAATCCGTTCAGGGCGCTGACCGAAGGCAAGATCCTGCAGGTGATCTTCTTCGCCGGCCTGCTCGGCTTCGCCCTGGTCAAGCTGGGCGAGCGCAGCGCTGGCCTGCGCAAGCTGGCCGGCGAGGCCAGCGACACCATGGTGCAGGTCACCCGCTTCGTGCTGGAGATGACGCCGCTGGGCACCTTCGGCCTGATCGGCGCGCTGGTGGGCGCCTACGGCTTCGAGAAGCTGCTGCCGCTGGGCAGCTATATCGGCGCACTGTACCTGGCCTGCGCGCTGCATATCGTGGTGGTGTACGGCAGCCTGCTGCTGGCGCACGGGCTGAACCCGTGGAAGTTCTTCCGCGGCGCCGCGCCGGGCATGCAGGTGGCGTTCGTCAGTTCGTCCAGCTTTGCTTCCATGCCGGCGGCGATCCGCAGCGTCACCCACAATCTGGGCGTGGACAAGGACTACGCCGCCTTCGCGGTGCCGCTGGGCGCCAGCATCAAGATGGACGGCTGCGGCGCAATCTACCCGGCGCTGACGTCGATCTTCGTGGCGCAGTACTTCGGACTGGACCTGTCGGTGAACCAGTACTTCGTCATCCTGCTGGCCTCGGTGCTGGGCAGCTTCGGCACCGCCGGCGTGCCGGGCACGGCGACGGTGATGGTCACGCTGGTGCTGAGCGCGGCCAACCTGCCGCTGGAGGGCATCGGCCTGCTGGTGGCGATCGACCGCATCCTCGACATGATGCGCACCATGACCAACGTGACCGGCCAGATGCTGGTGCCGGTGCTGGTGGCGAAGGAAACCGGCCTGCTCGACCGGGAAGTCTACGAAGCCGCTTCGACCAACGTGGGACTGGAGGATGGGGCGGTCGGCTAGTGCGGCGGACGTGCGCGCGCTTTGAAGAACCCTTCGACAATGCGGTGCATGTCGGCTGCGGAACCTTGGCAGTGCCCCGGCAGTATCCCGTGGCGAGCAGCAAGGCCGAAAACGCAGAAGGCCGCGCTGGTCGCGCGGCCTTCGGCAATCGATCCGTGGAGCGGCGGCGCCATCCGGCACCAGGCCGCGCTTCACATCGCCACGCGGCGCCCGTTCATGTAGCGGTTGGCCCAGTAGCCGGTGATCAGGCTGTCCACCCGCACGTCCTTGCCGCGGCTGGGCGAATGCAGGAAGCGGCCTTCGCCCACGTAGATGCCCACGTGGTTGATGCGGCCCTTGAGGCCGAAGAAGACCAGGTCGCCCTGGCGCAGCTCGTCGCGGTTGCTGACCAGTTCGGCGTCGGCCTGGGCGACCATGTCGCGCGAGACGCGCGGCAGTTCGATGCCCAGCGCGGTGCGGAAGACGTAGCCGACCAGCCCGCTGCAATCGAAGCCGCTGTCGGGCGACGTGCCGCCCCAGCGGTACGGCGTGCCCATCAGGGCCAGTGCGCGCTGCAGGACAGCCTGCACCTTGCCGCCCTGTTGTTCCTGTTCGGAGACCACGCCTTCCTTGCTCAGGTCGTAGGCGGCCAGCAGCTTGCCGATGTCGCCGGCGACCATGGCCGAGCGGTCCACCAGCGGCAGGGTCTCGCTGGCGGCGAGGCGGGGCAGCAGGGCCGACAGGGTGGCGGTGGCGGCCTCGGCGGCCTTCTCGCGCACGCTGGCGGTCATGGACTTGGCCGCCGGTGCCGGAGGCACGATGACCGCGTCGGGCGAAGGCGTGGCGGCGGCGCCTTCGGCGGGCGCGGCGGGCTGGTTCTGGGCACAGGCGGCACTGGCCGCGGCGGCCAGGGCCAGGGAGAGAAGGAAGCGGGCGGCCCCTCGCACCGGGCGATGGGTGGCGGCAGGCTGGCCTGTTGGCAGGTCGTCGTCGGTCGTCACGCGGGGCGGGAGTAGCGGATATCGGGGGGCGATGATGACGGCCAATGGCCCCGATTTGGTTCAAAAATCGTTATTTGTTCGTTAAATGTGAGGGTTGGGCGTCACAGTTGTGACATCCCGCTAATGAAGCACCCGCTTGGCGCCGGTGTAATGATCGCGCCAGTAATGGCCGTCCAGGTGGTCCAGGCGGACGGTGCCGCCGCTGCTGGGGGCGTGGACGAAGCGCCCCTCGCCCACGTAGATGCCGACGTGGCTGACCTCACCGCCGTTGCCGAAGAACACCAGGTCGGCCGGCGCCAGCCGGCGCGGCGCGATCTTCGGCCCCTGCGCCCGCGCCAGTTCCCGCGAGGTCCGCGGCAGGCGCAGTTCCAGCACGTCGCGATAGACGTAGGCCACCAGGCCGCTGCAATCGAAGCCGGACTCGGGAGTGTTGCCGCCGTAGCGGTAAGGCGTGCCGACCAGGCCCAGGGCACGCATCAGCACCGCGTTGGCGGCGACCGGATCGGCCGGCGCGACCGCCGGCCATTCGCGCAGCGGCGGCGGCGCCGGCTTGCGCACCTGCTGCGGACTGGAGCCGGCGCAGCCGGCCAACGCCAGCACGGCCGTGCACAGCAGCAGGCGCCCCGGGCGGCGAAGTGGCGCGGGCACCGGCGAGCCGGGATAATGACGGACCTTCATCGCGGCGCATCTTCGCCGCATTCCCAGGCGGCCGACAAGCCGCCACCGTCCTGCCCCGAGGCAGCCCCGCCCAGAGTCCCGCATGAAAATCGCAAAAGACAGCGTCGTCCGTTTCCACTACACCGTGTCCGAAGTCGGCCAGGAGCCCATCGAGAGCTCCAGGGACCGCGAGCCGCTCGCCATCCTGATCGGCCACGGCAACATCATCCCGGGCCTGGAGACGGCCATGCAGGAGCGCGAGGCGGGCGAGAGCTTCGGCGTGGACGTGGCCGCGGCCGACGCCTACGGCGAGCGCCGCGACGGGCTGAGCCAGCGCGTGCCCAAGAAGCACTTCGGCAACCAGCGCCTGGTGCCGGGCCAGCAGGTCGTGCTGCAGACCAACTTCGGCCCGCGCGCGGTGACCATCCAGAAGGTCGGCATGAGCGTGGTGGACGTGGACCTCAACCACCCGATGGCCGGCAAGGATCTGCACTTCGACGTGGAGATCGTCGAAGTGCGCGAAGCCAGCGCCGAGGAGATCGAGCACGGCCACGTGCACGGCGACGGCGGCCACCACCACTGAGCCGTGCCGCCCAGGCGACGCATCCGGATGGCCCGCGACAGCGGGCCGTTCCTTTTTGCGGACCGCGCCCGCGCCGCGCGCGCGGTCTTGCGCATGTTCTAATCGCCGTTCCGACACCAAGGGAAACGGAATGACGGCGGCGATCCCCGGGAATCTGGCGCCCATCGCGGCGGCCGAACGCATCGAGGCGATGGACGTGCTGCGCGGGTTCGCGCTGCTGGGCATCCTGCTGATGAACATGGAAGCCTTCGTCGGCCCGGTGCTGGCCTCGGGCACCGGCCTGGACCCGGCGCTGACCGGCATCGACCGGACCGTCGACCTGCTGATCTACATCCTGGTGCAGGGCAAGTTCTACACCCTGTTCTCGCTGCTGTTCGGCATGGGCTTCGCGGTGATGTCGCAGCGCGCCGAGCGGGCGGGACGGCCGTTCGCCGGCCTGTACTGGCGGCGCGGGCTGGTGTTGCTGGCGATCGGCGCGGTGCACGCGATCTTCGTCTGGTCCGGCGACATCCTGATGATGTACGCGCTGTGCTCGTTCCTGCTGCTGGCGTTCCGCTCGCTGCCGCCCCGCTGGCTGCCCTGGCTGGGTCTCGCGGCCTACGTCGCGCCGATCGCCTTCATGTACCTGATGGGCGCGGTCGGCTCGATGCTGGAAGGCACCGCCGGCTGGGACAAGATGATGGCGCAGATCGGCGAGCAACTGCATTCGATGATCGAAGCCGAGCGCACGGCCTACGGTGCGGGCAGCTACGCCGACGCCACCCTGCAACGGCTGCGCAGCACCGGCATGGGGCTGAGCAACATCACCATGTTCGGTTTCATCGTGGGCGGCATGTTCCTGCTGGGCGCCTGGTTCGTGCGCAGCGGCGCCATCGCCGCGCCGGGTGTATTCCCGCGGCTGTACGCGCTGCTGCGCTGGGTGGCGCTGCCGCTGGGGTTGCTGGCGATGCTGGGGTCGGTGGCGCTGGCGCCGACGATGGACATGGCCGCCTTCAACCTGCGGCTGTCCACCGCGTTCGCCTTGCAGCAGGTCGCCAATCTGCTGATGTGCCTGGGCTATGCGGCCTGGATCGTGCGCGCGCTGCAATCGCCGGCGTGGCAGCGCCCGCTGCGAGCGCTGGCGCCGGCGGGACGGATGGCGCTGACCAACTACCTGGCGCAGTCGCTGCTGTGCACCTGGATCTTCTACGGCTACGGGCTGGGCTGGTTCGGGCAGTTGCCGCGCGCCTGGCAGGTGCCGTTCGCGCTGGCGCTGTTCGCGTTGCAGGCGCTGGCGAGCCGCGCGTGGCTGTCGCGGTTCCGGTTCGGGCCGATGGAATGGGCGTGGCGGTCGATGACCTACCTCGCGCCGCAGCCGATGCGCCTGCGGCCGGCGTGACCGCGATGGAGGCCTGCGCGTGAATCCCCGACGCGACGACGTGCTGGTGATCGGCGGCGGCGCGATCGGCCTGGCCACGGCGCTGGCCCTGCTGGAAGCCGGCCGCGGCGTGCGCGTGCTGGAGGCCGGCACGGTCGGCAGCGGCGCCTCGCACGGCAACTGCGGCACCATCACGCCCAGCCATGCGCCGCCGCTGGCGGCGCCGGGAGTGACGCTGCAGGCGCTGCGCTGGATGTTCACGCCGGATGCGCCGCTCTACCTGAAGCCGCGGGTGGACCCGGCGCTGTGGCGCTGGCTGCTGCGCTTCGCCGCACGCTGCAACGTGCGCGACTGGCGCCGGAGCACGCAGGCGCGGGCCGCGCTGCTGGACGATTCGCGTGCGCGCCTGGCCGACTGGGTGCACGAGCATGCGCTGGACTGCGAGTTCGCCGAGGAAGGGCTGGACTACGTGTTCCGCGATCCGCGCCTGTTCCGGCGCTACCTCGAGGAATGCGAAGCGCTGCGCGGATTCGGCATCGACAGCCAGGCCATCGACGGCGCCGCCTACGAGCGCGAGGAGCCGGCGATGCTGCCCGGCGTGGCCGGCGCGATCCGTTTCCCCGGCGATGCGCGGCTGCGGCCGGACCGCTACGTGGCCGAACTCGCGCGCGTGGTGCGCGCCAGGGGCGGCACGATCGAGGAGGGGTGCCGCGTCGACGGCCTGGACGAAGCCGGCGACGGCGTGCGGCTGGACACGTCGCTGGGTCCGCGCCACGGGCGCGAGGCGGTGGTCGCGCTGGGCGCGTGGACGCCGGCGTTCGCGCGCGCGCTGCGGGTGCGCGCGCCGATCCAGCCCGGCAAGGGCTATTCGATCACCTATTCGCGGCCGGCGCTGGTGCCGCGGCACGCGATGGTGCTGAAGGATCGCTCGGTCTGCGTGACCGCGTGGGACAGCGGTTTCCGGCTGGGCAGCACCATGGAGTTCTCCGGCTACGACGGCACCCTCAACGCCACCCGCCTGGCGGCGCTGGAACGCGGCGCGCGCGAATTCCTGCGCGAACCGGTGGGCGCGACGGTGCAGGAACGGTGGTACGGCTGGCGGCCGATGACCTGGGACGACCTGCCGCTGCTGGGCCGCGCGCCGGGCCGCCGCCGCACCTGGCTGGCGGCCGGGCACGGCATGCTGGGCATCAGCATGAGCGCTGCGACCGGCCGGTTGATGGCCGACCTGCTGACCGGCCGCGCGCCGGCCTTCGACCCCACGCCCTACCGACCGGAGCGCTTCGCATGAAGGCGGACACCTTCGACCTGATCGTCATCGGCGGCGGTTCCGGCGGCCTGGCCGGGGCCTCGCGCGCGGCGGCGCTGGGCGCGAAGGTCGCCCTGCTCGAACCCGGCGAACTGGGCGGCACCTGCGTCAACGTCGGCTGCGTGCCGAAGAAGGCGATGTGGTTGGCCGCGGACCTGGCGCACAAGACCGCGCTGGCGGCGCAACTGGGCTTCGACGTGGCGCCGCCGGCGCTGGACTGGCGCGAATTCGTCGTCCAGCGCCAGCGCTACATCGCCGGCATCCATGCCGGCTACCGCACGCGGCTGGACGAGAGTGGCGTGGTCTGGATGCCCTGCCGCGGCCGGCTGGCCGATGCGCAGACCGTGATCGCCGGCGAGGACACGCGGCTGAAGGCCCGGCACATCCTCATCGCCACCGGTACGCATCCGCGCTGCCCGGACATCCCGGGCGCGGAACTGGGCGGCGTGTCGGACGACTTCTTCCATTACGACGCCGCGCCCGCGCGGGTGGCCATCGTCGGCGGCGGCTACGTGGCGGTGGAACTGGCCGGCGTGCTGCAGGCGCTGGGCAGCCAGGTGGAGATGTTCGTGCGCGGGCCGCGGCTGCTCGACGGCTTCGACCCCGAACTCACCGGCGACCTGCTTGCCGACATGCGCCAGCACGGCGTGCACGTGCATTTCGGCCATGCGCTGGCGGCGCTGGAACCGGCCGCGGCCGGCGGCGTGGTGGCGCGCGCGGTGGACGGCACGCACAGCGGCCGCTTCGACGCACTGCTGTTCGCCACCGGCCGCGCGCCCAACACGCAGGACCTGGGGCTGGAAGCGGCCGGCGTCCGCCTGGACGCGCGCGGCTACGTGCAGGTGGACGCGTTCCAGGACACCAACGTGGACGGCATCCATGCCGTTGGCGACGTGACCGGCCGTGCGGCGCTGACGCCGGTGGCGATCGCGGCGGCGCGGCGGCTGATGGACCGCGTGTTCGGCGGCGATGCCGAGGCCCGGCTGGACTACGCGGACATCCCCACCGTGGTGTTCTCGCACCCGCCGCTGGGCAGGGTGGGGCTGACCGAGGCCGAGGCGCGCGCGCGTTACGGCGACGAGGTGCGCGTGCTGACGACGCGCTTCCGGCCCATGCTGTACGCGCTGGCCGAATCGCCGCAGCGCAGCCTGTTCAAGCTGGTGTGCGCGGGTCCGGCGCAGCGCGTGGTCGGCATCCACGTGCTGGGCGAAGGCGCCGACGAGCTGCTGCAGGGCTTCGCGGTGGCGCTGAAGATGGGCGCGACCCTGAACGACCTGCACCGGACCGTCGCCCTTCATCCCACCAGCGCGGAAGAACTGGTGCTGATGCGTTGACGCGGGGCCTGGCGGGGCCCGCGATAGAATGGCCGCATGGATACCTACACGCTGCACCGCGGCACCACGCCGCTGTTCGTCAGCCTGCCGCACAACGGCACGCGCCTGCCCGACGACCTGCTGCCGCGACTGGCGCCGGCCGCGCGGCGGGTGCCGGACACCGACTGGCACGTCGAGCGCCTGTACGGTTTCGCCCGCGAACTGGGCGCTTCGATCATCGTGCCGGCGTATTCGCGCTACGTGGTGGACCTGAACCGCCCCGAGGACGACGTATCGCTGTACCCCGGCCAGAACACCACCGGGCTGTGCCCGCTGGTGCAGTTCAGCGGCGAACCGGTGTACCTGCCGGGCCAGGCGCCGACGGAAACCGAGGTCGCCGCGCGCGTGGAGCGCTACTGGCGCCCCTACCACCGCGCGCTGCGGGACGAACTGGCGCGCATCCGCGCCCTGCACGGGCGCGCGGTGCTGTGGGAAGGGCATTCGATCCGCGGCGAAGTGCCGTTCCTGTTCGAGGGCCGGCTGCCCGACTTCAACCTGGGCACCGCCGGCGGCGCCAGTTGCACGCCAGCGCTGGAGCGGGCGCTGATGGAGACGCTGCAGGCGCAGGACCACTACAGCTTCGTCGCCAACGGGCGCTTCCGCGGCGGCTACATCACCCGCCACTACAGCGACCTGGACAACGGCGTGCAGGCCGTGCAACTGGAACTGGCGCAGTCGAGCTACATGGACGAGGACAGCTTCGACTACCTGCCCGAGCGCGCCGCACCGACCCAGGCACTGATCCGGCGGCTGCTGGAGTGCGCGCTGCGGTGAGCGGCGCGGGGCAGGAGGACGAACTGGCGCAGCCGCTGGATGTGGCGCCGGCACAGGCGCCGCAGAGCCCGGCGCCCGCCGCGCCCCTGGCCGCGGTCAACCGGACCGGACTGTTGCTGGCGGCGCTGGGCGCGATCGCGTTCTCGGGCAAGGCCATCATCGTCAAGCTGGGCTACCGCTACGGCGTGGATGCGGTCACCCTGCTGGCGCTGCGCATGCTGGTGGCGTTCCCGTTCTTCCTGTTGATGGGCGTGTGGGCCTCGCGCCGGGCGCCGCCGCTGGCGGCGGCGGACCGCGTGCGGATCGGCGCGCTGGGATTCCTGGGCTATTACCTGGCCAGCTTCCTCGACTTCGCCGGGCTGGCCTACATCACCGCCACGCTGGAACGACTGATCCTCTATCTCACGCCCACGCTGGTGGCGCTGATCGGCTGGCTCGCCCTGGGCAAGCGCATCTCCGGCCGGCAGGCGCTGGCGCTGCTGGTCAGCTACGCGGGCGTGGCGCTGGCGTTCGGCCACGACCTGCGGATGGGCGGCAGCGACATCGCGCTGGGCAGCGTGCTGGTGTTCGGCAGCGCGCTGTCCTATGCGCTGTACCTGGTCGGCAGCGGCGAACTGGTGGCGCGCGTGGGCGCGGTGCGGCTGACCGCCTACGCCAGCAGCGTGGCCAGCGTGCTGTGCCTGTTGCAGTTCGCGCTGCTGCGGCCGTTGTCGGCGCTGGACCTGCCGTGGCAGGTGCACGCGCTGTCGCTGCTCAACGGCACGTTGTGCACGGTGCTGCCCGTGCTGGCGGTGATGATGGCGGTGGCGCGCATCGGGTCGGCGCTGGCGGCGCAGGTGGGCATGCTCGGTCCGGTCTCGACCATCGTGCTCAGCCTGTTGCTGCTGAGCGAGCCGATGGGGCCGTGGCAGGTCGCCGGCACCGTGCTGGTGATGGCCGGCGTGTTCATGGTGTCGCGCGCACCGGTCAGGCGCTGAGGCGGTTCACGCCGGCACGCTGGCCTCGGCCAGCCATGCGATGACGGCCTGCAACGCCTGTTCGCGCGTCCAGCCGTCCCGGCGCTGCTCGTCGTAGATGCGCAATTGCCGGTGCGCGCTGCTGCCACCGGCCACGATGGCCCAGATGCGTTCGATGTCCTGCGCGCCGTGCAAGGCGTCGATGTCCGGCTGCAACGCGTCCACGGTGTTGTGCAGCATTTCCTTCACCGGCACCAGGCGCTGGCTGCCCAGGTCGATCAGGCCGGCGTCGAAGCCGTGGCGCTGCGCCCGCCATAGGTTCTCGGCGACCACCGCCTGGTCCGCGCTGCCCAGCGAGGCGTGCAGCGCCGGCCGGCGCTCCAGGTGGCGTACCAGGCAGCGGAATAGCTGGGCGATGGCGAGCGCGTCGCGCAGGTCGGTGCAGGCGTCGGGCACGCGCAGTTCCAGCGTGGGGAAGGCGTGCGAAGGACGCATCGCCCACCACAGGTGGCTGGTGTCCTCGATCGCCCCACTGACGACCAAGCGGTGCACGTACCGCTCGTATTCCGCGCGGTCGCGGAACAGCGGTGGCAGGCCGGTGCGCGGGATTTCCTGGTAGGCCGTCTGCCGGTATCCCATCAGGCCGGTCGGATGCCCCACCCAGAACGGCGACGACGTGCTCAACGCCAGCAGCAGCGGCAGGAACGGTTGCAGGCGCGCCATCAGCGGTACGCGCCCGTCCGTGTGCGCGGGCTGCACGTGCACGTGCAGCCCGCACAGCAGGTTGCGCCGGCCCGGCAGTTGCAGCGCGCGGATCACCCGGTCGTAGCGCGGCTTGTCGGTGCCGCGCTGCTCGCGCCACTGCGCCGACGGATGCGTGCCCGCCGAGAAGATCGCCAGCCCGTGCCGCCGCGCGACCGTCGCCACGCCGGTGCGCAGGCCGTGCAGGTCCGCCCGCGCCCGCGCCGGGTCGTCGTGCACGTCGGTCCGCACTTCGACTTGGGTCTGCAGCATCTCGCTGCCGAAGCGCTCGCCCAGCACCTGCCGGCATTCGTCGAAGAACCGCCGCGGCATGTGCCGCAGCCGCCGGCCGTTGCGGCGCACGAGGAAATATTCCTCCTCGATGCCGAAGGTGTAGGGATGGGAGCCGGGTCCCGGTGCGTTCGCCATGCCCGATATATCGCATCGCAGGGGTGAACGACTCGTTCAACCGTAGCGCGTGGTGCGGGGTTCCATGACGGCGCCAGTTCGACTGCAAGCGCAGAAACAGGTGCGAAGCGGCGCGAGGGTGAGGGCGAGGCGGAGGCGTGTGCAAGCGAGGAACGAATGGATTCCAGTTTCCACTGGGACGACGATCCAATGCCCCGTCGTCCCGGCGAAAGCCGGAACCCATGTTGCCGCTGCTCCCGGCCGAATGCCGGCGTCAGACTTCCAGCGAGGCCAGATCGCCCTTGGTCTCCAGCCGCGCCACGCTGTATGTCCGTTGTGATGATGGCGAGGCCGTCGCAACGGCCCCATGCAACGAATAGCCGCCTGGCTTCAGACTTCCAGCGAAGCCAGATCGCCCTTGGTCTCCAACCGCGCCACGCTGTATGTCCGTTGTGATGATGGCGAGGCCGTCGCAACGGCCCCA
>CALJUL010000024.1 GCA_937975725.1 uncultured Pseudoxanthomonas sp. | reverse complement strand
GGGTTCCCGTGGCGGGGGATGGGCCCGGGACGCCGATGCGCGGCAAGTATCGAGGGCAAGGCCGGTGCGGCCGTCCCCGCCGCCGCCACGACCTCAGTTCCTGGGCCGATTGGAACGCAACGACAACCCCGCGCCCGACTTTCACCGCGGCCCGAAGCGCCCGCGGCAACCGCGGTCCACCCACACCTGGCTGCCTGCGTAGCCCCAGCTATAGCCTTCGCGGCAACTGGCGTTGGACAACTGTTGCAGCAGGATCGGGCGGCGCTGGCGGGAGTCGTAGGCGCAGGTGCGGCGGCGGTTGTCGTCGCTGCTGCAGGTGATGCTGTAGCCGTCGCCGCCGGTGCCCCAGCCCAGGCCGGAATCGCGGAATTCGGCGCGGCAGCCGCCGCGCACCCAGATCGCGCCCTGGCGCTGGCCCCAGTTCTGGTTCTCGTTGCAGCGGGTGGAGGACAACTGGCGCTGCACCACGGCGCGGCCGCGGAAGCCGGTGCGGCATTCGCGGTAGGCGTTCTTGACGCTCTCGCAGGTCACCGTGCCGCCGGCCGCATTCTCGGCGAAGCGGCCGCGGCAGCCGCGGTCCACCCACACCATGCCGTCGCGGCTGCCCCAGTTCTGCCCTTCCACGCAGCGGGTGCCGGACAGGTTCTGCACCAGCGCCGCGTCGCCGCGGAAGCCGGTGCGGCATTCGCGGTAGCGGTTGTCCTTGCTCTCGCAGGTCACCTCGCCGGCGCCGGGCGCAGGATTCCAGCCGCCCTGGCCGCCGCCCAGCGACTGGGCGATGTCCTGCCGGATCCGGCTGAAGGTCCAGTCGGAGCGGTTGACCTGGTCCAGGTAGAAGCGCAACTGGTCGTCCGGGATGCGGCGGCCGCGGGATTGTTCGGCATATTCCAGGCTGATCACCCGGGTCTGGTCGGATACCGACAACGGGCGCAGGTTCTCCGGCGCATAGGCGCGCGTGCCGGCCTGGGCCATGGCGGGGCCGGCCACGAGGGCCAGCAACAGCACGAATGCGGACTGCAACAACGGCTTCTTCATGGCGGCGCCCTCCGGGGGAGGCCCCAGCATACGCCGGCGCCGCCGGACCCGTGCGGAGAACGGAAGGACCGGCGGACGGGGGGAACGGTTAAACTAACCGGCTCGACCCGCCCGCGGTCGCAGGCAGGCCCGGTCCGCCTGCGGCGGCAGGCCGGCCCCGATCAACCTGCGGCTGTTGTAGACCTTCCGGCCCCGGCCGGACGACCCTGTGGAGTCCCCCATGCGTACCCATTTCTGTGGCCTCGTCGACGAGGCCTTGATCGGCCAGACCGTGACCCTGTGCGGCTGGACCGACGTCGCCCGCAACCTCGGCGGCGTGTGCTTCATCGACCTGCGCGACCACGAAGGCATCGTGCAGGTGACGGTGGACCCGTCCAGCGCCGAGGTGTTCAAGGTCGCCGCGTCGCTGGGCTACGAGGACGTGCTGCAGGTCGAGGGCGTCGTGCGTGCGCGCGAAGCCGTGAACGCGAAGATCCGCACCGGCAAGGTGGAAGTGATCGCCACCCGGATCACCGTGCTCAACAAGGCCGAGCCGCTGCCGTTCCACCACCACGAGAACCCGGGCGAGGACGTGCGCCTGAAGTACCGCTACCTGGACCTGCGCAGCCCGGAGATGCAGCGCAAGCAGCGCACCCGCATCCGCCTGGTGCAGGCGCTGCGCCGCTGGCTGGACGCGCGCGGCTTCCAGGACATCGAGACGCCGATCCTGACCAAGGCCACGCCCGAGGGCGCGCGCGACTTCCTGGTGCCGGCGCGCATGCACCCGGGCGAGTTCTACGCGCTGCCGCAGTCGCCGCAGTTGTTCAAGCAGATCCTGATGGTGGCCGGCTTCGACCGCTACTACCAGATCGCGCGCTGCTTCCGCGACGAGGCGTTGCGTGCCGACCGCCAGCTCGAGTTCACCCAGCTCGACATGGAGTTCGCCTTCGTGCGCGAGCGCGACGTGCAGGACACCGTGGAAGAGATGATCCGCACCGTCTTCAAGGAGGTGATGGACGTGGAACTGCCCGCGCCGTTCCCGCGCATGACCTGGGCCGAGGCCATGCGCCGCTACGGCTCGGACAAGCCGGACCTGCGCATCGCGCTGGAACTGGTGGACGTGGCCGGGCAGGTGAAGGACAGCGGCTTCGCCGTGTTCACCGGCGCCGCCAACGACCCGGACGGCCGCGTCGCCGCGCTGCGCATCCCCGGCGGCGCGTCGCTGAGCCGCAAGCAGATCGACGAGTACGCCGCGCACGCGGCCAAGTACGGCGCGAAGGGGCTGGCCTACATCAAGATCGCCGAGAACGGCGAGATCAGTTCGCCGATCCAGAAGTTCTTCGCCGAGGACGCGTTCGCCGCGCTGGTGAAGCACGTCGATGCCGGCAACGGCGACATCGTGTTCTTCGGCGCCGGCGGCTACAACAAGGTCAGCGACTTCATGGGCGCGCTGCGCCTGAAGGCCGGCAAGGACTTCGGCCTGGTGCAGGACGGCTGGACGCCGCTGTGGGTCACCGACTTCCCGATGTTCGAGTACGACGACGAGGCGCAGCGCTACGTGGCCCTGCACCATCCCTTCACCGCGCCGGCGGTGGACGACATCGGCGACCTGCGCGCGAACGCGAAGACGGCGGTGTCGCGCGGCTACGACATGGTGCTGAACGGCAACGAGATCGGCGGCGGCTCGATCCGCATCCACCGCCCGGAGATGCAGAGCGCGGTGTTCGAACTGCTGGGCATCGGCGCGGAGGAGGCGGAGGCCAAGTTCGGCTTCCTGCTCGATGCGCTGCGCTATGGCGCGCCGCCGCACGGCGGCATCGCCTTCGGCATCGACCGCATCGCCGCGCTGATGGCCGGCACCGAGTCGATCCGCGACGTGATCCCGTTCCCCAAGACCACCACCGCGCAGTGCCTGATGACCGGCGCGCCTTCGCCGATCCCGGACGAGCAACTCGCCGAAGTGCACATAAAAGTGCGCCCGAGGGAATAACGGCCCACAAAGCGTCCGTACTGCCGTCGAAGCGATTCCCGCACGACACACCTGCGCCCTTCCCCCGCTTGCGGGGGAGCGGAAGGCAAAGCGCCAGGGCACGCTGCCGGACACACGGCAGCACGGCCGCAGGCGCAGGTCATTCCTCCCTCTGCAACGGCAGGGATGACAACCAGGCATCGACCGACCCCTGCCGCATTTGCTGTTCCGCACCCCACGAAGAACCCCGACAAAGAAAGAGAGGCCGCCACGATGACCGACCATGCATTCGATCTGGCCTGGGAACGCCTGGGCAACGAGGGTTCCGAAGCGAACCTGGTGACCGAGCGCGCCCGCGTGTTCGGCGGCTGGCTGGTGCGCGTGGGCAGCGACCCTGCCGCGATGGCGCTGGCCTTCGTTCCCGACGGCCAGGGCCGCTGGGACGGCGAGGACTTCGGCGAAGACGACTACGAAGACGAGTACGACGAGGACGAGGAAGAAGATGAAGACGAGGATGTCGAAGAGGACGAGGAAGACGAGGACGAATAAGGCCCTGCAGGAGGGGCTTCAGCCCCGACGCACATTCGGGGACCGGAAGGTATGTGTCTGCCGACGCCGCGTGCCGCGGCATGTCCGGACGGTGAAGCTGGCCGTATTCTGCGGTCGGGGCTGAAGCCCCTCCTACAATGACCCTGTGTCCATGCTCGCCATCCGCCGCGCCACCGCCGAAGACGCCCCGGTCCTGTCGGACCTGGCAGCGCGTACCTTCACCGAGACCTTCGGCCATCTGTATCCGCCGGAAGACCTGGCCTTCTTCCTCGCCGACGCCTACGACGCCGGCAAGCAGCGCACCATCCTCTCGCACCCGGATTACGCGGTCTGGCTGCTGGAAGACGACGGCGTGGCGGTCGGCCATGCCGCCGCCGGCCCCTGCGGCCTGCCGCATCCCGAGGTGCGGGCCGGCGACGGCGAACTGAAGCGTCTCTACGTGCTGAAGTCGCACCAGAACGGCGGTTGGGGCGGCCGCCTGTTCGCCGAGGCCGAGCGCTGGCTGCTGCGCGACGGCCCGCGCACGCTGTGGATCGGCGTGTGGTCGGAGAACTTCGGCGCGCAGCGGTTCTACGAGCGCCAGGGATTCCGGCACGTCGGCGGCTACAAGTTCGCGGTCGGCAACACGCTGGACGACGAATTCATCCTGCGGCGCCCGGCGTCGGCGTGACCGGCGGCGTTCGCCCGGTTCGCGGTGCTCCGCTCGACCGGCAACCACAGCCAGCAAAACCCCGGAATGAAGCAAATCCGGCATTGCTGCGGCCGGATACCGCGCTTCGCATCCCTGTAGCCGCATTCATTGATGGACTGGAAGAGGCCAATGGCTTGTCCGACACTGTGGGCATGAGTAAATCGAACGAGTCCGTGCACCGCATCCTGCTGCTGCACGGCATCTGGAACGCGCGGTCGTGGCTGGCGCCGCTGGCGCGGCGGCTGCACGGGCACGGCTTCGAGGTGGAGGTGTTCGGCTACCCGAGCATCCTCGGCGGGCCGGAGCCGGCCATCGGCGAGTTGATCCGGCGCCTGCGCGGCGGGCCGCCGGTGCATCTGGTCGGGCACAGCCTGGGTGGACTGGTGGGGCTGGAGGCGCTGCGGCGCGCGCCGGACCTGCCGGTGCCGCGGATGGTCTGCCTGGGCTCGCCCCTGTGCGGCAGCGGCGCCGCGCGCAGCCTGGCGCAGCGCGGCTGGACCGCGCCCCTGCTGGGACGCAGCGGGTCGCTGCTGCAGGCCGGCTGCCCGGCCTGGGAGGGGGACGTGCCCGTGGGCATGGTGGCCGGCAACGTGGCGCGCGGCGTGGGGCGGCTGCTGGCGCGCTTCGACGGCGAATCCGACGGCACCGTGGCGCTGTCGGAAACCCGCCTGCCCGGCCTGGCCGCGCACTGCGTGGTGCCCGCCAGCCATACCGGGCTGGTGTTCTCGGCCGACGCCGCGCGGCAGGCGGCCACCTTCCTGCGCGAGGGCCGCTTCGCCTGAGGCCCGCGCCGCCTTCCGCGGCCGGCCCCCGGTATAATCCGCGCCCTCGTTCAGCGCACTACGGAAGTCCCCATGGGTAGAGGCCCGTCCATCGAAGCCCGCAAGAACGCCACCGACGCCAAGCGCGGCAAGATCTTCACCAAGATCATCCGCGAGATCGGCGTGGCGGCCCGCGCCGGCGGCGGCGACCCGACCAACAACCCGCGCCTGCGCGCGGCGGTGGACAAGGGCCTGGCGTCCAACATGTCCAAGGACGTGATCGAGCGCGCCATCAAGAAGGCCACCGGCGAACTGGAAGGCGTGGTCTACGAAGAGGTCCGCTACGAGGGCTACGCCCCCGGCGGCGTGGCGGTGATCGTGGACTGCCTGACCGACAACCGCGTGCGCACCGTGGCCGACGTGCGCCACGCCTTTTCCAAGTGCGGTGGCAACATGGGCACCGAGGGCTCGGTGGCCTTCATGTTCAAGCGCCTGGGCGTGCTGAGCTACGCCCCCGGCGCGGACGAGGAGAAAATCACCGAAGCCGCCATCGAGGCCGGCGCCGACGACATCGTGGCCTATCCCGACGACGGTTCCGTCGACGTGGTCACCGCGCCGGACGCCTTCCAGGCGGTCAAGGACGCCATGACCGCCGCCGGCCTGGCGCCCGACCACGCCGAGATCACCTTCCGCGCCGACAACGACATCGCCGTGCAGGGCGAGACCGCCGTGCAGGTCAAGAAGCTGCTCGACATGCTGGAAGACCTGGACGACGTGCAGGACGTGTATTCCAACGCGGACCTGGGCGCGGATGCGTATGCCTGAGGCCGGAACCGGGGACCGGGGGCCAGGGGCCGGGCTATCCGGTTTCTGCATCGTCCGTGCCCGTGCCTGAGCCACCAGCGGACTCTCCCTCTTGGCTTCCGACTCCCCGCGCTCCGCATCCACCGGTTCCCAGTCCCCGGCCCGTGGTTCCGGCTGCACCCGCATCCTCGGCATCGATCCCGGCTCGCAGCGCACCGGCGTCGGCATCATCGACGTCGATGCGGCGGGCAAGGTCACGCACGTCCACCACGCTCCGCTGGTGCTGCTGGGTGCGGACGATTTTCCGCAGCGGCTGCGCCGGCTGCTGGACGGGCTGGGCGAGATCATCGCCACCTGGGGGCCGGACGAAGTGGCGATCGAGCGGGTGTTCATGGCGCGCAATCCCGATTCGGCCCTGAAGCTGGGCCAGGCGCGCGGCGCCGCCATCAGCGCGGTGGTGCTGCGCGACCTGCCGGTGCACGAGTACGCGGCCAAGGAAGTGAAGCTGGCCGTGGTCGGCCGCGGCAGCGCGGAGAAGACCCAGATCCAGCACATGGTCGGCATCATGCTCAACCTGCACGGCAAGCTGCAGTCCGACGCCGCCGACGCGCTGGCCGTCGCCATCACCCATGCGCACGTGCGCGCCACCGCGAAGCGGCTGGGCGTGAGTTCGCAATTGGCCTGGAGCAGGAAATGAGCGGTACGCGTGCGCTGACCGAGCCCCTCTCCCCACGGGAGAGGGGTTGGGGAGAGGGGGATCGAAGCCGGAATGATCAACCATTCATGCGGCGGTCCGCGTTCCGCTGTTCGCCGTTAACGACTCCGTTCGCCCCTCATCCGGCGCTTCGCGCCACTTTCTCCCGACGGGAGAAGGGAAACGCAGGAGCCACCCCATGATCGGTCGCCTCCGCGGCATCCTCGCCTACAAGTCCCCGCCCTGGCTGGTGATCGACGTCGGCGGCGTGGGCTATGAGCTCGAAGCGCCGATGAGCACCTTCTACGACCTGCCCGACGTGGGGCGCGAGGTGCTGTTGTTCACCCATTACGCGCAGAAGGAGGACAGCGTGTCGCTGTACGGCTTCCTGCGCGAGGGCGAGCGCAGGCTGTTCCGCGACGTGCAGAAGGTCAGCGGCATCGGCGCGAAGATCGCGCTGGCGGTGCTGTCCGGCGCCAGCGTGGACGAGTTCGCGCGCATGGTGCAGGCCGGCGACACCGCCGCGCTGACGCGCATCCCCGGCATCGGCAAGAAGACCGCCGAGCGCATGGTGGTGGAACTGCGCGACCGCGCCGCGGACCTGATAGGTGGCGGCGTGGGAGGCGCGACCGCGCTGCCGGCCGATCCGCAGTCCGAGGCGGCGATCGCCCTGCAGCAACTGGGCTACAAGCCGGCCGAGGCCGTGCGCATGGCGCGCGACGCCACCGCGGCCGGCGACGACGCCGCCACGATCATCCGCAAGGCGTTGCAGGCGGCCCTGCGCTGAGCCGCGCCGCGCCGACGCCCGCCTAGAGCCTTCCTTCACTTTTACGGCGCTACCCTCCGCCCGCCATGTCCAGCCCTTCCTCTTCTTCTTCGCCGGCCGACCACGGCGGCCATGGCAACGCCGGCATGCCGGCGCTGGTGCTCGGCGCCATCGGCGTGGTGTTCGGCGACATCGGCACCAGTCCGCTGTACACGCTGAAGGAAGCCTTCTCCGGGCACTACGGCCTGACCGCCGACCACGACACCGTGCTGGGCGTGCTGTCGCTGGCGTTCTGGGCGCTGATGGTGGTGGTGACGCTGAAGTACGTCACCATCATCATGCGCGCGGACAACGAGGGCGAGGGCGGCATCATGGCGCTGATGGCGCTGGCCCAGCGCACGCTCAGGTCCGGCTCGCGCACGGCGTACGCGGTGGGCATCCTGGGCATCTTCGGCGCCTCGCTGTTCTTCGGCGACGGCGTGATCACCCCGGCCATCTCGGTGCTCGGCGCGGTCGAGGGCCTGGAGATCGCGGCGCCGGGGCTGCACCACTTCATCGTGCCGATCACCCTGCTGGTGCTGGTGGCGGTGTTCATGGCGCAGCGCTTCGGCACAGAGAAAGTGGGCAAGGTGTTCGGCCCGGTCATGGTGGTGTGGTTCCTGGCGCTGGCGGCGGTGGGCGCCTGGAACATCCTGGACGCGCCGGAAGTGCTGAAGGCGTTCAACCCGCTGTGGGGCATCCGCTTCTTCGCCGAGCACGGCTGGCACGGGGTGTTCATCCTGGGCGCGGTGGTGCTGGCGGTGACCGGCGGCGAGGCGCTGTACGCGGACATGGGCCACTTCGGCGCGCGGCCGATCCGGCATGCGTGGTACTTCTTCGTGCTGCCGTGCCTGCTGCTGAACTACCTGGGGCAGGGCGCGCTGGTGCTGGACCGCCCCGACGCGGTCAAGAACCCGTTCTACGAGGCCGTGCCGGGGTGGGCGCTGTACCCGATGATCGTGCTGGCGACCATGGCCGCGGTGATCGCCTCGCAGGCGGTCATCACCGGCGCCTATTCGGTCTCGCGCCAGGCCATGCAGCTCGGCTACATCCCGCGCATGCGCATCAAGCACACCTCGCACGACACCATCGGCCAGATCTACGTGCCGGGCATCAACTGGATGCTAGCGGTGATGGTGATCCTGCTGGTGCTGGTGTTCCGCAGCTCCAGCAACCTGGCGGTGGCCTACGGCATCTCGGTTTCGGCCACCATGCTGATCGACACGCTGCTGCTGGCGCTGGTGGCGCGCGCGCTGTGGCCGCGCGCGCAGTACTGGATACTGGCGCTGTGCGTGGTGTTCTTCGTGATCGACTTGGGCTTCGTGGTCGCCAACGGCGCCAAGCTGCTGCAGGGCGCGTGGTTCCCGGTGGCGCTGGGCATCGTGCTGTTCACCCTGATGCGCACCTGGCGCCGCGGCCGCGAGCTGCTGTCGGCGGAGATCCGCAAGGACGGCATCCACCTGGACACCTTCCTGCCCGGGCTGATGCTGGCGCCGCCGGTGCGGGTGCAGGGCACGGCGGTGTTCCTGACCGCGCAGAAGGGCGTGGTGCCGCACGCGCTGTTGCACAACCTCAAGCACAACAAGGTGCTGCACGAGCGCAACGTGTTCCTGACCGTGGAGACCCTGCCGGTGCCGCTGGTGCCGCCGGAGAAGTCGCTGAAGATCGAATCCATCGGCGGCGAGGACTTCTACCGTGTGATCATCCGTTGCGGCTTCATGCAGACGCCGGACGTGCCGGCGGCGCTGATGCGTTCCTGCGACCGCGGCGGCGTGTACTTCGACCCGATGGACACCACCTATTTCGCCAGCCGCGAGAACGTGGTGGCCAGCTACCGTCGCGGCATGCCGGTGTGGCGCGACAAGCTGTTCGCCTTCATGCACCGCAACGCCGCGCCGGCCACGGGCTTCTTCCGCATCCCCGGCAACCGGCTGGTGGAGCTGGGGGCGCAGGTGGAGATCTGAGGGGCGGGCAGGGGCCGGGGGCCGGGGAAAAGCGGACGGTCGTTGTTGGTTATGCCTACAATCGCTCGCAATGAACATGCCCGAACGCTTGTCCGCCTTTCCCC
>CALJUL010000023.1 GCA_937975725.1 uncultured Pseudoxanthomonas sp. | reverse complement strand
CTGGTCGCCAAGCGCACCACCGGCCTGATGAAGCCCAAGGACGCGCCGAAGATCGAGAAGGCCACGCGCCGGGAATTCCCCGACGGCATCATCCCGCACGGCGCCGACGCGCTGCGCTTCACCATCGCCGCGCTGGCGACCCACGGCCGCGACATCAAGTTCGACATGGGCCGCGCCGAGGGCTACAAGAACTTCTGCAACAAGCTGTGGAACGCCACCCGCTTCGTGCTGATGAACACTGCCGGCTTCGCTGTAGGAGGGGCTTCAGCGCCGACCGCAGCGGCTCCGGCGACCGTCGGGGCTGAAGCCCCTCCTGCAACGGCGCCGGTCACGGACGCGGAGAAGTGGATCCTCTCCCGCCTGGCCCGCGTCGCCGCGGAGGCCGAAACCCATTTCGCGCAATACCGCTTCGACCTGCTGGCGCAGGCGCTGTACGAATTCGCCTGGAACGAGTTCTGCGACTGGTTCGTCGAACTCGCCAAGCCGGCCCTGAACGGCGACGACGCCCAAGCCGCCGACAGTACCCGCCACACGCTGCTGCACGTGCTGGAAACCCTGCTGCGTCTGCTGCACCCGCTGATCCCGTTCGTCACCGAGGAACTGTGGCAGCAGGTCGCGCCGAAGCTGGGCATCGCCGGCGACACCGTTTCGCTGCGGCCCTATCCCGCGGCGGCGGACTTCGCCGGCCAGGACTACGCGCAGGCCGACGCCGACGTGGAATGGCTGAAGACCATGGTCTCCGCCCTCCGCCGCGTGCGCAGCGAACTGAACGTGACGCCCTCGAAGACGGTGCGCCTGCTGTTGCAGGACGGCAGCGCGCAGGACCGTGCGCGCATCGAGCGCTTCGCGGCGTCGCTGTCGTTCCTGCTGAAGCTGGAAGGCATCGCGTGGCTGGACACCGGTGCGGACGCGCCGGCCTCGGCCGCCGCGGTGGTCGGCGACCTCAAGCTGCTGGTGCCGCTGGAAGGCCTGGTGGACCTGGACGCCGAGCGCGCACGCCTGGACAAGGAAATCGCGCGCGTGGCCGCCGAAAAGGACAAGAGCGAGGCCAAGCTGGCGAAGTTCAGCGACAAGGTGCCGCCGGCCGTGGTCGAACAGGAGCGCCAGCGCCTGGCCGACTGGAGCGGCCAGCTCGCCACCCTGCACGGCCAGCGCGCGAAGCTCTGAGCCGACCGGAGACGCGCGTTCCGCCGCCCGTGGCGGCTCGTGGCGATGGCGCTGCACGGCGCCTTCGCCTCGCTTGACCTGTGCGTGGCGGCTGCCCGGCTGGATGTGTGCGTTTCCGCATCGCAAGGCCATGGTCGGCGCACTGGTGTTCCTCGGCCCGGCACCTAAACGGCGCGTCGGCACCACGGTCATCCCTTGCGCCCGGAGACGGCAAGCACGCCAGTGACCAGGGATGCCATCACCGGTCGTGATCCCATGTTCCCGGGGGCATGCCGGGCTTCCGCCGCGGGCCCCGACAGAGGGTGCGCTCCGGCACACCACTACCGCGCACGCATTCGCGCCCGCGTCCGGTGAACCCGTCTTCGGCAAGCCTGCGATCTCCCCCGGCAACGGCGATGGTGCGCCTGCGCGTGCCCTACGGCATGCGGGCGATGTCGTCCGGCAGCAGTTCGATCGCCATCACCAGCGCGTCCTCGCGGCCGTCGCGGGCCGGGTAGTAGCGCGGGCGGCGGCCGATCTCGTTGAAGCCCTCGCTGTGGTAGAGGGCGATGGCGGTGGGATTGGAGGGCCGCACTTCCAGGAACACGCGCTGGGCGCGCTCGTCGCGCGCGATCTTGACCAGCGCCCGCAGCAGGTAGCGGCCCAGGCCGCGGCCCTGGCGCTCGGGCGCCACGCAGACGTTGAGCACGTGCGCCTCGTCGGCGGCGATGCTGAGCAGGCCGTAGCCGATCACCAGCCCGTGCTCACTCATCACCCACGCGGGATAGCCGGCCTTCAGGCAGTCGCGGAAGATACCGCGCGTCCACGGGAACGGATAGGCGCGCTGTTCGATCGCCATCACCGCGTCCAGGTCGGATTCGCGCATCGGCCGCAGGGCCGGTCCGGCGGCCGCGTCGACGCCCAGCGCGCTCACGGCGCGCCGGTCCGCCGCAACCGCCGCAGCGCCGGCCACAGCGCGCGCTTGGCCGCGGGATTGCCGCGCAGTTCCGCCGACGGCGGCCATTGCGCGAACAGTTCCGCCGCCCCCGGCGCGTTGGGATTGCAGCCCGAGGCGCGGATCAGGGCGAAATGCAGGCGGTCGGGCAAGGGCCGGGCCGAACCGCCGCCGCGCGCGGGCGGTGCCGGGCGTGGCGTGCGGTCGGGAGCTTCCATGCTCTCGCGCGGCGGCCGCGCGGCGCGCGCCGGCGCATGGGCCGGCGCCTGCGCGCTGGCCGGGGCGGGTTCTCGCACCGCTTCCGGCACAGCCGCGGCAGCCGGCCCGGCCTCGGTCGGCCAGTCCGCCGGCAGGTACAGCACATGGCCCAGCGCGCCCAGCCAGGCCTGCTGCTCGGCCGACCACAGGCGGTCCACGGCCAGGGTCACGCGCCGCTCCTGCCCCGACGCGCCCGCTGCCACAGCCACAGGGAAGGACCGGACAGCGCATACGCCACGCCGATGGCGAACAGGGTGCGGGCCGGATCGATGAAGACGATGGCCAGCCCCGCCGCGACCAGCGCGAGTACCACGAACGGGATGCGGTCGGCCTTGGCGCCGCCCTCGCCGCTGCCCTTGAAGCTCCAGAAGCGGATCCGGCTGACCATCAGCAGCGCGGCCGCCAGCGTCACCGCCAGCGCCACGTAGCGCAGTTCCTCGCCGCTCCAGCCCAGCTCGCCGTCGGCGAAGGCCCAGACGAAGGACATCATCAATCCCGCCGCCGCCGGGCTGGCCAGGCCGACGAACCAGCGCTTGTCCACCGTGCCCACCTGGGTGTTGAAGCGCGCCAGCCGCAGCGCCGCGCAGGCGGCGTAGAGGAAGGCCACCGCCCAGCCCACGCGACCCATCGCGCCGCTGTCGAACTTCAGCGCCGACAGCGACCAGTGGTACATCACCAGCGCCGGCGCCAGGCCGAAGCTGACCAAGTCGGCCAGCGAGTCGTACTGCACGCCGAATTCGCTGCTGGTCCCGGTCAGCCGCGCCACACGGCCGTCGATGCCGTCCATCAGGCCGGCCACGAACACCGCGATGGCGGCGCTGGCGAACTGGCCGTTGGCCGCGGCGATGATGGCGTAGAAGCCCGCGAACAGGCCCGCCGTGGTGAACAGGTTGGGCAGCAGGTAGATCCCGCGCGAACGCGGGGGCGGCTTGATTTCGTCCATGGGTCGCAGTTTAGCCCAAGCCATCCGGCCCACGGCTTGCCAGCCCGGCGCGGGGGTGCTGCAATCGCGGCTCCCCTGCCCCCCGGAGCCCGCCATGCGCATCCTGCCCTGCCTGTCCGCCATGGCGCTGTGCCTGCTCGCCGCCCAGGCCGCCCACGCGCAGCAGGTCTACCAGTGGAAGGACAAGAACGGCGTCACCCACTATTCCGACAGCCCGCCGCCCAACCAGACGGTGCAGAACCGCCGCATCAACCAGTACGGCGCGCCCATCGCCGAGACCCCGGCCGGCAAGCCGGTCGAGAACCCGCAGTGCACCAACGCGCGCAAGAACCTGGAGATCCTGGCCGGCAAGGGCCCGGTGCAGCAGGACACCGACGGCGACGGCAAGCCCGACACCACCCTGGACGACGCCGGCCGCGCCAACCAGCGCGCCCTGGCCGAAGCGGCGATGAAAGCCTACTGCCCCTCGGCCGGCACCTGACGCCGGCATGCGTGCCTGGCTGGCCATCGCCGCGGGCATCGCCATCGGTGGCGGCCTGGCCTGGTGGCTGGCACGCGATACGCCCGCGCAAACGGCCGCGAAGCGCGAACGCGCGGACAGGGCCGCCACCGCCCAGGCCCGCGACAGCCGCCCGTCGCTGTACCGCTGGCGCGACGAGGCCGGCGTGCTGCAAGTGACCGAGACGCCGCCGAAGGGCCGGCACTACGAGCGCATCGAACGCGAGGCGCCGGCGGGCATCGTGGTGAAGGGGAAGGAATAGGAAGCCGGGAGCGGGGAACCGGAAATGACATTCCCGGGATGATTCATCGCCGCGCGCCGCCGGGCATTCCGGCGAACGCCCGATATCCACGGCCCGACGAACCCGCATTCCCTAATTCCCCATTGCCCGTCCCCGCTCCTCCCCACCCGCCTTCGCCCCACCCCGGCCCAACGCTGGCAAAATAGCCGGTCCGTCCCCCTGGAT